>NZ_JACJEC010000001.1:142348-534498 GCF_014163875.1 Pseudoalteromonas sp. SR43-3 | reverse complement strand
ATGAGTATGTTCGTTAATCATAATGTGCCCTCAAACAAGATTTGAAGATCTGATCATGACATTGAGATTTAGTTCAAAAAAATCCCCGCTAATTTCTTAGCAGGGATTTGTGTATAAGAGACAGCCTAATCGGTGGCTTTTGTGTGTTTGGTTACTTTAAGCTGCGCTTATTAAAACTTCATTTCTATTTTACCGTACACGTAGCGTCCGTTAAATCCATACGGCGAGAAGCTAGAGTATGCGAACAAGCGTGAGAAAGTGCTTACTTCGTCAACATTTTCGCGTGTTGCGTCTGGGTAAATATCAAAAATGTTATTCGCTCCCAAGCTTAACGATACGTTATTGGTAAGTGCATAAGCTACGTCTAAATCAGTGATCCATTTTGGTTTTAGTACTTCATTTAGCTCTGCCGTTGATGATGGATCTTGAGTTTCACCGTAACGTGTTGTTCTAAGCGTGGTGCGTATGTCGTCGTTAGTCCATGTTGCGCTTAAGTTGTACTTATTACGCGGTGTGCTTACTTCAAAACGACGCAGCTCAGTGCCTGAGAACAGGTTGTCTTGATCGAACCCTGCACCTTGCAGCTCTGCTGGTGGGTCGATAATATTTGTTACTTCATTTTTACCGTAGTTGTAACCTAGGTTAAAGGCTAAATCGCCATAACCATCAGTTGCTACATTATAAGAGGCAACCACATCAACACCACGGGTTTTACTGTCAATTGCATTTAAGAAGAAACGACCTTGATTAGCACCTGTGCCTTGAAGTAAATCGGCAATAGCATCGCCCGATAAGTTGTTTGATAACACAATGCGGTCATCAATTAATATTTGGTAGTAATCAACCGATAAGCTGAAATTAAAGTCGGTAGACCATGTAAAACCAACGCCGTAGTTTGTTGCTTCTTCAGCTTCAAGACCCGGTGAGCCCAGTGCTTTTGCTACATCACTGCTTGGTGCGAACGTACCTGTTTCGGTTGGTTCGCCATCAACAAATACAGTGGCCACTGAGGTAAAGTATTGTTGCTGCAAAGAAGGTGCTCTAAAACCAGTTGATACAGAGGCGCGCAGCGCTAAGTCTTCAGTTAATGAATAACGAGTCGCAACTTTACCGTTAAGTGTATCGCCAAAGTCTGAGTAATCTTCATAACGGGCGGCAACCGCTAAATTCCAATCGTCGGTTAGGTAGGTTTCAAGGTCTATATACAAGCTCACGTTATGGCGGCTATTATCGCCCTCTGATTCGGGTGTAAACCCTGGGAATACTTGTGCGCCCGCTGCGCCAAATGGGCCATCAACTGGGTCGGTTACTGCGCCTCCTGGGCCAAATGTGCCTTGTGCATATGAAGCTTCTTCGCCTGCATCTATTTGGTATCCTTCGCGGCGATACTCAGCACCTACAGCTACACTTACCGAGCTTTCTAAAAAGCTGACGTCTACTTCGCGACTAAAATCAACGTTTAAGGTAAGTTGATTGTAAGTAAGTGTTCCTGCATCAAAGCTTGTTTGGCTAGTCGGGCCGTATGAGGTATTTAAACTATTTATTACACCAAACTCAAATGCATCTTGACCATATACGGCCGATACATCGTAATTCCATTCACTTACAAAACCTTTAGCGCCAAGTGCCAGTGAAAAGTCATCTATGTCTGAGGTGATAACAGGTAAAAAGCCATCAGGATAAACTTCTTCTATATTACGGCTATCGCTTGCACGGCGATAAAAACCACCGCCTTCGCCTTCGCGTTTGCTGTAAGAGCCAAACGAATATAAATCGACCTCATTTGTTAACTGGTAACCTGCGTTATAAAACACTGAAAAGTCTTCTACATCGCCATTACCAAAGTTATGGTTATATCGATTTACGGTAAGTTCACGTGGGTCGAGAGAGCCATCATCTAATCGTGCGTAGTTTTCACGATTATCGTAGTCAGAGCGGTTAGTTGAATGGCGGTCGCGGTATTCTGTTGAAATGTTTAAAAAGCCATTATCGCCAAGTTCAAAACCCATATTACCTTGCAGCGTTAGTGTTTGGCCGTCTGTTAAAGAGCGATCGCCCCCTTCGGTAAAGGCTAAATTACCATCACTGCCTTCAGATACAGACTCAAGCTGTGGTACACCGTCCATTTCGGTTACGTTAGCACCATATATAGCCGCCACTGAGCCACCGCTGCTGGCACTTTTAAGCACAATATTAATAACACCGGCTATAGCATCAGAGCCATATTGGGCTGCTGCACCATCACGTAATACTTCAATGCGGTCGATAGCATTTGCTGGAATAGCATTTAAATCAACTGATGATGAACCACGACCCGTTGAGCCATTTAAGTTAAGTAATGCATTACTGTGGCGGCGTTTACCATTAACAAGCACTAAAGTGTGATCAGGTGCTAAACCACGAAGTTGAGCAGGGCGTACATGGTCGCTACCATCAGTAAGTGATGCTTGCGGGAAGTTAAAGCTAGGTAATAAATTGCTAAGTAGGGCATTCGTTTCAGTAAAGCCTGAATTTTTAAGTGCATCTGCACCAATTATATCGATGGGTACTGCGCTGTCTTCTACTGTACGGCCTAATCGGCGAGAGCCAATTACGCTTATTTGTTCGATGTTTTCTTCTGCTTTGGTGTCTTGCTCTGCAGCATTTACTGAGAGCGAACCAACTAGTGCAGCTGATGCACTCATGGCGAGTAATATTTGTGGTACCGACTGCTGTAATTTTAATAACGGTTTTCTATTCATGCTGTATTTCCCCATACCCATTGAATTATTTTAGTTTTGTACAAAAAGATAAAGATTAAACCTCTTTGTTACCTTGAACATATACTTAATTAACAAAGTCAGTCAATTGAATAACATTCAATTAATTTAAGGGTTTTTATAATTACATTTGGTTGTTTTTTATAATGACCATTGTTTTAGTTATATAGCGAAGGTAATTGCTAAGTAATTGATGGATAATGAATTATATTTAAAAATTAAATTTAACGTTTAATTAACTGGTAAGATGAGGTTGGTAGATTTAACTAATTATTTGTAGGAAGCCATTTTTATTGGGCTGGCAATAAACAACTGTTGAGCTATAAATATTTTTAAAAATATAAAATAAAAATACACCCATTAAATGTTAACTAAATTAACATTTAATGGGTGTGTTATAAATTATGTACTACTCATTAGAACCTATACTTTAAAGCATGAAGTAATTTTGTTTTTATAAGTAATTGGTATAAAAAAGAGTGCTAGAAATAGTGTTAAAATTTAATTTTTCCAATAAGTATGTCTTTAAACATTACCCAATCTCCCCACAAACTGTAAAAAGGGTGTTTAAAAGTAGCAGGGCGGTTTTTTTCAAAAAAGAAATGCCCGACCCACGCAAACCCATATCCAATAACAGGTAATAGCCACAATAAACTGTAGTGTTGTTTTAATGATGCTATTGCGATTACAACAAGAACGAGGGTGCTTCCTATAAAATGTAAGCGGCGGCAAGTCACGTTGCGGTGCTCTTTTAAATAATAAGGGTAGAAGGCTTTAAAGCTTTTATACGTGGGGTTTGTACTTTGCATAGTGTGCTCTTTTATTGTTTTTTATTTTAATGAGGGTCGTGCTATTAAAGCGTAAGTTTACATTTGTTTACAGCGATAAATGGCGCTTAACGCATCTAAATAGACAAAAGGGCTAAAAGTTAATAACTTAGGCGCACTATTAATAAATAAGAATGGAACTCGGGATGTTTAAACATACTCTAGCGTGTGCTGTAATTGTAGCGCTTAGCGGCTGTTCAGAGCCAACTAATACGGTAACTCAAGAAGAAGTAAAAGCACCTATGAAGCAAGTTAACGCAGTTATATACCCAGAAACAAAAAAAGGCGATGTAGTAGATACCTACTTTGAAGAAGCGGTTAGTGACCCATATCGTTGGCTTGAAGATGACATGAGCAGCGAGACTGCCGATTGGGTTAAAACGCAAAATAATTTAACGTTTTCTTATTTAGAACAAATTCCTTATCGCGATAAGTTAAAGCAGCGCCTTGAAAAACTAATGAACTACGAAAAAATAGGCGCTCCTTTTACTGAAGGCGATTACACCTATTTTTATAAAAACGATGGCCTGCAAAATCAATATGTTTTGTACCGCAGTAAAGATGGTGGCGACGTTGAAGTATTTTTAGATCCAAACAAGTTTAGTGAAGATGGTACGACGTCTATGTCGGGTTTATCGTTTTCAAAAGATGGGTCATTACTCGCGTATCAAATATCTGAAGGCGGCAGCGACTGGCGTAAAATTATAGTTATTGATGCACATACTAAAGAACAAGTTGAAGAAGCGCTTGTTGACGTTAAATTTAGTGGCATAGAGTGGCTTGGCAACGAAGGTTTTTACTATTCAAGTTACGAAAAACCTAAAGGCAGTGAGCTTTCGGCTAAAACAGATCAGCATAAAGCGTATTACCATAAGTTAGGTAATGCACAATCTGCTGATAGTGTTGTATTTGGTGAAACTGATGAGCAAAAACATCGCTATGTAGGCGCTGATGTAACTCATGACGGCCGCTACTTACTTATTTCGGCAAGTACGTCTACTTCAGGCAATAAGCTGTTTATAAAAGATCTAACAAAAGAAAACAGTGAGTTTGTAACGGTTGTAGGAAATACTGATTCAGATACATCAGTTATTGATAACGAAGGCAGCAAGCTGTTTTTAGTTACTAACCTTAGTGCACCAAACAAAAAAGTAGTGACGGTTGATGCAAGTAACCCAAGCCCAGAAAATTGGGTTGATTTAATTCCTGAAACCAAAAACGTACTAAACCTGACAAAAGGCGGCGATACCTTTTTTGCCAACTACATGGTTGATGCTATTTCTCAGGTAAAACAGTACAACAAAAAAGGCGAGCTAATTCGCGAAATTACATTGCCAGGCGTGGGTACAGCACGTGGTTTTGGCGGTAAAAAAGATCAAACAACGCTTTATTATTCGTTCACTAACTACAAAACACCAGGTACTACTTATACGTTTGATGTAGCTACGGGTGAATCGGGTGTTTATCGCAAGTCAGCTATTGATTTTAATAGTGATGATTACACGTCTGAGCAAGTGTTTTACACATCAAAAGACGGCACTAAAATACCGATGGTAATTACCTATAAAACAGGCATTAAGCTTGATGGTTCTAACCCTACAATTTTATACGGTTACGGTGGTTTTAATATTAGTTTAACGCCAAGCTTCAGCCCCGTTAATGCGGTATGGCTTGAGCAAGGTGGTGTATACGCCGTCGCTAATATTCGCGGTGGTGGTGAGTACGGTAAAGACTGGCACAATGCAGGCACTAAATTGCAAAAGCAAAATGTGTTTGACGATTTTATTGCCGCAGCTGAGTATTTAAAAGATAAAAAGTACACATCTAAAAAGCGCTTAGCACTTCGCGGTGGATCTAATGGTGGTTTGTTAGTTGGCGCAGTGATGACGCAGCGCCCAGACCTATTCCAAGTAGCTCTACCTGCTGTAGGCGTACTTGATATGCTGCGCTACCATACATTTACTGCGGGCGCTGGTTGGGCATACGACTATGGTACCAGTGAGCAAAGCAAAGAAATGTTTGAATACATTAAAGGTTACTCACCACTTCATAATGTAAAAGCAGGTGTTGAGTATCCAGCGACTATGATCACAACTGGCGATCATGATGACCGCGTTGTCCCTTCGCATTCGTTTAAGTTTGCAGCTGAGCTTCAAGCAAAGCAAACGGGTAATAATCCAACGCTTATTCGCATAGAAACCAATGCGGGGCATGGTGCAGGTACACCAACGAGTAAAACAATTGAGCAGTACGCTGATATATTTGGTTTTACGCTATATAACATGGGCGTAGAGTCGTTATAAAAGCGCTTTAACAAAATAGCTAACTTTAATAGCTGAGCAAAAAGGCCGAGTAAATTAAATTTACTCGGCCTTTTCAATGTTAGCAGTTAGCAGTTAGCTACTGCATAGGTGAAAACAATCGTTGGTATGTTTTATAGGCGTACTCGTCGGTCATTCCGCTCAAATAATCGCAAATTATACGCATCCCTTGGTTTTGCTTTTGCGCTTCTATGTATTGTGCTTGTGTTGTTTCGGGCAATAAACGCAGCGGATCGCTAGCAAACGCGGTAAATAACTCTATTAGTAAGTTTTGACCTTTGAACTCTATTTGCTGCATTTCGGGGTCACGTATTAAACGTTGAAACACAAAATGCTTAAGTATTTGCAATACACTGTCGTATTGGGCATCTAATTTAGCGGTGTACTTTAAAATGGGGCATTCAAAGTTATCGTTTTGTATATCCAAATGTATATGAATAATAAAGGTATTAACCAGCTCACCTATGGCATCTTTTCGCTCATAATCATTTTTTGAAAACAAGCGCTGGGTCAGCGATTCAAGCATGTCGTTTAGCCAGTCAAAGTTTAGTGCTTTTAAATGGGGCAGAGCATGGGTTTGCCAATCGTCTAATGTGAGTACGTGGGTTGCAATGGCATCTTCTAAGTCATGTACCGCGTATGCTATATCGTCGGCATGTTCCATTATGGCGCTGTCGAGCGATTTATACGTTGTTTTAGCGCGGTACTTATCAATAGCGGCATGGTTACCTAGCAATGTTTTATCGTTTTGACTCAGTGGTTCTACTATCCAATTGAATATGGCTGCATCGTCGTTGTATAACCCTTTGGCAGGGCGCCAATCATCTGCTTTTATAAATGCACGACCGGTTGTGGCATCGGGAATGGTATGCCAAAGCGTATTAATAAACGCGGGGTATTTTATAAAACCTAATAAAGTACGACGAGTTAGGTTCATACCGTGCCCATTACTATAGGGCTCAAGTTTTGCAACTATGCGCAGTGTTTGTGCGTTACCTTCAAAACCACCGTGATCGCGCATCATGTAATTTAGCGCTATTTCACCACCATGACCAAAAGGCGGATGGCCAATATCGTGCGCCAAACACAGTGTTTCTAGCAGTCCAGTTGATGGAAAGTGCGTAAAGTCGCTATGTTGCGCTTTTAAATGGCGCAATATGCCGGTACCAATTTGCGATACTTCTAAAGAGTGGGTAAGGCGAGTGCGGTAAAAGTCGTTTAGGCCTATGCCCATAATTTGGGTTTTAGCTTGCAAACGCCTAAATGCTGCGGCATGAATAATACGCGAACGGTCGACCTGCCACGGCGAGCGGTTATCGTTAGGACGATGTTTATATTGCTCTATTATTCGGCTTTGCCATTGTTTATCCATACTGCTTACTCACACATAGTTAATATTATTAAACTTTGCTCAGTATACCCATGGACTTATAAATTGCGAATGAACAAATGCACTACATAGGCTCTGTTTTATCTAAAACCCAAATCCACTGCTGAAAATTCAACCGTAAAAGGTCATCAAACCCCAGTTATTCGCGTTTATAAAGTGGCTTAGGTATAATGCGCCTTCGTATGCTTGTGTATTAACCATGCATAGTTGTTGTTTCAAAGAGAGAATACATGTTAAAAACGATTTTTAAGCTTTTACTAACAGTGTTTTTTGTATGGGCGCTTGCATATCCGTTTATACAAAATGATGATGTTGAATTAGATGAACAAACGTCAGAACAACCAAAAAAAGTGAAGAAAAAAGAAAAACCATTACATAATGTAAAACTGCCAAAGTTTTCAGAATTTAGTGATGTTAAAGAAAAAAAACATGCATTTTTTAGCTTTATTCGTCCGCACGTTGAAGCCGAAAACAAAAAAATATTACAGCAACGCGCTAAGCTTGAAATAGCACGCATGATGCTTGAGGGTAACGAGCCACTGCAATCTAAACAAAGCAAAGATATTGTTAAAATTTTAAAGTCGTACGGTTTACCAACCACCATTGATACGCTAATACTTACGCAAGCACTACGCCGTGTTGATATAATCCCTAAAGAATTAGCGCTTATGCAAGCTGCGAATGAATCTGCGTGGGGCACATCGCGTTTTGCACGTATTGGCCTTAACTTTTTTGGTCAGTGGTGTTACACAAAAGGTTGTGGCATGGTACCAAAACGCCGTAATACTGGAGCTGCACACGAAGTTGCTGCGTTTAAATCGGTAAGAGCTGCTATAAACTCTTATTTTAAAAACATAAATACGCATCCTGCTTATAAAGATTTGCGCGCAATACGTGAAAACTTACGTCTTGAGCAAAAACCAATTTTAGCGACTGAACTTACACATGGTTTAATGTCTTACTCTGAGCGCGGTGAAGCGTATATAGAAGAGCTAAACACGATGATTAGCCAAAATAGAGCCTACTTTGATGAATAAATACATTTTTAATTGCACCAACGCCATTGCGTTAGTGCTGCTGGGCATGAGTGCATTTAATGTTAATGCAAGAGAATTTGTTATGTCGTATGACGGTTTTTATGACCGATTAAAAGTTGTTAACAAAGGCGACTTTCAATATGCGCGAGTTAATTTTTATATAAGTGATATAGCAACTAATGAAGCGTGTGCCATTAAAAGCGGCACTATTTTAACTGAAAGAAACGAGTACCCACTTAACTTCACCGATAAAGCACAATTACTATTACCGTTCGATAAGCAACTTGATACAGATAAAGCCGTCATTGTGGTGCAGCCACAAAATCCAGATCATGATTGCCAATTAAAACTTCAAATTGAAGCAAACGAACTTGAAGATTTAACGTTTTCAAAGCAGTCGTTATATACCATTAACGAAGAACTTGATGAGCTGTTAACTGATTTGTCGGGCTTTTTTGTAAGTAAATTAATGTGGTTTTTATTACCAGAGCAAAAGGGCGTAGCAGTTACATTTAAGAGCCCAGTGCAATTTGATGATAAGGGCATAACGTGTGAAAAGTCAGTGTGTTATTTTGCAGTTGAAGATAACTGGGAAGATGATACCGCGTCACTTGGCGATATATCGAACGTTATTAAAGTAACACCTTGGATTGTTAAGTAGCTCACATATAAAAAGCGGCATTTAGCCGCTTTTTTGTACCAAAATTAGTATTTGCTTTTAGTCTTTATTTGATAAGTGGTGCAGATGAATCGCGCTGCATTAAAGTAGGTTCAAAAAAGCGATTTATAACAAGGTTTTTATTTTGATAAACATCTTTAAGCACTAATTTAGCTGCCATTTCGCCCATTTTCCCGACCGGATTATCTATGGTCGTGAGTGTAGGGTATAGGTAGTTTGCAAAAATAACGTTATCAAATCCAACAATCGATAAATCAATTGGTAAATTATAACCGTGCTCTCGAGCATATTTCATAGCACCGGAAGCCATTTCGTCATTGGCGCACACTAGTGCAGTAAAGCTGAGCTTTTCATCAATAAAATGTTTTAAGCCTTTACTACCGCCAGTTTCGTTAAAGTCGCCAATATAATAAAGCGTAGGATCAAATTTAACACCAGCCTCTGTAAGCGCTTGTTTGTGACCTTCAAGTCTATTAAATGCATCGGCTTTAAACTGCGGGCCTGCAATATACGCTATTTGTGTATGGCCTTGATTTAATATCGATTTAGTGGCTAGGTAACCACCTAATTGATTATCTAGGCTGATACAGTTGTCTTTTAGTTGCTCTACGTAACGGCTCATTAAATAAACGGGTGTAGAGCCTTGGCTTAATTTTATTAGGTAGTCGTCTGAGACGGCTTCAACGTGCAAAATAATGGCATCGCAGCGTCTGCTAATTAAAAACTCAATGCCTTCTTGTTCTTTGTCTTCTTCACTGTGTCCGGTGGTAATAATAACGTGTTTACCCGCAGCACGAAGCTCTGATTCAATACCTGCCATCATTTGGGCAAAGAAAGGACCATGTAACTCAGACACTAAAATACCGACACTGTTAGTACAGTTAGAGGCTAAAGATTGCGCTATTGAATTAGGCTTGTAGCCAAGCTGCGCCATAGCATCAAGCACTTTTTGTTTAGTTTTATCGCTTACACGGGTATTTTTGTTCATCACGCGAGAAACGGTGGCTAACGATACGCCCGCAAGCTCTGAGACTTGATAAATTGTTGCCATGTTATTTGTTCACTCGCTTATCCTTAACTACTTCGGCTAAATAATACCTTAGAGTATATATCTTAACTAGCTGTTAGTTTAGATTGAATATTTTCAACAACCTGATTAGTCAGTGTATATTTTTTCATTATGTAGGCAACAAATAAAGATCCAAAAGCAGGTAACACAGTAAATGAAAGTAAAATACCGTGTTGAGTATCAAGTGTTTGTACTACATCGGCCTGATAACTGTAAAAAGATAACAACCAGCCTGCAATTGCGCCGCCTACCGCCACGCCCATTTTAATAAAAAATATGACGCCTGAATAAACTAAACCCGTAATGCGTACACCTGTTTTTTCATGCCCGTAATCTATGGTGTCGGCCATTTTTGCCCACAACAAAGGGGTTGCCATATCTAAAAAGAATTTCCATAAAATAAAGGCAGTAAATGCGAGTACTAATTGATCTTTACTAATAAAGTAACTAAAACCACAAATAGCGGCGGCAATAACTTGTAAGCTTATATAGGCTTTTATTTTACAAAAGCGCTTTGCAAGCGGTTGAGCTAAAGCACACCCTAGCATGCTTGCTGCAACGCCTAGTGTCATAAATAAGGTGATTAAATCGTCTCGACCTAAATAGTATTTTACGTAGTAAACAGCAAGCGTAAGCCTTAATACTTGACCGGTAAGTAAAAAAAACGCAGCTAAGCAAAGTGTTCGCCATTGATCGTTTTTAATTAATGCTTTAACACTTTGGGCAAAAGGAATGTTTTGCTCTTTTGGCTGTTGTATACGCTCTTTTGTGCCTAAAAAACAAAGTAAAAAAAGTACAAAGCCTAAAATGCTCATTGCAGTCATGGTGTATTGATAGCCCTTAGCTGCATCGCCTTGGCCAAAGTACTCAACCATTGGCATAGTACAACCCGCTACTATTACGCCGCCTAACATACCAAATACAAACCGGTAAGACTGAATAGTCACGCGCTCTTTTACATCTGCAGTAAGTACACCGCCCAGTGCACAATAAGGAATATTGATAGCGGTGTAAGCCACCATAAGAAGTGTGTAAGTAGTAAAGGCGTAAATTATTTTATCGGTGCCTTCTAAATCAGGCGTAGTAAACGCTAAAATACTAATAATGGCAAAAGGAAGTGAAAGCCAAAGTAGGTAGGGGCGAAAGTGCCCCCAGCGCGTATGTGTTTTGTCAGCAAGGTTGCCCATTAATGGGTCGGTTACGGCATCAAAAATACGTACTGCTAAAAACATAGTACCGACAACAGCGGGTGATAAACCCACTACGTCTGTGTAGTACAGCATTAAAAACATCATAACTGTTTGAAAAATAATATTACTGGCGGTGTCGCCTAAGCCATACGCTATTTTTTCTTTTACACTGACCATGATTATTTATCCCGCTTTATACTTGTTTTTAGTTATGGGTATGCTCTTATCTTTTAGAGATGAGTTCTTTATAAGCTAAGCCACTGTTTTTAATAGTGCGTTGCTGGGTTTTATAATCTACATACACAATACCAAAACGTTTTAAATAGCCTTCTGCCCATTCAAAGTTATCCATTAGGCTCCAAGCAAAGTAGCCATGTATAACAACACCTTGTTCAATTGCATTATGAACCGCGTTTAAATGAGTATTATAATAACTTAAACGGTCTAAGTCGTTAACTTCACCATTATTATATGTGTCGGGCATTGCTGCACCATTTTCGGTTATATAAATAGGCGGTAAGGTGTATGTTTTATTAAGCGATACGAGCAGGTCGGTAAACGATTGCGGGTAAACCTCCCATCCCATATCAGTCAACGGACCCGTTGGTGCAATGGGTTCATAGATATCAGTAGGGTGCGCTTTATAAACTTGGCGAGTATAAAAATTAATACCTAAGTAATCAATAGATTGAGAAATTAGTTCCATATCGCCCTCAAGAATTTCAGGCTGATGGTTTAATGGTAATTGATTAATTATATCAGGATATTGGGCATCAATTATTGGTTTGATATACCACTGATTAAGATAGTCGTCTGCAAATGCAGTGGCTTTTAAGTCTTCGTCACTTTGAGTAAGGCTATAACACGGCGTAAAGTTAAGCACTATGCCATTTAATGTATTAGGCGAGTTTTGCTTTAATACGCTCATAGCGAGTCCGTGGGCTAATAATAAATGGTGCGCTGCTTTACGGCCATATTCTTTACCCACTTTACCTGGGGCATGAATACCAATTTCGTAACCTAAAAACGCACTACAAAATGGTTCATTCAATGTGGCATAAGAGTGAACGCGATCGCCAAAGGCTTTGGTAATTAAATTTACGTAATGTTCAAAAGCGTAAGCTGTTTGTCTGTTAAGCCAACCGCCTTCATCTTCAAGGTGTTGCGGTAAATCCCAGTGGTACAAAGTAACAAAGGCTTTAATATTGCGACGTTTTAGCTCATCTAAAATATCAGTATAAAACTTCACGCCAACAGGATTTAACTTTGCGTCTTGGGTCATCACGCGCGGCCAAGAAATAGAAAGCCTGTAAGCATCTACGCCAAGTGACTCAATAAGGTCTATATCATCACGCCAAAGGTTATAGTGATCGCACGCGGTATGACCGTCTGAGCTATCGACTATTTTATTGGGCGTATCGCAAAAAGTGTCCCAAATACATGGGAGACGATCTTGGGATCCGCCTTCTATTTGAAAAGAAGCTGTGGCCACACCGTATACAAAGTTTTTAGATAAAAGCGGTGAATGGGGTGGTAATGATAATTTTGTCATTAATAACAAACCTTTTGTTAGTCATTTACAGAGAAATAAGCTCTGTGTTTTTGCTTAATTAATGCTGTATGCGTGGTACAAAAAATAAAAAGTGTTGAAATATACAGCTTGTTCGTATTTAATTGCATATGAAAGCGCTTACATTTAAGGTTAGTGTTTATTAATTCTTAGGTCAACTCTTTAATGCTTCTGGATGGTTAAAGACAGCTGAAAACTAAAACAGGGCACCTTAAGAATAGATTTATAATAATAAAATACGGAGAACACATGGCAAGTTCAGCACCAGTGACAACACACACACAGTCGCAAAACTATCAGGATAAAAATTACAGTTTTGCATTAACTTCTCTAACAACATTATTTTTTATGTGGGGATTTATAACCTGCTTAAATGATATTTTAATCCCACACTTAAAAGCCGTATTTAACTTAACGTATGTACAAGCCATGTTGGTTCAGTTTTGCTTTTTTGGCGCTTACTTTTTAATGTCACTTCCAAGTGGTTATATAGTTAAAAAGGTGGGCTATAAAAAAGGCATTGTGATTGGATTATTAATTGCAGCAGTCGGGTGTATATTATTTTACCCAGCAGCGTCTTTACATAGTTACCCTGTATTTTTATTCGCTTTATTTGTACTTGCCAGCGGCATAACGTTATTGCAAGTATCTGCTAATCCTTACGTAAGTTTGTTGGGCTCACCAAAAACTGCGTCATCTCGACTTACGCTTACCCAAGCTTTTAATGCATTAGGTACCACTGTTGCGCCATCATTTGGTGCTCTGTTAATTCTAGACTCAGCGTCAGAAGCCTTTTTAACACCGGCTCAAAATGCAGAGTCAGTTCAACTTCCTTACCTCCTTTTAGCTGCAATGCTTATTTTACTAGCCGGTATTTTTGCTTGGCTTAAATTACCAGACATTATGAGCGAGCAAAAAGCAGAAGCCGAAAAATCAGAGGCAATTGAAGGCAGTGCTTGGCAGTATCGCCATCTTGTATTAGGTGCTGTGGGTATATTTATGTATGTAGGCGCCGAGGTGGCAATTGGTAGCTTTTTAGTAAGCTTTTTAGCACAAGAAAATATAGCAGGGCTAAAAGAGAATGTTGCAGCTCATTACATCACTTATTATTTTGGTGGTGCTATGGTTGGGCGTTTTATTGGTGCTGCTGTAATGCAAAAACTACCCGCAGGTAAAGTACTTGGCTTTAACGCAACCATGGCTATTATTTTAGTCATTATTGCCATGAGCACGTCGGGTCAATTAGCAATGTGGTCAATACTATTGGTTGGTTTATTCAATTCGATTATGTTCCCAACTATTTTTAGTTTAGCGTTAAATGGACTTGGCAAACATACAGCTCAAGGCTCTGGTATCTTGTGTTTGGCGATTGTGGGTGGTGCAATAGTGCCACTTTTACAAGGTGCACTTGCTGATAGTGTGGGTGTTCAACTTTCGTATGTTTTACCTATTTTATGTTACATATTTATCGTGTTCTATGGTTTAAGCGGTAGCAAACCAGTTCATGCGCAGGAGACTCTATAATGAAAACCCCTTTTACACTTAATAAAATAGCCTTAGCAACATTAATTGCATCAGTAGGTACTTTATCGGCTTGTTCAAACGACGCAGTGACATCGGTTGAAACTAATGAAACGTTATCTAAAACAGCGCAAATTTGGCCAAAACTTAATATTGCCGTTAAAAAAGATGCCGATATTGAAGCTAAAATAGTTAACTATTTAAAAGCCATGACACTTGAGCAAAAGGTTGCTCAAATGATTCAGCCAGAAATTCGTGATATTACCGTTGAAGACATGCGTAAATATGGCTTCGGTTCATACCTTAATGGCGGTGGCGCATTCCCTAATGGCGACAAACATGCAACACCTATGGACTGGGTAGCCTTAGCAGAGAGCTTTTATCAAGCTTCTGTCGACGACTCAGTTGATGGCAGTAGTATCCCAACTATGTGGGGCACCGATGCAGTACATGGCCATAATAATGTAATTGGTGCCACGTTATTTCCGCACAACATTGGTTTAGGCGCGGCGAATAATCCTGATTTAATCGAGCAAATAGCATCGATTACTGCAGTAGAGGTAATGGCTACGGGTATTGATTGGGTATTTGCACCCACAGTTGCCGTAGTGCGCGACGATCGCTGGGGAAGAACCTACGAAGGTTACTCAGAAGATCCAAAAATTGTACATGATTACTCAGCAGCCATAGTAAATGGCTTACAAGGTAAAGCCGATGGCGACTTTTTAAGTGACAAGCGTGTAATTAGTACCGTTAAGCACTTTATTGGCGACGGTGGCACGGTTGATGGTGATGATCAGGGTAATAATATCGACAGTGAACAATCATTATTTGATATTCACGCACAAGGCTATGTAGGCGGTTTATCAGCAGGTAGCCAATCGGTTATGGCTTCTTTTAATAGCTGGAATGGCGTTAAAAATCACGGCAATAAATATCTACTTACTGATGTATTAAAAACACGAATGGGTTTTGATGGATTTGTAGTAGGCGATTGGAACGGTCACGGTCAAATTGAAGGCTGTACTAACGAAAGTTGTGCGCAAGCCGTTAATGCTGGCCTTGATATTTTCATGGTGCCAACAGGTGCCTGGAAGCCTCTTTATAACAATACAATTGCGCAAGTTAAGTCAGGCGAAATTAGTATGTCGCGTATTGATGACGCAGTGAGCAGAATATTACGCGTAAAACTTCGCGCTGGTTTATTTGATAAACCAAGCCCGGCTAAGCGTCTTTACTCGGGTAAAACAGAGCTAATTGGTGCCCAAGAGCACCGCGAAGTAGCACGTCAAGCTGTGCGCGAATCACTTGTGTTACTCAAAAATAAAAATAACCTATTGCCTATCGCAGCTAATCAACGCGTACTTGTTGCAGGTGATGGAGCCGATAATATAGGTAAACAGTCGGGTGGTTGGAGTATTACGTGGCAAGGTACTAATAATAAAAATGCTGATTTCCCTGGTGCTACTTCGATATATAAAGGGCTTGAAGATCAAATATCTGCAGCAGGTGGAAGTGTTATTTTAAGCGCTGATGGTACGTTTGAGCAACGTCCTGATGTTGCCATTGTTGTATTTGGTGAAGAACCTTACGCAGAAGGGCACGGCGATAAAGATAACCTTGAGTTTGAGCGCGGAAATAAAAAGTCATTAGCACTTTTAAACTCACTAAAAGAGCAAGGCATTCCTGTTGTATCTGTGTTTATATCAGGTCGACCTATGTGGGTTAACAGCGAACTTAACGCATCTGACGCGTTTGTAGCTGCATGGTTGCCAGGTACAGAAGGCGCAGGTATTGCTGATGTTTTATTAAAAGCGGCAGACGGCACCATTCAAAATAACTTTAGAGGTAAATTATCGTTTTCTTGGCCTAAATCAGCGGTACAAACTGCGGTTAATAAAGGCGATGAAAATTACGACCCATTACTCCCTTATGGTTTTGGCTTATCGTACGGCGATAAAAACGTGTTAGCTGACGACCTTGATGAAGACTCTAAACTTGATAACTCTGGGCTTACGAGTATGGATATACTTGTTGGTGCGCCTGTAGCACCATGGCGCTTATTGTTAAAATCGGGCGATGAGCTTTTAGATGTATCGAGTAGTACCCATGAATTTGGTGCAATTAAATACCGTACTGAGGACAAAACAGTACAAGAAGACGCGCGCCAATTTAACTTCAGCGGTGCAGAAAAAGCCAGTGCTGAAATAGTAACAAGCTTTGCAGAAGATACCATTGCCTACGTTGAAGCAAACAGTGTGATTAGCTTTGATATTAAATTAAACGAAGCACTAACGAGCGATGTAGCCCTTGCTATGACTTGTTCTGGTGAGTGTGGTGCAAGCATTGATTTAGCAAACGTCGTGGATAAAACTATTGAAAATAAATGGCAGTCAGTATCAATCGATTTAGGTTGTTTTGCTGATAAGGGTGTTAATTTTGCAAGCCTTACAAGCCCATTTAGCTTGCACAGCAATGGTAAAGCATCAATTTCTGTAGCTAATATTCAGTTTGTGCCAAATAAAGCGGACGAGGCTACGCTGTCTTGTAAGTAGTTTATTAACTTTATTGTGTGTATACCAAAGCCCTTCTAATGAAGGGCTTTTTTTATGGATAGGTGTTAGCTAGATAAAATATGGTAGTGTAAATATAGTTGTTTTTAATGCGCTTATAAGTCACTTAAAAGCAATTAACTTTTCGTGAGTAAGCTTTTTTCATCAAAGGTTACTACTTTGTCTCGGCCTGTTTCTTTAGCTAAGTAAAGGCGTTTATCGGCATAAGCGAGCAGCTCTTTTATAGTTGCATTCCCATTAATTGCATTACTTACCCCAGCGCTTACGGAAAGTTTTATATGCTGATTTTCATGATAAAAAGCTTGAGTGCTTATATTCTTTCTTAATAGCTCAGCATCACTTTTTGCTGCACTAAGGGTGTAATCAGGTAGTAAAATGGCAAATTCTTCTCCGCCAATTCTGGCACTAATACCTACATTTAAAAATTGCTCTTTAATAAAGTGAGATATCCACTTAATTGCGTGGTCGCCCGCTTCGTGACCAAACTGATCGTTTACACGTTTAAAAAAATCAATATCGAGCAAAATAACAGACACATTTTTGTCTATATTCTTAGGATCACTTAGTGCTTCTTTACTTTTTGTAAAAAAGCCACGGCGATTAAGTAATTGGCTTAAAGTATCGGTGTTAGCAAGGCTTGAAAGTGTATGCTCTGTATTAGAAGCCAGCAGGTATGGCAATATTAGTGCGCTACAAGTGGCCAAAATTAAATGACTACTTAAGATAAGTTGCAGTGGCTCTATGTAGTTTGGCGAATTAATACTAAAAATAGATATTGCCAATAGTGTTGTTTGTATGAGCATTAAAATGCTGTGAATTGAAAAACAAACTATCAGCGCTTTTTTTTGCAAAGTGGCTACAAAGTTCATCTGCTTAATAATATATGCGGAATATAGGTATAAAACCGAAATAATTAAGCTTGTCAGCATTTGCCCTGCAGGGTCTGAATATATGGGTAATAAAGCAACCCCCGTTAATCCAAGGAGACAATAAAGAGGTCTTAAGTTTAGTGCCTTACTGTGCTTATATTTATTTAACCCAATAATAATTAACAATGGACTTAGTAATATAAAAATATCAGCCAAATAGTGTGTAATAAAAGGCGCGTCTATTACTAACTTTAAACAGGCAAGTAACTCGGCAAATGCAAAGGTAATGCATGCTAGGCCAAATAATAAAAATGATGTTTGTTTTTTAAAGTTATGTACGGATAAAAAAAACAAGCCTATTAATACGTTAAGAATAAAAGAGAGACTGATCACAGTAGGCAGGTGTAGCATTTAAGATTCTCTTTTATTAAAGATAGGCGTGGTTGGTGTGGAAAACTTGCTGATTATTATGTATTAATGTTTAAAGGTCAATATGGGTAAAAAGTAGTAATTTACCCATATATCTAATTTGAAAGGGATTTTAACTGAACGAATATTAACGCCCGCTAAACCAAGCTCTCTAAAGCCGATTTTATATCAGGATGATGAAAACGATAATTGTTAACGAGTGCCTTTTTAGGGATTACAAATTGCCCCGTTGTTAGTAAGTCTGACATTTCACCCATTAATAGTTTAAGTACTGGGGTTGGCATAGTGATAAATGCAGGTCGAGAGAGCGCCTCGCCTAAGCTTTTACTAAATTGAGCATTGCTTACAGGGTTGGGTGCTGTTGCGTTAACAGGGCCTGATATTTCTGGGTGTTTAATAATAAAGAGTATTAGCTGAATCATATCGTCGATGTGTATCCACGACATGCCTTGCTCGCCATTACCAATCGGGCCACCCAGGCATAATTTAAAAGCAGGTAACATTTTTCCAAGTGCACCTCCTTTTTTAGCTAAAACAATACCTGTTCGCAAAAGGCATACTCTGGTTTGTTCTGATTGGGCGAGTAGTGCTGCATTTTCCCAGTCTTTACAAAGCTGGTGGCTAAATTCATCGTGTGGGCGTTCAAAAGTTTCATCAATAGGATTACTATTTTGTCGACCATAAAAACCAATTGCACTGCCAGATATAAAAGTATGCGGGGGTATACTACAGGCTTTAATCGCTTGACTAATTTGCTGTGTAATATCAATACGACTGTTTCGTATTATTTGCTTTTGTTTGTCGCTCCAGCGTTTATTTACAATCGGCTCGCCAGCGAGATTAATAACGATATCAACAGTGTTAAAGTCAACATCACTAATGTCACTTACGGCTTTAACTTTGTGGCCTAATAATACGTTTGCTTTAGTTGGATTGCGGCTAAGTACAGTAACAGTATTATGATGAAGTAAAAAAGGGCATAAGTGCTTACCAATTAATCCGGTCGCGCCAGTTATAAATATATGCATTATTCATCCTTACAATAAAATAGAAGCAAGTGATTAAAAAACATACTCGCTAGCAAACAGCTTTGCAAATTTATACGTAAAACAGGCTTTTATGATCACTTCGTAATTATTTCATTTAATTACCTTTTGCCTTACACTGGGACGATATAGTTAATAAAAGGATTAATAAATTGGCAAGTTTAACTGGAGTAAATAAAAGCTTAATAGTTTTTGCTTCCTTAGTAGTGGTCCTCGCTGGAATAAAAGCCGCGAGTGTAATTATTATTCCGTTTATTTTGGCGGCATTTATTGCCATTATTTGTAACCCGCTTATCAAGTTTTTTGCGCGCTACAAAATTCCTAAAGGCATTGCTGTTATGTTGGTCGTGCTGATTATAGTTGGCTTAGGGGTAAGCCTTGGCGGGCTTGTAGGGCAATCTATCAACGATTTTTCTCAGCAGCTTCCTGAGTATAAAACACAACTTAAAGAAGAATTTGTGTGGCTGGTCGATTTAGCATCTCAATACAACATACTGATCAATAAAGATCAGTTAATCAATATGTTCGACCCTGGCAAAATGGTTGATGTGGCCACTAATATGCTCACTGGATTAGGTGGCGTAATGGCAAATATGTTTTTAATTATTTTAACGGTTGTTTTTATGCTTTTTGAAGGGCCAATGCTGAGCAAGAAAATACATATGGCACTTGAAGACCCTGATAGTAAAATGAAGCAAATTGACCGCTTTTTAGAATCTATTAATTCATACTTGGCAATTAAAACGCTAGTAAGTTTAGGGACGGGTATTATTGCTGCGTTTTATTTATGGATTTTAGACGTTGACTACTTTGTGCTTTGGGGCGTTTTGGCATTTATGTTCAATTACATTCCAAATATAGGTTCAATTATTGCGGCTGTACCAGCTGTATTACTTGCCCTTATTACTCAAGGCCCATTAGTGGCAGGACTTGTTGCTGCAGGATATTTAACAATAAATACGGTAATGGGTAATATTGTAGAGCCTAAATTTTTGGGTAAAGGGCTGGGTCTTTCAACGTTAGTGGTGTTTTTATCATTAATATTTTGGGGCTGGTTATTAGGTACTGTGGGTATGCTTTTATCTGTACCATTAACAATGATTGTAAAAATAGCCCTAGAAGCCAGTGCAGAAGGTAAGTGGGTTGCCACTTTACTAGGCAGTGGTGAAGACGTTACTAAAAACAACTAACATTTATAACCATCAAGGGCTGTAAAATTAAAACCCTTGATGGTTAAGTTATCAATAAATACAGGGCTATTAATTAATAAACGATTTAATTGCGTCATCCACAGCGTTTATTGCGCCTTCTAAATATCCAGCTTCTTGTTTTGCAAACTCACTCGCTACAAAATGAATATTGAGGTTACTTAATTGCTCTTCCAAGTTTGAAAAATCAAATTCTGGGTGCTGTGAAGGCTGAGTTTGATCGTCTCTATTAGCTACAAATTTATCCTCTGCCCAGTCTTTAATAAAGTATCCGGTTGCCTTTTCAGCATCCTTACCATAAAAGTAGCTGAGCTGTTGGGCACAGGCTTGAATTAATTGCTCTTGAGTTACTTGGTTTCGTGATAAGTAGGGGACACCTATAAAGCCAAATAATGCGGCGTAATTACTATCCTCAGCACTGGCATCGTGAATTTCGACCATAGGGCCTACGCGGCTAAAGCATTGCCCAGATAAGTTTTTATCACGCCAAAATGCATGTTCAAAAGTAGCTATAAACTTGGCTTGTCCTGCCATCCATGTAGGTACACTACTGAGGCGGTTTATGAGTGTTGGAGTCGCCCATAGTTCAGGTGTTAAATGCGTTGTAATCATACGAGGAGGAATTGCTGAAATTAATTTGCCAGTAGTAAAGTGCTTTATATTGCCTAAGTGATTAACAGTAACTTGCCAGCTATTATCGTTCTTTTTAAGCTCAATGACATTGTGTTCTAATAGCACTGAATTAGGATTAAGTTTCTCGTATAAGGCAGTTATTAAGGTATTCATGCTATGTTTGAGTCTAAATAGTTGCATATCTCCAGCGCCTGCAATTTGTTGAGGTTGCTTGGAGTTAGGTGCTTGATATAACACATCACCTTTATTGTATTGCTCAAATATACTTAAGTTGAGTGACTTAATTAGCGCTTGAATTTTTGGTTGGTGGGGAAATATCCACGTAGGACCCAAATCAAAACTAACATCGTTATTTATTGGTGATTGCGCGGCAAAAATTCGGCCACCTAATTGCGATTTAGCTTCTAATAATAAGTACTCAATATTAAGTAGTTGTAATTTATACGCACTGTACAAACCAGCAAGTCCGCCACCTATAATAATTACTGGTTTAGTCATCTGTTTATCCATTAGTTTTTAGCAATCTACTAGTAGGTAGTTTGTTTTGATATGAATAAATTGTCAAGTAAGCTAAAGGGAGTGAGTAAAGAAACGTAACTAGTTTAGTGTGCTTAAGTTACGTCAAAATGGGTGTTTTAGTGATTCTGTAAATTGATTTATAAGCTCAATTTCACACAGTTTATAGCTAATGGCTGCGGTTGTCGCATTAGGAAGTTTTATTAAGTAACGCCATTGGCAGGCGCTCTCAAGGTACTTTTCATTATTTTTAATGCTGCGCATAAATAACGGCAGCACTTGCGTATTGCCTGTGCTTTCTTGTGATTGAGTTAGCTCATATTTACGCTTTTGTATCCAACTACCTTGTGCTTGTTTTGCTTTATCAATTTGGCTATCTAGGCATTGAATATATCGCTTAGCTTCATCGGTTGTTGCTTTAGCGGCTAAAGTACATGTCTCATCTGCAAAGCTGTATTGGCTTGAAGCTAATAACACAATGGCAGTTAGTTGTAATAAATGGTTACTTTTTGTCATTGTAATTAAACTCTAAAATAAATTGAGCGCCGCCTAAGTTATCAGCTTCTGTAATGGTAAGTGTACCGCGATAGGACTTAACCAAGTCAGATACAATTGCCATCCCTACGCCGTGTCCACTTTCGTATGTATCCAGACGAGTACCCCGTGTAAGTAGAGATTCACGTTTGTCCTCTGGTACGCCAGGGCCATCATCGCTAATTCCAATACACAAAGTTTTGCTTTGAATAACTTGTATTGCTACTTGTGAGCGACACGCTTTACAGGCGTTATCAATCAGGTTACCAAGTAATTCCATTAAATCTGTTTGGTCACCTAAAAAGTAATCTTTTTCGGTTACGGTGCAGGTAAAAATAATATCTTTATCACGGTACACTTTTGCCATAGCACTGAGTATTGAATCGAGTACTGGCTTAATAGGTGTTTGTTTTTTCCAGGTGTCTGATGCACCGGTTGCAGCACGCTTTAATTGGTGCTCGATCATCACATTAATTCGGTCGAGTTGTTCTTGTGCATCGGCATCGTTTGCCAATGGACTTGATTTAAGTACCGCAAGCGGTGTTTTAAGTGCATGAGCAAGGTCGCTTAATGAGGCTCTGTAGCGCTCTTTTTGGCGTTGTTGCGACTCAAGTAGCAAGTTTAGATCTGCTTTTATTGTTTGCAGTTCTACAGGGTAGAGGCCTTTAATTTCTTGAATATCACCCGATTCAATTGCTTTTATTTCTTTATCGAGTCGTTGGAGTGGGCGAGCGCTCCAAATAAAACCAATCGCCATCAGGCCTGCAATTGCAATGCCCATTATAAACATCCAATCTACAAGGGTTTGCTTAAAGCCATCCATTAAACGAAGTAGAGCGTCATTACGTTTAACTAATATAAAGCGAGCTTGTTCTGATTGATCTATGTTATTTAAAATTACAGTCAGGCTAAGTTGCCAGTACGCGGTGTTATTATACTCCACGCGCCTGAAATCGGCAGCACCGGCTTTGGTTTCTATTTGTTGAGGTACATAGTTTAAGTTTACAGCCGATTCTGAGTTCCAAACAGGATCATCATCTCGGTAAATCATTGCGTAGGTATCTGAATTTAATCTGTTTAACTCAGGCGCTAAAATAGTGCTTGGCATAATAATACCATGCTCAGTAAAGTCGACTTCAGATATTAGCGAGTAAAGCTGTGCTTCGAGAGTTTTTTCAGTCGCATCAACAAGTGAAGCGTAATACGCCTTACCAATTGAATAAAATAAGATAGGAAGTGCGACTAACAAAACAAAGACAAGGATAAATCCTTGCCTTATTTTTAACGATATTTGCGGTATTACCACTGGCTTTTAAGCCTGTAACCACGCCCTCGTAGTGTTTCTACTGGGTTTAGTACGCCTTCAGGGTCAAGCTTTTTACGCAAACGTAGTACAAATACTTCAATTACGTTTGAATCAAGGTCGAAATCTTGGTCGTAAATGTGCTCAGTAAGTTCTGATTTAGAAATTACTTTTTGCGGATTTACCATTAAGTATTCAAGTACTTTATATTCGTAAGCTGTCAGGCTAAGTTCTTTGTCATCAACCCATACTTGTTGTGAACGTGTATGGATTTTAATTGGACCTGCAGTCATTTCTGGATTTGCTTTACCAGCACTGCGACGAATTAATGCATTACAACGGGCAATAAGCTCTTCAACATGAAATGGCTTAGTAAGGTAGTCATCGGCACCTGCATCTAAACCTTCTACTTTATCTTGCCAGCGATCGCGCGCGGTTAAGATTAAAATAGGGATTGTAATGCCTTGTGCTCGTGCTTTATTAATTAGCTCAATACCGTCTATTTTAGGTAAACCTAAATCAACTACGGCCATATCAAGCGGGTATTCTGTAATGTGGAAAAGACCTGCTTCACCATCGTGGCATAAATCCACGCTGTAACGTTCTTTTTCTAAGGCATTACGTAGGTTATCTGCTAAATGTAAATCGTCTTCTATAACTAAAATTCGCATTTTTAATCCTTTTTCACTTCGCCGGTTTTTTTATTAATATGTAAATCAACGACGTGGCCGTCAGATTTGAGTATTCGTACGGTATAAAAATCTGTTTTTTCGGTAATTTTTAAGGTCTTACCGCCAATTGTTTTCTTTGCGAGTATTACGGCTTTCTTTTTGTCCACCTCAGCATGAGATGCTTGGGTGGCGGTTGCTGCTTGACTAAAGTTAGCTAAGCTAACACAAGCAATAAAACCGAGGCTTAATAATACGCGCATAATGGAAAACTCCTAGACCAGACTCACTTAGTTTAATTAACTAAGTTACTAAAATTCAAGTAAAAACGGTAAATTCGTTTTTATCCTGATAATTTTAATTAAAAACCTGTGAACAAACCCTGAATTACAGTGCAACGCACGCTCTAGGGTTTAATACTTTTTAAGCAGGAAATACCTTTTTAAAAGGTTTAACAATTGTATTTTCATAGATGCCAGCGGCAACGTAAGGGTCTGCTGCTGCCCACTCTCGAGCTGCTTCAATTGATTCAAATTCAGCAACCACTAATGAACCGGTAAAACCTGCTTCTTGAGGATCTTCACTATCGACTGCCGGTAATGGACCGGCGGTAAGTAGACGGTTTTGTGAATCAAGCTCACTAAGGCGTGCTAAATGTGCCGGGCGTGCTGCTTTTCTAAGCTCTAAGCTGTTTTCAACGTCTGTTGAGTGAATCATGTACAACATAAGGAATCTCATAAAAATTGTTAAATTTGATTAACGCAATACTACCACAGCGTTGAAAATTGGTGAATTAAAAGCGTATTTACACAGGTTTACACTTCGATTTTATTTTTAAGCTGTAATTGCTTGAAAATCTCTGTGTAACACTGGTAGAGTCGCTGAAATATACAAAATAATAAAAAGGTTTTATGCATGAGCGAAAATAGAGAACGATTTAGTTCCCGCCTTGGATTCATAATGGCAGCGGCCGGTTCAGCTGTTGGTATTGGTAATTTAGTTGGTTTTCCGGTTTCTGCTACTAAAAATGGTGGTGGCGCATTCTTATTAATTTACGCTTTATTTGTCATATTCATTTGTTTACCAGTCATGATGGCTGAAATGGCAATGGGTCGTAACGCTCAAAAAGATCCACTTGGTTCGTACAAACTATTATCTAATAACGATAAAAAATGGAAGTTAGCTGGGTTTTTTGCGGTGCTTACACCATTTATGATTGCTGTATTTTATATGGTGATTACGGTTTGGATCTTTGGTTATTTAACGCAAACAGGCCTCGGTAATTTAGATTTACTTGCAGATCCTGGCCACTTTGGTGTTTTTATTAATAGTTACACTGTGTTTGGTTATATGGCTGTTGTGGTTATTATGGTGAACTTAATTTTGTTAGGTGGTGTTAAACAAGGCATAGAAAAAGCCGCCAAATTTTTAATGCCCGCTTTATTAGTTATGCTACTAGCTCTAGTTACTTATGTATTAACGCTTGATAACGCAATGGCCGGTGTTAAATACTATATTATTCCTGATTTTTCTAAAATGAATGCAAGTGTCTTAAATGGCGCATTAAGCCAAGCGTTTTTCTCGCTATCTTTGGGCATGGGTATCTTAATGACTTACGCATCGTATATTTCTAAAAAGGATGACATTGTCAGTAGCGCTAAAATGGTTGCTATTACTGACTCACTCGTTGCGTTTGTAGCGGGGCTAATGGTGTTGCCAGCGATATTTAGCTTTGACCCAAATACAGACCCATCAGCACTTTCTGACTCGTCCGTATCAATGATTTTTGTATACCTACCTAAAATATTATTAGCACTGCAAAATGATATTGGCTATGTAGGTGCGTCTATTGTTGCGTTCTCATTCTTTTTATTGGTATTTTTTGCAGCGATTACTTCACTTGTTTCAATAGTGGAGGTACCGACAGCAACACTAAGCGACCGTAAAGGTATTAGCCGTAAAAAAGCACTGGGTATCCTTACACTTTCAACCGGTGTACTTACTATTTTATGTACAATGTCGTTTGGTATGATTGACAGCCTTACATCTTTCACCAGTTATGGCGGCGTTAGTAAGAGCTTTTTTGATATTATTGTTGATGTATTTTACGACACAATTTTACCGCTTAATGGCTTAATGGTGTGTTTGTTTGTAATGTACCGCTGGAAAAAAGCACGCTTAACACAAGAGCTAAGCTTAGGTTCGCCTAATTATGCGGGAAGCTTGATGGAAAAGTACGTTAACTTTTCACTTTCAACGTTTATTCCTGTCATTCTAGCTGTAATATTTATAAATACAGTGGCGACTAAGTTTTTTGATTTAAAAATATTTGGTTTTTAATAGGCCTCTTTAAAAGCTTATTGAATAATATAATGCCGCTCAGTTAAGCTTAGCGGCATTTTTTATAGGCGTTTTTTACAGGTATCTGGTCTAACTATTATACCAACCTGCATAAATCTTTGATCAATTTAACGAATTAAATTGCACTATAACGTCGTTAAAAATTTTTTATTTAGAACAACTAGATACAAAAATTTTTGCCTAGTTCTAGCGTAATTTTCTTAACGTTAAATAGACCCCATATATAAGCAGATTGGTATTAAAGGGATTTAAAATGAATAAAATTATTATTGGGTTTGCTTTTGCTATTTCATCATTTGGCGCATTTGCACAAAGTACTGATGATTGGCCAGAAGGCGGTGCAATGCACACGGGCAATACTTATAATTTAGAGGGCAATAGATACAAAACTAAAATCAGTAAAATGATGGATGAGATCTACCCGCAACTAACTGATGATTACCAAGTAGATGCAGTTAAAGCGCAAATAAAAGCATGGGAGCAGTATATAGATGCTACATGTAACGTTGTTGGCATAGCAACGGGTGCCGGTGGCTCTTGGCCCTCAACGTATAGTGTTAAATGCGAAAGAAGCCTAAGTTATGATAGATACTTTGCGACTAATAACGCGCTGAAGTGCGTTAATAGATTAAGTAAGGAAGAGTTTGTAGGGCGTAGCGAAAAGTTAAATTGTTTAATTCAAACATTAAATATAAAAATATTTTAAGGTTTGCAGCAGCGCTACAGCTAAATTATACAGTTAGCTGTAGCATTTTAGGCTTTATAGCAACTCAATACTTACTGTTGCGCCTTTTTCGATATTGCCGCTTTGCGCCGGAACTACAATTAAACAGTTAGCTTTACTAAGCGACGAAAGTACACCCGAGCCCTGTTTATTAAACGGGGCAACTACCAAGTCACCTTGTTCGTTAATTGTTGCAGTACCGCGCTGAAAGTCAGCTCTGCCAGGGCGCTTTTTAATGACGGATGTAGTAACAGCGTTAAAGCGCATTTTAGGATTTACTTCACCAAGACCCGACAGCTTTTGCAGTGCAGGCTCTACTAACTGATTAAACGTAACAGCAGCCGACACAGGGTTACCTGGCAAGCCAAAAAAGTAACTGTTACTTAATTTACCAAAGGCAAAAGGTTTGCCTGGTTTCATGGCTATTTTCCAAAAGTGGATATTGCCAATTTCGTTGAGCACTTCTTTGGTAAAGTCGGCTTCACCAACCGATACACCGCCTGAGCTTATTACGGCATCGGCAAGTTCGTTCGCTTTTAAAAATGCATTAGTGATGAGTTCTTTGTCATCAGGGATTATTCCTAAATCAAGCACGTCTATATTTTTTTGTTGCAGCGCACTAATAATAACAGCGCGGTTGCTTTCAAAAATAGCGCCTTGCTTAAGAGGCTGACCAGGTTCTATTAGCTCATCGCCTGTAGAAAGCACGGCTATTTTTAGGGTTCTTACCACATCTATATTCGCAATTCCTAAAGATGCCAGTAATCCCACATCAACGGCTTTTAATTTATCGCCTGCTTTTAAAATAACGTCGTCTATAGCAATATCTTCGCCAGCAAAACGCACGTTTTCATTTAGCTCAGGTTGCGCAGTAAACGTAATTTTATCGCCATCAACCGAGGCGTTTTCTTGCATTACAACGCCGTTAGCGCCAGCTGCAATGGCGGCGCCGGTCATTATTCTTACGCATTGCCCTGGGGTAAGTGTTCCTTCAAAAACTTGACCTGCAAACACGCTGCCTACTTGTGTGTAGGTTAAGCTTTTATCTGAAATACACAGCGCATAGCCATCCATTGCTGAGTTGTTATGAGCGGGTACGTTTATAGTTGACTTAACATCGCTTGCTAAAACGCGATCAACACTTTGCATTATAGAAATGGTTTCAACGTCTTTAACAGGCGTTATTGTGCCAAGTATATTTTGTATTGCAGTTTCAATTGGTAATAAACCGGGTGCATTGCAAACATCGTTCATATATATTGCTTACTTAAATCATTTTATTTTGAAACAATACTTATAATGTCAAAGCTTTACAATACATGGTTGGGTTATTTTTTGTGTGTGATATGCATGCTTTCGTGCAGCGTAAACGCAAAAGAAACGCTGCATGTAGCCGTAGCGAGTAATTTTAAAACTGTATTGGAAACCCTACTAAAAAAATCCCCATTACCTAATGTTGACGTGAAAATATCAGCCGCTTCTAGCGGTGTTTTATATTCGCAAATAGTGCATGGCGCGCCATTTGATGTGTTTTTATCGGCCGACGATTTTCGCCCGCAATCGCTTATTAAAGAAGGTTATGCCGAGCAAAGTAGTTTGATCACTTACGCGTTAGGCGAACTTGCTTTGTGGCAACCCAAAGCTGAAAAAGTAAATGATAAAGTAGCCATTGCTAATCCGCGTTTTTCACCATACGGACGTGCCTCAGAGCACTACGCGAATAACCATTTTAAAAAACCAATAAATTATGTGTACGGGAATAACATTACGCATGCATTTCAGTTTGTGCAAAGTGGTAACGTAGGAGTAGGGCTGGTGGCTGTTTCATCCCTAAAGGCGGCTTACAGTAACACGCAAGATCAAAAATATTTAGATTACACCGTGCTGCCTACCAATCAATATCCCGATATAATTCAACAAGGCGTTATTATTAGCTCGACTAAAAAGCATGCTAGCGCTAAGCAACTTATGCAATTTTTAATGACGCAGGCTACGCAGCAGCAGTTAATTGAATTAGGTTACAGAATAAAGGATAACAATGCTTCAAAGTGATTTAACCGCGCTGTGGTTAACTATAAAACTTGCCTTTATAACCGCGGTACTTCTTCTTATTTTTTGTATTCCGCTGGCATACAAGCTCGCTGGCTATAACGGTAAATTTAAACCATTTTTAGAGGCATTAATTGCAATGCCTTTAGTGCTACCGCCTACGTTGTTAGGGTTTTATTTACTTGTTTTGTTTTCGCCTGATCACGCTTTTGGGCAGTTTTGGTTTTGGCTAACGGGTACGCAGCTTGCGTTTAGTTTTCAGGGCGTGGTTATTGGCTCGCTTTTTTATTCGCTGCCTTTTGTAATGCAGCCGCTTGTGGCTGGGTTTAAGCATATTAATCAAACCTATAACGAAGCTGCCATTGCGCTTGGATTAAGCCCATTTAAACGCTTTGTGCATTTAATTATTCCGCTTTTAAAACCCAGTATTGGTAGCGCATTTGCTTTAGGCTTTGCGCATACATTGGGTGAATTTGGTTTGGTATTAATGATTGGCGGTAATATTCAGGGGCAAACACAGGTGGTGTCTATTGCGCTTTATGACCATGTTGAATCGTTAAATTATACGGCGGCGCATCAGCTTTCACTTATTTTACTGGCTATTTCGTTTGCCTGTTTAGTGCTGTTATTTAAGTTTAATAAAAGCATTGTAGGGGTTAAGCAATAACATGATTAAGTTAAGCCTTTTTAAAGCACTCAATAATTTTGATTTAGATATAAACCTTGAGCTTGAGTCGTTTAATGTATTGGGTGTTTACGGTCCTTCAGGCTCCGGTAAGTCAACATTACTGCGTTGTATTAGTGGTTTAGAGCCTGCAAAAAGTGTTCATATTAATAATCAGCCAGTGCATGAGTTGCCAAGTGATAAACGCGGTATAACGCTTCAGTTGCAATCGTGCCCGTTGTTTCCTCATTTAGATGTGGCAGGTAATTTAGCGTTTACACAAAAACACTGCGAAAATAAGCAAACCAGCTTAACGCTTCAATACGTTGTTAAAACACTTGAATTACAAGATTTACTAAATCGTGATGTACAAAGCTTATCGGGTGGCGAGCGCCAGCGTGTAGTATTTGCGCGCACTTTGCTTGCCGGTCAAAAATTTATAATGCTTGATGAGCCTTTTAGTGCGCTTGATTGGTCATTGCGTTTTAAAACGCTCACTAAACTCAATGAGTTAGCCGTTAAGTTTAATATTAAATTTATAATAGTAAGTCACTCATTAAAAGAGCTGCTATTTTGCTGCGATACCCTTATTCAGCTTGATAAAGGTAAGGTGATAAACCAAGGTGCAAGTGCGCACGTTGCAAAGGCTATTTACGCAAACGACAGGCAAACACCGCTGAGCTTAATTAATTACGATGTGGTTAAATTGGATAAAGACTACGGGCTATATCAACTGCAATTACAGCAAAGTGAGCAACCGCTTTTTGTGCTTCCTGCACTTGTCGATAGTAGTAATAAGCTAATTATAGAAAGTGAGCAAATGTCGCTTAGTGCGTTAAAGCCTGAGCAAATAACGCACAGTAATGTTTTAAGGTCGGTATTAACTCAAGCTGAGCTTATTAATAATAAGTGGCAGTTAACGCTTAATGTTGACGGGCAAACTTTGTATTGCTTGGCTTCAAGACGAGTGTGGGACAAAAACGACTTTAAAGTGGGCGATGTGCTTTATACAACAATCAGTAATCTAGAATAACTAAATACTGCACATCGCACATTGGCTATTTTTAGCTATTTTAAAACGATTAAATTCCATGCTTAAACCATCTACCAGCAATAAGTGTTCGCTTAAGCCGCTGGGTAAACCAGCAAGCATTTTTAGCGCTTCAGTTGCCTGAATACTGCCTATTAACCCCACAATAGGAGAAAGCACACCAGATTCAGAGCAGCTTTGTGTTTGTTCACTAAAAAATTGCGATAAACAACCATAACAATGGCTGTTTTCATCCATAGTAAAACACGCGACTTGTCCTTCCATACGTATTGCAGAGCCTGACACTAGCGGAACTTTAGCTTTAAAACAGGCGCTATTAAGTGCATTACGCGTTGCTAGGTTATCTGAGCAATCAATCACTATATCAATGTTATTAAATAGCTGTTCTGTAGAGGTATTTACATCAAAAAATGCCTCAATGGTGTTTATATCTATTTCACTATTAAGTGCGTTAAGCTGTTTTTTTGCAGCACTGCATTTTGAGCTACCAATATCACTTTCTTTATACAGTATTTGCCTTTGCAGGTTGGTCACGTCTATTTCATCGTTATCAATTAAGGTAAGCGTGCCAACGCCAGATGCCGCTAAATATTGACTTACCGCACATCCAAGCCCACCCACACCAACAATTAAAGCATGCGATTGCCATAGTTTCTCTTGTCCGTCTATATCAAGCTGCGGCAGCATAATATGCCGAGAATAGCGTAGTTGCTGTTGGTACGTTAACGGTGCTTTTTGCATTTTTAAACATCTCATACTTTTTTTGAACAATACCAATTTGTTAAATCCTAGAGCAAGTAGTAACGCTTTTTATTTGCACTGTAACAGCCCTTACCCCCTCACTCATATAGTGCAACTATAACGCATTAAAATAATAAATACATATAACCATATGAAATATATGGTTTTTAATTAGTGGCTCAGTAATTGCTGTGTTTGGTTAACTAAAATTTAACAAAGTTTGAGCTACTACTCATATAAAAGAGTGGGGCATTTATAAAACAATAATACGTTTACGAGGAAATAAACATGCAACCGAGTTCTGGATTTAACTTAATATCCTTTAAAGGAAAAATGAAAGTATTACATCTGAGTTGGATGGTCTTTTTTGTGTCATTTTTTGTATGGTTTAACCATGCTCCTTTATTAGGTGCAATTGCGGGCTCGCTTGGTATTACCATGGCACAAGTTAAAACATTACTAATTTTAAATGTAGCGTTAACTATTCCTGCCCGTGTTGTGGTGGGTATGCTGACCGATAAATTTGGTCCCCGGATTGTTTATGCCGCGCTACTTATTACCTGTAGTATTCCGTGTTTTATGTTTGCTATGGCAACCACATTTGAACAAGCCGCTATAGCGCGTTTTGCGCTAGGCTTTATTGGTGCTGGCTTTGTTGTGGGCATTCGTATGGTGAGTGAATGGTTTCCTGCTAACGAGCTGGGCATAGCAGAAGGTATTTATGGCGGCTGGGGTAACTTTGGTTCAGCAGCAGCGGCTATGTTATTGCCAATTATTGCACTTATGTTTGGTGGCGAAGATGGTTGGCGTTACGCAGTAGGTTTAACGGGTGTATTAAGCGTTATATTTGGTATTATTTGGTACTTAAATGTAACCGATACACCAAAAGGCGGTACATACTTTAAGCCTAAAAAAGTAGGCGCAATGGAAGTAACCAGTAAAGGCGACTTTGTATTACTTCTTATTATGAAAATCCCTATGTATGGTGCACTAGCATTACTTACTTGGAAGCTTTCACCAACTGGTGCTAACCTAATTTCGGCTAACTTTGTACTTGCCGTGTATGCTTTTTTAGTTCTGCTTTATATTTACGAAGTGTATAAAACCTTTGACGTAAATGGTCATATTTTTAAAGAGCCTGTACCTGAGTCTCATCGTTATGAATTTAAGCAAGTGGCTGTTTTAAATATTTTATATTTTACAACTTTTGGTTCTGAGCTTGCAGTTGTATCTATGTTACCGCTATTTTTTATGGATGTGTTTGCGCTTGATATGGTGTACGCGGGTATTTTAGCCTCAGCTTATGCATTTATGAACTTAGCATCTCGCCCAGGTGGCGGTTGGATTTCAGATAAATTAGGTCGCCGTATAACACTTATTGTACTTACGACAGGTCTTGCTGTTGGTTATTTTGTAATGGGCTTGGTTGATGCATCTTGGCCTTTATGGCTTGCAGTTGTTGCGGCTATGGCGTGTTCGTTCTTTGTGCAAGCTGGTGAAGGCGCTGTATTTGCCGCAGTACCGCTAATTAAGCGTCGTTTAACTGGGCAAATAGCTGGAATGACAGGTGCTTACGGTAATGTAGGTGCAGTAGTGTACTTAACGGCATTGTCACTTGTTGATTATCAAACTTTCTTTTTCATTATTGCGGGTAGTGCATTACTTGGTCTAGCTGCACTGTTTTTTATGAGAGAACCAGATGGCCATATTACTGAAGTAAATGAAGACGGCACCGTTGAACTTATTTCAGTGACTTAAGGCATTATTGACTATGTTTGATGAAACACTCCACGCTAAATCGCTAAAAAATGAACTCAACGTTTCATTTGGCGGGCACAGTGCTAAAGGGTTAAAAGCAGAAAACCAAGATGCGTTTGCAGCTCTCAATACCAAAGCGCAAGAAAAAGAGTCTAAAGGCGTTATTGCCTGCTTAGCCGATGGGTGTTCATCAGCAAAAAATGCTAAACAAGCGTCTCAACTTTCGGTTACTCATTTTATAAATGAGTATTTAAATACCCCCGAAAGTTGGGCGGTTAAAAAGTCAGTGTCGAAGGTGTTAGCAAGTTTAAATCAGTGGCTTTATTCGCAATCGGTTAATTACAATCACTTAGGTCAGCGTCAAGCCGATTGGATGACGACTTTTACAGCACTTATTTTAAAGTCGGCAACGGGTTATATATTCCACTTAGGTGATACGCGTATTACTCGCTTGCGAGGAAATAAAATCGAGGCAATAACACGGGATCACAAAGTAAACGATACGCTAACGCGTGCTCTTGGCGCGCAACTTCATCAAGAAATAGATGTATACGAGGTTGACCTAAAAGCAGACGATATTTATATATTAACCTGCGATGGCGTACACGATGTGCTCCCAAGTAGTGATATAGCTAAATTAATTAACGAGTACACTAATTTAGAAAATGCAGCTAAAGCAATTACCGAACTTGCATTAGCACGAGGCAGTGACGACAACGTAAGTTGTTTACTGGTAAAAGTAGAAAATATTGCCGAGCAAAAGTTAGATGAACTTTACCATTCGCTAACACGACGAAAAATTCCACCTGCGCTTAATGTTGGGCAAAAAATTGATGACTACACGGTTATTCGTAAATTACATGCCAGTAGTCGCTCGCACATTTATTTAGTGCAACAAGCGCCCGATATACCGCCAGTGGTTTTAAAAGCACCTTCGGTTAATTTTGAAGACGATGTGCACTACCTTCAAGGCTTTATAAGAGAAGGCTGGGTAGGGCAACGCATAAACCATTTAAACGTGATGAAAGTGCTAAGTACGCAATCGCAGAGTCGTTTTTTGTATCATATTTGTGAGTACATGGACGGGCAAACACTCAGTGATTGGAAGCACGACGTGCCGCACCCAGAAATAACCCAAGTACGCAGTATTATTGAACAAATAGTACATGCACTAAGGGCGTTTCAGCGACTCGATATGGTACATCGTGATTTAAAACTCGATAATGTAATGATAGATGCGCACGGTAAAGTAACGCTAATAGATTACGGCACAGTAAGTGTTGCGGCTATGGACGAGTCGGTTAAACAAATTGCGGATGATTGCCCGCAAGGCACTGCCGACTACACCGCACCCGAAACACTTATTACTATGCACGCCGATTTTAAAAGTGATTTGTTTTCACTTGGCGTGATTGCATATGAGTTATTGTGCTCAAAATTGCCTTATAAACCACTGCCACTTAACCACGTAGCGCCAAAAGATTACAGCCATTGGCATTACACAAGTATTCGTAAATACAGAGCCGATATTCCGTTTTGGTTAGATCAAGCCCTTATGAAGGCGCTTGCCCCTAAACCTGAGCTCAGATACCAAGCTTTTTCTGAGTTTATAAACGATATCAACAAACCTAATCCTTATTTAGAAAGTACCGCTAATAAAAGTTCAATAATGAAACGCGATCCAGTTATGGTGTGGAAATGTATTTCGCTGTGTTTATTTATTGCTTTGGTATGTGTATTAATAATTAAAACTTAGAGAACCAAAATGCTTAATTACAAGAACAACTTACCTATTATTTTTATACTGGGTTGCTTCACTGCGCCTTTAATAAGCCAAGCTGCGCAAACTGATCTTGATTTTAGACTGCGTTTTGAAAGCGTTGATCAAGAAAATGCTCTAAAAGATGCAAGCGGCTTAACACTTAGAACCCGCTTAACGCATCAAACAGACGAGGTGAATGGTTTTTCAGCACTTATTGAAGTAGAAGACACTCGCAGCCTATTGGGCGTAGATGATTACAACAATACAGTGGGGAAAAACACTAATTATTCTGTTATTGCAGACCCAGAAAACATCGAGATAGACCAAGGTTTTGTTAAATATGCCCGCGATGGTCTATCGCTAAAAGTAGGGCGCCAAATAATAGCTCTTGATGGGCAGCGCTTTGTTGGGCACGTAGGTTGGCGCCAAGACAGACAAACCTTTGATGCCGCGACCATTAATTACGCATTTAATAACATAGATTTACAGTACAGTTATTTAAATAAGCGTAACCGCATATTTGCTGACGATAAAGACATTAAATCGTCCGATCATTTAATTAATGCAAGCTTTAAAACAGACTACGGTAAAGTGGTTTTATACAGTTACTTATTAAGTGACGATGCACTACAAGACGACAGTTTAGATACTTATGGCGTTTCTTTTAACGGTAATAAAACCCTAAACGACATAAAATTTTATTACAAAGCGGAGTATGCAACGCAGTCTGCTTCAACAAGCGTGAGTGATTTTGATGCCGATTACTATGCACTTGAAGGCGCTGTCGATTTAAATGGGTTGGGCATAAAAACAGTAACATTAAAAGTTGGCATAGAGTCACTTGGCTCTGATAATGGCGATTACGGGTTTGCAACACCGCTTGCCACGATACATAAATTTAATGGTTGGACAGATACGTTTTTAAATACACCCACACAAGGTTTGGACGACAGTTACATAAGCTTAAACGGTAAAGCGTTTGACGGAAAATGGCTGGTGGCTTATCACAGTTTTGATGCTAATGAGCAATCAAATGGGGTTGACGATTTAGGCAGTGAACTAAACGTACAATACGTTAAACCTATTAATAAACAATACGCAGTAGGTGTTAAGTATGCTGATTACTCAGCGGGCGATACTGCTGCTAATAAAGTCGATACTCAAAAATTGTGGGTATGGATGAGCGCTAAATTTTAACCCTCTCTATCTTCTAATATTCACTTGTAATTTATAGCGACACACGATGGTGCAATTGCACCATCTTGTGGGACTTTATGCTTTTCACCTCTGCACCAATGTAGGCAACTTGCTGATTTTAAATGCTTATATATTTGGCTTACATATTGCTATAACAAACCTATAACAAATTATTCGATTTCAATTTTAGTCAATTACTAAAATAGGTATCACTTTAAGGTGGGTGAATGTTAAGCAAGCAGCGTGTTGTAGTGGTAGGAAACGGAATGGTCGGGCACCATTTTGTGCAGCAGCTAGTTTCTCAAAATCAAGCTGATGAGCAATTTGAAATTACGGTACTTAGCGGTGAAGACCGTTTAGCGTATGACCGTGTACAACTATCCTCTTTTTTTAAAGGCAAAACCGCAGACGACCTCGCACTTACATGTAATAAAACCTATGACGATTGGCAAGTACGCTTTCATACTCATTCTAAAGTGGTTGATATAAATCGTGATACGCAAACTGTAACGACCGCTAAAGGGGAATTGTTTGAATACGACAAACTTGTGCTTGCTACAGGTTCATTCCCATTTGTACCGCCTATACCGGGTAAAGATCGCGAGCATTGCCTTGTTTATCGCACCATTAACGATTTACACGCAATAAAAAATTCAGCCCACGGCAGCAAAGTAGGCGTGGTAATTGGTGGCGGTTTACTGGGGCTTGAAGCTGCAAACGCATTAAAGCAATTGGGTTTACAGACTCACGTAATAGAATTTGCACCGCAACTTATGGGTGTACAAGTTGATGCTGGTGGCGGTCGGTTACTAAAAAACAAAATTACGGATTTGGGCGTTACTGTACATACAGCGGTAGCAACTGAGGAAATAGTAGAAGGCGAAAGTTGCCGTTATAAAATGTGTTTTAAAGGTGGCAAAACCCTTGAAACAGACATGATTGTATTTTCGGCGGGTATTCGCCCTTATGATAATTTAGCCCGCGAGTTTAATTTAGAGTTAGGCGAGCGCGGCGGTATTGTAATTAATAACCACTGCCAAACGAGTGATAAAAATATATACGCTATTGGTGAATGTGCACTGTGGAATAATTTTATTTTTGGCTTAGTGGCACCCGGTTACGCCATGGCTAAAATAGCAGTTGGGCATATTTTACAAGATACGCAGCAAGGTACTTTGCAAAGTACTGGCTTAGACAATAAAGCCGATGAATTTAATGGTGCCGATATGAGCACCAAGCTTAAGTTAATGGGTGTTGAAGTAGGCTCTATTGGCGATGCACATGCACGCAGCGAAGGCGCAATAAGCTATTACTTTGAAGACCAAGCCAATGGTATTTATAAAAAAATAGTCACTAACTCACAAAGTAATAAGCTGATTGGCGCGGTACTTGTTGGCGATACCAGCGATTACGACAATTTGCTGCAATATCATTTAAACGACATTCAACTTACCACCGCTCCCGAAGCGCTCATTATGCCCCTTGCCGGCGACATAGCAGAGCTAAGCGCCGATGACTTGCCTGATGACGCCATTATTTGCGCTTGTCATAAAGTAACTAAACACACCATTGAACAAACAGTCGCTAAAGGCTGCATAGATTTGGCAAGTGTGCAGCAAAGCACCAAAGCCAGTACAGGCTGTGGAGGGTGTGAAAAGCTCGTTCAAAATGTAATAAACAGCGCGCTCGCTAAAGCAAGTAACACTATTAACGTAGTTACCCTTAATGAGCCTGTAAAACAGCCTGCATAAATTAAAGCACACTAAAAGAGAGCAGTATGACAACCGCAAACACGTCACCAACTATAAATAAAACCAGTTTAAAACAAACAACATGTGCTTACTGTGGTGTAGGGTGCGGTGTTGATATTTCACTTTTTAATAATGTGCCAACCAAGCTTGAAGGCATGCGAGAGCATCCCGCAAACTTTGGTCGTTTATGTGTAAAAGGCACCCATTTGCTCGACACAACAGGCAGTGATAATCGCTTAACGTCGCCCCTTATTAATAACCAAGCCGTTACGTGGGATGAAGCCACCGACCATGTTGCCAATAAATTTAACGACATAATACAAAAGCACGGACCCGATGCTGTGGCTTTTTATGTATCGGGGCAGTTACTTACTGAGGATTACTACATCGCGAATAAATTAATGAAAGGCTACATAGGCTCAGGCAATATTGATACAAATTCGCGCCTGTGTATGTCATCTGCTGTGGCAGGTTACAAACGCGCTTTTGGTGAAGACGTAGTGCCGTGTACCTACGAGGATTTAGAGCAAACTGAGCTGCTTATTTTAATTGGATCTAATGCAGCATGGACTCATCCGGTTTTGTATCAGCGAATGGAGCGTGCAAAGCAGCTTAACCCAAATATGAAAGTGGTGGTTATTGACCCACGAAAAACCGACACCGCTGAGCTTGCCGACACATTTTTAAATATAAAACCAGGCAGTGACGCCGCGCTTTATAACGGCTTACTTAATTATTTAAATGAGCATAACCACCTCGATACGCAATTTATTGCTCAGCACACAAACGGCTTTGAAAGCGCACTGCAAGAGGCACAAAAATGGAGCTGTGAGGCAGTTAGCGACTTTTGCGATATAGCAATTGAGCAAGTCACTGAGTTTTACGCGCTATTTGCTAACAGCCCAAGTGCGATTAGCTTTTACTCAATGGGTATAAATCAGTCAAGCTCGGGTGTAGATAAATGCAACGCCATTATTAATGCACATTTAGCCTCAGGTAAATTACTTAAACCAGGCAGTGGTCCGTTTTCGATTACTGGGCAACCCAATGCGATGGGCGGGCGCGAAGTAGGTGGTTTGGCTAATCAGTTAGCGGCGCATTTAGATATTGAAAACGAAGCACATCAATCACTTGTACAACGCTTTTGGCTCTCGCCAACTATCGCTAAAAAAGCAGGCAGCAATGCCATCGATATGTTTGATGAAATAGCCGCAGGAAAAATAAAAGCAGTGTGGGTAATGGCAACAAACCCAATGGTGAGCTTGCCCAATAACGCCGCTATTAAAAAGGCATTAGAGACCTGCGAGCTGGTGGTTGTATCTGACTGTATTGCAAAAAGTGATACGTTAAAATTTGCCGATGTTTCTTTTCCATCAACCGGATGGGGTGAAAAAAACGGCACAGTAACTAACTCAGAGCGCAGAATATCAAGGCAGCGCCCTTTAGTAGCGCCTTATTCGGGAGCTAAAAACGATTGGCAAATTATGTGCGCTGTAGCTAAAAAAATGGGCTTTGAAGGGTTTGATTTTACAGACCCAAGTGGCATTTTTGAAGAATGGGCACAATTAACCGACTTTGAAAATAACGGCAGCCGATTATTAAATCTCTCTGGTTTAGTTGGGCTCACAAGAAGCCAGTACGATAATTTAAAACCCATTATGTGGCCTGTTGTTAAAAATAAGCCTTATAAAAATGGTCAGGTTTTTACAGATAACCAATTTAGCACCGCTGATAAAAAAGCGCGTTTTATACCTATAACGCCGCAATTACCTGTGCAACAAACATCAAGTGATTATCCGTTTGTAATGAACTCAGGACGTATACGTGACCAATGGCATACGATGAGCCGCACGGGTAAAAGCACTGCGCTTTCATCGCATATTACACGCCCGTACATTGAAATTAATCCGCTTGATGCCAGTAAATTAGCAATTAAACAAAACGATTTAATAAGCGCGATTGCCCAAACAGGGCAGGTTACCGCGCATGCCAAAGTAACCGATTCGGTGCGAAAAGGTGAATGCTTTATGCCTATTCATTGGAATAAGCAATTTGCATCATCCGCAACAGTAAGTGGGTTGTATCAATCGGTAGTTGACCTTCTATCTGGTCAGGCTGAGTGCAAACACGGCGCTGTTAATATAGTTAAGGCACCCTTTGTGCAATATATGCAGCTGTTTGTTAAAAACGAACTTGTTATAAACAGTGATTTTTGGCTCAAAGTTAATGCAAGCAATTGCTTTAATTACCAATTGGCGCTTAATGAACCACAAAGTGATTTACTGTATTACTGCCAAACCTTGACTGGTTTACAAGGGCAGTGGTCGGCTATGAATACGGCAAAAGCCATGCATGTGCAGTGTATTCAAAACGATAAATTAGCGTTTGTTGGTGTTATTTCTAATGAACAAAAAGAAATATCACTTGAGTGGATAAACCATTTATTTGCAGAGCCATTACTGACCTTTACACAGTTACAGTCTTTGCTTTATGCAACCCCCGATGAAGAATTTACCCAAGGCGTGCAAGTGTGTAGCTGCTTTAAAGTAAGAGAGCAGCCAATTATAAACGGCATTAAAAACGGTGCAAACACAGTCGAGCAATTGGGGTCTGAACTTAAATGTGGGACGAACTGCGGTTCGTGTAAAACGCAATTAAGCCAATTAATAAAACAACATTACAAAGCCGGTTCTAGCAGCATTGATGTTGCGGTTGAAATGTAAACAAACAAGGAAGCATATGCTTAATGATCAATTTGGTCGGCAGTTTAACTATTTGCGCCTCTCAATAACTGATGTATGTAATTTTAGTTGTAGTTATTGTTTACCAAACGGGTATCAGTGCGATACGCCGCGTAATTTTTTAAATAAAAACGAAATTAGCACGCTAGTAAATGCGTTTGCAGAGCTAGGTACTAAAAAAGTACGCATTACAGGTGGCGAACCGTGCTTGCGAAACGACGTAACCGATATTATAAAACTCTGTAAAAACACACCTGGCATAGAAAAAGTAGCCATTACTACCAACGGGTTTAATTTATTAAAGAAAATTGATGAATTTGCTGAGGCAGGGCTTGATGCGCTTAATGTCAGTATTGATAGCTTAAATCCGAGTATGTTTAAACTCATAACAGGGCACGACAAACTTAACCTTATTTTAAAAGGGATTGAACGCGCGGTAGATCTGGGCATAAAAGATATAAAAATAAATGCAGTGCTTGCCAAGCAGTTTAATAAAAACCAATTGAAGGATTTTTTAGCGTGGGTAAAACACCACAAAGTTACAGTGCGCTTTATAGAATTAATGGAAACCGGTGACGGCGCAACATTTTTTGAAGAAAACCACTTAAGTGGGCAAACGGTTAAAGCCCAATTACTCGATCAAGGTTGGTTACAAGTCGTTAGGGGGAAATTAAACGGACCCGCTGAGGAATTTTGTCATCCTGATTACGATGGTCGTATTGGTTTAATAATGCCGTACAGTAAAGACTTTTGTAAAAGTTGTAATCGCTTAAGGGTGTCGGCGCTGGGTAAATTACACTTATGTTTATTTGCAGAGCAAGGTATAGATTTACGCGAACTACTCAACGAGGACGATACTGCAGCGACCGTAAAGGCAATTCGAGCCGCTATGGGCAATAAAGAAATAAGCCATGAGCTGGATAAACGCTTAACAGGTGCGACAACTCACTTAGCCATGTTAGGCGGCTAATATGGAAGCTAATATAAAATCTAATATGAAAGTTAAGCGAGATTTTACAGGCGTTGTGCTTGCTGGTGGTAAGTCATCAAGAATGGGCACAGACAAAGCCGATTTAGTTTTAAAAAATAAAACGCTATTACACAATGCGTGTGATTTATTAAAAGACGTAGGCGCTAAAAACATACTTATAAGTCGCAACGTTACAAATCCAGTCAAGTCATTGAACCATTATTCACCGAGCGATTATCCCTCAGAAAAGTACGTTAAAGATATATACCCAAATAGTGGACCCCTTGGCGGAATTTATTCCACATTAATAGCCACTGAGCACGACTTACTTATTACTGCGGTAGATATGCCTCTACTTACGAGTAGTTTGTTAAGCATAATTGTGCTGGCTTCTCAGTCAAATAACGTACAAAGTGTGAGCAATCAATTAAATCAGTCACAAATACATGCTTGGCACTTTGAAAATGAACCACTACCGCTGTATATTCGTAATACAAGCAGTGTAAAAAATCATTTAAAACACATACTCACAAACGCTAACAGTCATAAATCAATAAAACAGTTTACCCAAAGCATTGGTGTGCAAACGCTTTTATGTAATAAAGCGCACGCATTAATAAACACCAATACACCGGCGCAATTTAAAGCTGTAAATGAGCATTTTGACCAAAGCATTAATCAATTAAGAAGAATATTATGAGTCACACAACTGAGTCACAAATAGCATTAAACATTGCCGTAATGACGGTAAGCGATACACGCGATGCGATTACCGATACTTCTGGTCATTACTTAATTAAAGCGCTAACTGAAGCTGGTCATCACTTAGCTGATAAAGACATAGTTAAAGATGACGTTTACCAAATGCGTGCAGTGGCATCGCAGTGGATAGCCGATGACACCATTCATGCTATTTTAGTGACTGGCGGTACAGGTTTTACTGAGCGCGATTCAACACCAGAGGCATTTGCGCCGCTGTTTGATAAAAGCGTAGACGGTTTTGGTGAGCTATTTAGGCACATATCGTACGGCGAAATTGGTAACTCTACTATTCAATCTCGTGCATTGGCAGGACTTGCTAATAACACCGTTATTTTTTGTATGCCAGGCTCTACAGGCGCATGTAAAACTGCGTGGACAGGCATAATAAAAGATCAACTTAACTCAATGCATAAACCGTGTAACTTTGTACCGCACATTACCATTGGTAAAAAGTGTGAATCGCGTGAGCAATAGTATGTTGAGTCACGTTGACGAAAACGGCCAAGCGAATATGGTTGATGTATCGCTCAAAGACGTAACCTTGCGCGATGCCTCAGCTGAAGCATTTATTAGCATGAGCAAGCTTGCCTTTGAACAAGTAATGCTTAATCAAAACAAAAAGGGTGATGTGTTAGGCGTGGCACGCATTGCAGGTATTCAAGGCGCTAAAAAATGCGCTGATTTAATTCCGCTTTGTCATCCGCTTGCACTTAGTAAAGTCGCTGTTGATTTTGAACTTGATGAAGCAAACAGCCAAATTAAAATAACCAGCTACTGCAAACTTGCAGGTAAAACGGGGGTTGAAATGGAAGCGTTAACAGCGGTATCTGTGGCTAGCCTTACTTTGTTTGATATGTGTAAAGCAGCCGACCCACTAATGGAAATTAGCGGCATGCGCGTTACTCAAAAAGCAGGGGGCAAAAATGGTAGTTGGCAACGCGATTAATCCAAACGATGCAATATCTAGCGCCGGGAAAGTAGAGTTATTGTTTTTTGGGCAACTAAAAGAGCGGTTAAAGTGCAGTAAATTAAGTCTTGAGATTACGCAGCCGCTTACTATTTCAGAGCTTAAATTAAAATTAGTGAGTCAATACCCGCACTGGCAACCGTGGCTGGAAGAGCGTGAGCTACTTGCAGCGCTTAACCAAACTATGTCATCAAGCGACGAAATAGTGAAAGCAGGGGATGAGCTTGCCTTTTTCCCGCCGGTTACAGGTGGCTAATGAGCATACATATTCAAGTACAAACCGATGATTTTAATGTAGGTGACGAGCACAATACGCTTTGTAGTAATAATAAAAGCGATGGCGCTGTTGTCACCTTCACAGGTTTGGTAAGAGAGTTCAGCAGTGGCGATAACGTTATTGCACTTGAGCTTGAGCACTACCCTGGTATGACCGAGCAACTTCTTCAATCTATTGCAGAGCAAGCACAAACTCGCTGGCAACTGGCGCGAATATGTATTATTCACCGCGTTGGTTACTTAGCACTTGGCGAGCAAATTGTATTTGTTGGCGTAACGTCCTGCCATCGCCAAGCCGCGTTCGAAGGCGCACAATTTATAATGGATTACTTAAAAAACCACGCCACGTTTTGGAAAAAAGAGCACTTTAAAGACTCATCAAATTGGGTTGAGTTTAAACAAAGTGACAAACAAGCGCTGGATAAGTGGGAAAAGTGATGCAGATATTTCATTACTTGTGCTCTACAGAGGTTATATAGCTCTCAGTTTGCGTGTGAAGTCTGCGTTTTTATTGTTATAAATCAGCATATTAGATTGTTAGCTCGACCCAAGTCTGGAAGACATATGCGCACATCAAAAATGTTATATTTTACAATGTTATTACTTGTTCTACTTTCAGCTTTTCTTGCTGTATGGGTATATGATTTAAAAGAAGGTAAAGATTTACTAAGCTTTACGATATCAACAGTAAGCTTTTGTATAGCCGTATTAGCTTTATTTATTACTGTTAGAACATATACATCAATTGATAGTGTAAATAATATTAGCAAAATGGAAGGTAACATTTTAGATAATGAAAATTACGTAACCTCACTTCCAGAGTTAATTAACCAGTTTAAGTCCCAAAATGAAAATACACTAGAGAAAGAAATTTTTGACTCTATTGAGCATAAACTAAAAAAAGAGTCAGAAACCGCCGTTCTTTTTGCCGATACCCTGCAATATATAATCGACCTAATTGTTTTATTTCCAGCTGTTTTTAATGCATCAGAAACTAACAAAGTGCTTTATAAAAAGCGTATGGATACAATTTTGTCAGAAGTTGATAGGCGCTGTGAAATATTGCACTCGGTGAGTAAAGGTAATTCAATTCAAATAACGGAAACGATAAAGCTATTTAAAGCTGTTGTGTCTTACCAAAGTTTTGTAGCTGATGATAATTTTAATATTCATGCAGACTTACTTCATGTGAGAGGTCCAATTCTTCGTAACCCAGTAACAAAAACCATTTACCATAATTACCTAGGTTTGTATTACAACAAAAAAGGCATGCATTTATTACGAGAGTCGCTAAATATGAACTCTGTAGATATTTTGTCGATTGATGGTTTAGAGTTGGCTCAGAAAAATATTAATACCATAGAGCCATCAATACTTGAAGAAGTAAGTATGTATCTTAAATCTGCCGCTGAGCAGTTCGATAAAGCACTTAAAGTATCTAGCGAAGATGTTATGTGGCCTGCTTTTATTAATTACAATAAAGCACGTACGGTATATTTTTTATCTTTACTATCAAATACAAAGCTTAATTGGTTAGATATTCTCGACGAAGCAATAGAGTCTCGCAGCAGGTTAAATCGACTAATTGACGAAATTTTAATGATCGACAGATCAAAACCAGCCAATATTGTTAGCACACATTTAAGAGAATTTTTTCTATATCAAGAAGAGTTAGCACGTACAGTAAAATTGAATGTTTTACTGTCGAATAATCTAACCAGACAAAATAATGCACCTATTATATACAAAGGGATTAATATCTCTGATATATCAAACGAAAAACTAACTGACTTATTTGTTTCAATACAAAAGTTTTCTACAGTTAGTATTTACCAAGAAAAAATCATAAGTCGACTTAAGAATAACCTCGCTGTGACAAGCTAACAAAGCTTCAGCGAGAAAGTAGGGGATATACTATTTTTACGGCTTTTTTCTCATCATAAAAAAGCCACCTACCTATGCATGAAAAGTCATAGCAAGAATAAATGGCTCTTTATTAAAATGTTTTTTGGACTGAGCTTATTTTATTACACTTTTCCAATGCTCAAATCAGGCATTAAATTGAGCCTGTTATGGATAGCATGATGGATGAAAGATAACTTAGTTCGCACCGCTTGAGTTAGTACAAATGGGTAGGCATCGGCAAGTCCCATGCTGCGATTTAGTGAATTTAGAATGATCGAAAATTCCATCCAAGTATCTAAAATAGCATCAATCGGTGTTTGTGAATTAAAGTAATAAGCACTTTGTGGCAATCGAAGCTCGTCTGCTTCGTCTAGCTCAAATTCATTGCCAGTTGTAGAGCCGGTAATTGAGAAGTTTTTAGCCGTTTCAAGCGTATCGATAATGTGCATGTAATGCGCCCATGTTTCAGCCCAGTCTTCATAAGGGTGCATGGTAGCGTATTCACTAATAAAGGTTTCATGCCAGTTAGCAGGAGCGCCTTGTTTGTAATGAGTATCGAGCGCTTGTTGATAATCTAATTCATCATCACCAAAATATTGCTTACATAAAGCATGTTTTTTTGGTGAATTTGCGATTAGTTGATCAAAATAATAATGACCAAGTTCATGGCGAAAATGACCAAGTAAAGTACGGTAACGCTCACCCATCGCTATTTTAGCTTGAGAGCGTGCTACGTCGTCTGCCTCGGCTAGATTTATAGTGATATGGCCACAGTCGTGTCCTGTAAATACAACGTCTTGACCTATAATTGGGCTTACAAAGTGATCGCTCACGTTACGGTCAGTTATGAAGTCGAAGCTTAATCCGCTTTCAGGTTCTTGAATCGTGGTATTTAAAGGGAGTGATAATGATTTTAATGTATACAAAGCGCGACGTTTTGCTGTCTCCATTTTTTTCCATAATGGAATATGTTCAACAATACTTAAATCGGGCACCGTTTCATTAAAGCGGCATGAAAAACACAGCACTTCGGCTTTATCGGCAACGGGTATAAATGTATCTAAATTAACCATACCATTACAAACGTGGTACTGAGCATTGTTATCACATTTTTTATAAAAAACGTCAGGCGCTTCTGCTTTGTAAAATAGACCCGATTGTTCATCAATTTCATAGGGTTCAACTTGGTCGAACTCATCATCTATACCAACGGTTCTGCCACAAGCCAAACAATGGCTGCTTTCAAAAAATAAAATAAGTTGTTCTGTGCAATTACATTTAAATGTTTTCATATGTTACCGAATAAAAAAGAGACCGTATAAACCACTTTTATTGAGCGTTATGCTATTGGAGGATAGTGGTTAAATCCTTTTTAAAAGTTCAGACTTTTTAATATTAAATTCATCATCACTCAACGCATTTGAATCGCGTAGTTGTGCTAACTTTTCAATAATTTGAAGTGTTTCGTCTACCGAGTATTGCCCCGTTGTATTATTAACAGGTGCTTCAATTTGGCTAGGCGTTAATGATGCAAAATTGGGCTGCGTTACTTGCTGTGTAAAGTCTTTTTGTGGTTCTGGAGTCGTTGGCGTTTGCCCTGAAATTAATGGCAGGGTATTTACATTAATTGTCCCCCACTGACTGTTAAATGTAAGGGAGGTATTATTGCCTTGCTGTTGGCTTACACCACCAATATTATGATCTAACGTGTCGTATACGCTCACTTGTCCATTTAATTCAACGGCTAAGCGATTAGGGAATATAGCGTAGCGAATATTATTTTGCGCACCACTGCTAAATGGGCTGCCTAGATTACCTGGCCACCACTGATTGCTGCCAGGCGATCCTGCAGGAATAACCGGAAATATTTGGTTATTGCTCAATATATTAGCAAGTTCGTTGCACAAGTTATCAACGGTTGATTTTAAACCGTTGTTAAACATGTCGCCAACCATTGTCATTCCGCCACGCATCCATTGACCAGAACCACCAAGTTCTGGGCAATTAAACTGTGCCATTGAGCAACCGCCGTTATTAACGCTAACTAACATGTGAATTACTGCATCGTGACTGAGGTTATAACGAGATGCTATACCATTAACTAAGTTTTCACCGACATCTGTTAGCTTTTGCATAAGAGAATATCCTATTAGGTAGATTGGGTTGATTTAAAAAATCTTAAATACGCTAGGGCGTGTTGTTTTTTGGGATTGAAATTTGTTCAATCTAGGGGCGATTTAATCGCGGCGCGAGGTTTGTAACCTAGTGGGCTAAGTAAAAACCGAGCAACAAAGAGTCAATCGTCCCTAGAAAGAACCCAGGGGCAGCGCATGTTTGGCATTTATGCTGCGTTATCGCCTATGTATGGGGAACAACCACACATCATAGACTCTGCCTTGCTTAAATACCAAACACACTGCTGCAAATTCAACCACCAAAGAACAATACGCCCTAGTGCTGCATTACCTTTAGCTTTGATGATAATGAAAAATTAACAGGTTAGTGAGGTGTGCTGGTTTTTCAAATTGGACGTGTTCTGTTTTGTTTGAAATTAAAACACACCACTGCAAAACTAATCTTTAAAGTAAGCATCTATGTATTAAAAGTTGCTTGTTTTATGTCATCGAGATTGTTAGTTTTACTGTAACGTAAGCGGTTAAAAATCGATCTAGTATAGCACCGTTACTTACTTTAACAGCAGCTTTATTGTGAACTATTTCTTACTATTTAATGATTATTTTTAATGATTTTTAAACTCTAAATAAATACTTTTAATTATAACCGTTTAGCGTTATAAATAACGGAGTAAGTATTTTTAAAAATTAACTTTATTTGTTTTATTTCAATATTTTAAATTAATTAGCTTTAATTGTAAGTTATTTTAAAGCACTATTTTGGTGCATTTTCTGCACCATTAAAAATCTAAAATTGATGGTTTAAATTACACTAAGTTTACTATTTATTAAATAGGTGTGTTTTTCCTATTAATTAGGTCAAAACCTTTATGCATAACGTTGCTTTGTGCAAGAGCCGCGAGTGGATGAACAGTACTACTTAAGCAAGTCTTTTGGTATAAAAATTGCACAAGTGAATTAGTCCAAATAATATTTTCAGCGTTATATTGTGGCCATACATTATTAAAGGGGAATTAATAGATGACAATTACAGTTGGGATTTCGCACCATACTCAGTATAAATACGACCGGTCAGTTAATATGGGGCCGCATATATTCCGATTACGTCCAGCGCCACATAGCCGTACAAAAATTAAAAGTTATTCTTTAAAAATAGTTCCAGAAGATCATTATATAAATTGGCAACAAGACCCTTTTGGTAATTACCAAGCGAGGGTGGTGTTTAACAAGCCAACTACCGAATTTAGTTTTACAGTTGATTTGGTCGCCGAACTAACGGTTATTAATCCTTTTGATTTCTTTTTAGAAGATTACGCCGAAAACTTCCCGTTTGTTTACGATGCTATTTCAAAGTCAGAACTCTCTCCTTATTTAAAAAAACGCAAAGCCAGTCCAAAATTTAAAGAATTAATTGAATCTTTAAACCCTAAAGAGCCGCTTAGAAGCGTTGATTTTTTAGTGGCTGTTAATCAAGCTATTTATGAATTAGTAGGTTATGGCATTCGTTTAGAACCCGGTGTGCAAACGGCAAACGAAACAATAAGTAAAAAAACAGGTTCGTGTCGTGATTCTGCTTGGTTATTAGTACAATTGTTTCGTCATTTAGGGTTGGCATCTCGATTTGTATCGGGTTACCTAGTACAGCTAACCTCAGATCAAAAATCACTAGATGGCCCAAGCGGTCCAGAAGAAGATTTTACCGATTTGCATGCATGGACCGAGGTGTATATTCCGGGTGCAGGTTGGATAGGGCTTGATCCTACCTCGGGTTTATTTGCTGGTGAAGGTCATATTCCATTGGCGTGTACGCCAGAGCCAAGCTCGGCGGCGCCGGTAACCGGCGGTATAGACGACTGTAAATCTGAGTTTAGCTTTTATAATAAAGTAACGCGTGTACACGAAGACCCACGTGTAACTAAGCCATATTCTGAGGCGCAGTGGGCGGCAATTAATCGCTTAGGTCAGCACGTTGACAATGTTTATAATGAAGAAAATATACATTTAACCATGGGTGGCGAGCCTACGTTTATTTCTATTGACGATATGGAACATCCTCAGTGGAATACTGATGCCGATGGCAAAGAAAAAAGAATATTAGCTCAAAATTTATTTGTAGAAATGAATAAAGTATACACAAAAGGTGGCTTTACTCATTACGGACAAGGTAAATGGTATCCGGGTGAGCCATTACCACGTTGGCAATATGCGTGCTATTGGCGCAAAGACGGCGAGCCTTTATGGCAAGATGCCGCACTATTAGCCGATCCTAATAAAGACTATAAATTTGATCATACCGATACTAAAAAGTTTGCTGATAAACTGTGTGACTCACTTGGTCTTGAAACCAAGGCACTTACTACAGCTTATGAAGATATTTTATATCACATGTGGCAAGAAGCCTCATTACCTACCGAAATAAAGCCAGATCAACCAGAACTTCTCCATGCAATGAGCCGAAAAGGCTTTTTAGCTAAAATGGATAAAGGGATAGAAAAGCCAGTTGGTTATGTTCTCCCTTTAAAATGGAACGATAGTAAAAACTGTTGGCAGTCGTGTACGTGGGAGTTTAAACGGGGTCATTGTTTTTTATTACCGGGTGAATCACCACTTGGTTATCGCCTACCTTTAGACAGCCTTGAGTGGAGCGGCAATATTATTGACCGCGACCCGTTTGATATTCCAGAAAATTTTACCAAAGCTAAAAAGCTTAAAAAGGGCTTTATTGGTAAAGAAATGGTTAAAACTGCGCTTGTAATGGAAGTGAGAGAGGGGCGTTTATATATATTTATGCCACCAACAAGTCATTTTGAACATTACATGGGTTTAATAAGTAGTATAGAGAGTGTGGCTAAAGAACTTAAAATGCCGCTTGTTATTGAAGGCTATAGCCCACCTAAAGATAGCCGCGTAGAAAAATACGCTGTAACGCCAGATCCAGGTGTTATTGAAGTAAATATTCATCCTTCAACATCGTGGGATCAATTAGTCAGTCGAACCACAACGCTATATGGTTTAGCAAAAGAATGCCGATTAGGTACCGATAAGTTTATGGCAGATGGTCGCCATACTGGTACTGGTGGTGGTAACCACGTAACGCTTGGTGGCGAAACACCTGAGCAAAGCCCATTTTTACGCAGACCTGATATTTTAAGAAGTTTTATTACCTATTGGCAGCATCATCCTGGTTTGTCGTATTTGTTTTCGGGGCTTTTTATTGGTCCTACAAGCCAAGCACCGCGAGTGGATGAAGCCCGTGATGAAGTTTTATACGAGCTAGAAATTGCTTTCTCACATATGCCCGAAGGTGAGGTGCCTGAGCCTTGGTTAGTTGATAGGTTACTGCGTAATTTATTGGTGGATTTAACGGGTAATACACACAGAGCAGAATTTTGTATAGATAAGCTCTATTCACCCGATTCAGCCACAGGTCGTTTAGGGATTGTAGAATTTAGAGGCTTTGAAATGCCTCCACATTCACAAATGAGTTTAGTGCAAATGCTACTGTTGCGTACTTTACTTGCTTGGTTTTGGAAAAAACCTTACCACAAGCCATTAATACGTTGGGGTACAGAGTTACACGATAAGTTTTTATTACCACAATATGTAGAAAACGATTTAGCTGAAGTAAGCCGCGATTTACAACAAGCAGGTTTTCAATTTCAGTTAAGTTGGTTAAATCCATTTTTTGAATTTAGGTTTCCGGTATGTGGTACGCGAGAACTTGATAACGTTACACTTGAGCTTAGAACCGCAATCGAGCCATGGCATGTACTAGGCGAAGAGGCGAGTGCGTCGGGTACGGCGCGCTATGTGGATTCGTCATTAGAAAGAGTACAGATAAAAGTACAAGGAACAATGAGCGACCGCTATGTTGTAACGTGTAATGGTCGAAGAGTGCCGCTTAAACCGGTTAAAGGTAAAGCAAAAGATGAAATGGTCGCGGGTATACGATACAGAGCTTGGCAACCACCTACAGCGCTTCACCCAACTATTGGCGTACATGCACCATTAGTTTTTGATTTAATCGATACGTGGGAAGGACGTTCAGTTGGAGGCTTTGTATATCATGTGAGCCATGCTGGTGGGCGTAATCCTGAAACGCTACCGGTTAATGCATTTGAAGCAGAAGGGCGCAGAGTCGCAAGATTTTGGGAGCATGGGCATACACCATCTTTACTTGCATCAGCAGAACCAAGCTGGAGCCCATCGGCGGTTACGCATAGTTTTCAATCGGCGCAAAGCGCAAGTGAATACGTGGTACCTGATGAAGAAAGTAGTAATCCTGATTATCCAAATACCTTGGATTTACGCAGGCAGCCTAACTTTAAATAATAATTGATAGTTGTGTCATTCCACTTTGAAATTATTTAAAGTGGAATGACTAAATATTTTTAAAGCATCATTATGAACACGGCTATTTACTATAAATTGGAGCAATTTCAGCTTGTATATTAACAATAACGCGATGCCGGAATTGCCTGAGTGGTTGTCTTTATACCTTGATAAATCACATGGACATGATGAACTAGCAAACCACAGTGGTTTAAACCCAGAACATTGGGATACTTTATTTAAGCGTTTAGCTAGCCTAACAGCAGATGATGTTAGTAGCCGCGCTACAGAAATTAGCCAATTACTACAAAATGGCAATATTAAAAATGAAAGTAATAAGCAATGGCACTTCGACCCGTTGCCTTTTATGTTATCAAAAGCTGATTGGGCGTTGCTCGAAGAGGGAATAAAACAAAGAACCCTTCTATTAAATAAAATTCAGCAAGATATTTACGGTGACCAAACTCTATTAGTTGATGGCCATATTCCTGCAAAGCAGCTTTTTCAAGACCCTAATTACTTACGCGAAGGTTTTAGTTTACCTAGTAACGAATTAACACTTTTTTTTACAGCATTAGATGTTTACCGCACGCCAACAGGCGAATTTAAAGTATTAAGCGATCATTGCCAGTGCCCGCTGGGCTTAGGGCTATTAATTAAAAGCCGTATTATTGCAAGGCGTGTAATGGCTGAAGAATTTGCAGAATGTAATGTTCAGCAAATTAAAGAGTTTTTAAACCTATTCCAAGAGGGTATTAATGAATATACCCACTATATGGATGACCCACGAATTGTAATCCTCACCCAAGGAATTGATGACCCTAACTACAACGAGCATGCATTCCTATCTACCTACTTTGGCTACACATTAGTACAAAGCGCCGACTTAACCGTACGTGGTGGTGACGTTTGTTTAAAATCATTACAAGGCTTGGGTAAAATTAATGTCATTTTACGCTGGGTTTCTGATCGTTGTATTGACTCTTTAGAGCAAACTGAATATTCACTTCATGGTATTCCGGGCTTATTACAATCGGTACGACAAGGGTCGGTTAAGGTTTTAAACCCGTTTGGTAGCGGTGTGCTCTCGTCACCTTCAATAAAGTGCAACTTAGAAAAGTTATCGCAGCAAATTTTAAAACAACCGCTGTTATTAGGTGAGCCAAATTATTTAAGTGTAAAAGAAGCGCAAGCCGTTGATTGGAATAACCTCGAACTACTATCTGCTATAGACCCTACACTCAAGTTAGATGGAGTGTTAGACGAGCAAGAAATAAAGCTACTTATTAGCAAAGAACCCGATAATTACTTTTTCCAAGAAAAACCTTCTTTTAGCAGTGCACCATTTTGGCATGACGGGCAATTAATCTCCAAGCCAGTGGTATTTAGATGTTATGCATTAACCACAGAAAATGGCGTAGAAGTACTTCCTTCAGCACTGTGTTTTTCGAACGAAAAAAGTAACAATCCGAGAATATCTGGTTGGATCAAAGATACATGGATAAATACAGCCGATAGAGTTGATTTAGGCGAGCATAATCCACCGGTACCAATTAGAAAAAGAATGGATGTAACGCTACTCGAAGGGGTTATTTCGAGCCGTACGGCTGAGCACCTTTTTTGGTTGGGTCGATACTTAGAACGCTGCGAAAACACGATACGTATTTTGCGTATTTTTATAGACAAGTACACCGAGTTTTCTGTTTACCCAGATTCAATACGAAAAAGTATAGTTGCACGGCTTTCTAATGCCATTAGGTCGCAATATATTGTTTATCCCTATATAGAACCTGATTTAAAACTAGATGGCATTGATGTAAATCTGTCTAAAGAAACCGCCTTTCAACTCCTTGCAGACGAGCAATGCGCTGGCAGTATTATTAATACATTAAAGTACATTGCAAATGCGTCGGTGCAAATTCAAGAATTACTATCTCATGATAGCCGCCGAATAATTGATGATATTAATGAGCAAATTAAAGTATTTAAAAATGTAAATATTAATATTCCAACGCGTGCAATGCAAAGCAGCCTAGATAGAGTTATAGGCTCAATTATGGCTTTTAATGGCTCGATTGCAGATTGTATGCCAAATAGTAATGGCTGGTTTTTACTCGAAATGGGTAGAAGAGTAGAGCGTAGCTTACAAATAACATCATTAAGTGCGGCTTTATTAACCAAAGAGTTAGACGAGCCCGAAGAGCTTGGCTTACTTGAAGCAGTACTAAGTTGCCAAGTTAGTTTAGTTACGCATAAGCGCCGATACAGAATGTATCAAACCATTGGTACAGGACTTGAGCTATTACTTTTAGATGCTGAATACCCACGTTCTTTATTATTTCAGTTAGAGGAAATTAATAAGTTGTGTAAGCATTTACCCACAAAACGCAGACAAGGTGTAATTGCGGCACACGAAAAAGCAATTTTACTATCTAAAACAAGTTGTTATGTAACTGAGAAAGATTACCTACAAAAAAGTGAAAATAGACAACGTAACCAGTTAATCGAATTTAACCATAATACGCGTATGAACTTAGATACATTTTGTGATGTATTATTACTACAGTATTTTTCTCATACCCAAACGGCAAATAAATTGAACTGGACTAATATTGAGCAAGCTCAATCGTGAAATATAAAATAAAGCACTCGACTACATACAACTATTCAGACTTTGTTAGTTTGTGTCAAAACCAAGCGCGATTAACGCCAAAAACGAATCGCGGGCAAATATGCCACAGTAGTCGTATAGAAATTGAACCTACTCCGACTTACTTACAAACATTTACTGATTATTTTAATAATCAGGTAACAGCGTTTGAAATAGCAATACAGCATAAAAAACTTAAAGTAACGATGATCAGCGAGGTAGAACTGTTAGTCGGCGCTAATAGCAATTTAGAGAGTGTTGATATTACTTGGCGAAAAGTACGTGATTTATTGGTTAAACCAAATACGGCAGAATTATTAAAAACGTCTGAATTTGTACTACCTTCACAACTTATTCCAATAGATAAAGGAATTAAGGAATACGCATTAATTTCGTTTGATGCACACAAAAATATAATTTCTGCGTGCACAGATTTAATGGCACGGATTTTTCATGAATTTCATTATGATCCTGGTTTTACAACAATTAGTACGCCTTTGAGCACTGTTTTTGCACAAAAAAGGGGCGTTTGCCAAGACTTTGCACACTTTGCGCTTGCATGCTTACGTAGCGTAGGGTTAGCAGGTCGATACGTAAGTGGGTACATAGAAACCATGCCGCCAGAAGGCGAAGAAAAGCTAGAAGGTGCAGATGCAACTCATGCATGGTTTGCGGTATTTGTGCCAAACTTTGGCTGGGTTGATTTTGATCCAACAAATAATGTTTTACCACGCGATCAGCATATTACTCTAGCCGTAGGGCGAGACTTTTCTGACGTAACTCCTTTAAAAGGAGTGGTATTTGGTGGCGGTAGTCAATTGCTTGATGTAGCGGTTGATATGATTCGAATGGAATAGCAGTTTAACTACGTCATATATGATGATGGATAAGGTGAAAGAGTGTATGAAAATTGATTGGAAAGCGTACCAAACAAAAGGTTTCTTTGATGAATTAATTGATGCACAAGGAAACGTTAGATCGCATGGAACACAATTAGCACAATTTTTTGCTAATTTATCAGCAGAAGAATTAGTAAAAGCCAGAGCGGTTGCTGATTTAGCAATTAAAGAAATGGGTATTACTTTCACGGTTTACAACGAAGGTAATATGATTGATAGAGCCTGGCCGTTTGATATTATTCCTCGAACTATTGGTAAAAAAGAATGGCAAAGCGTAGAGGTTGGTTTAAAGCAACGTGTTGAAGCGCTTAACCTTTTTATAGATGATTTATACCACGACCAAAAAATAATAAAAGATGGTGTTTTTCCAAAAGGGTTACTAGAAAAATCAGTTAACTTTCGCGAGCAATGCGTGGGAATAAACCCGCCAAATAAGATATGGGCGCATATTTGTGGCTCAGATTTAGTACGCGATGGTAGCGGTACAATGTATGTGCTTGAGGATAACCTGCGTGTTCCTTCTGGTGTATCTTATATGCTTGAAAATCGCTCTGTAATGAAGCGTGTATTCCCTGAATTATTTGAGCAAGTATCGATTTTACCTGTTGATGATTACCCTTCACAATTATTTGATATGCTAGCGGCAATGTCGCCTCGTCCACAAGATAAACCAGAAGTCGTGGTACTTACTCCTGGGGTATTTAACTCCGCTTATTTTGAGCATTGTTACCTTGCCCAAGAAATGGGTTGCGAACTGGTAGAAGGGCGCGATTTAGTTGTTGAAAAAGATGACTGTGTATACATGAGAACAATCACAGGGCTACAACGAGTTGATGTTATTTATCGTCGTATAGATGATTTATTTTTAGACCCAGAAGCCTTTTTACCAGAATCCCAACTTGGCGTTCCTGGATTAATGCGTGCTTGGTCTAAAGGTAATGTGGCTTTAGTTAATGCACCAGGCGCAGGTGTTGCTGATGACAAAGTAGTTTACGCCTATGTACCTGAGATGATTAAGTACTACTTAGGCGAGGAAGCTAAACTTGCTAATGTCCCAACGTTTAAATGTTTAGATCCGAAAGAATGCGACCATGTGATTAAAAATATCGATAAGCTTGTTGTTAAACCTGCAAATGAATCTGGCGGATATGGATTATTAATTGGTCCTAAATCGACTAAAAAAGAACAAGAAGCGTGTATTGCTCAAATTAAAGCGGACCCACGAAATTGGGTAGCTCAACCAACATTAGATTTATCAACAGTACCAACATTTGATGGTAATAAACCAGATGGTCGACATACCGATTTAAGACCGTTTATTTTATCATCAGGTAAAGATACGCAAGTTACCACTGGTGGATTAACGCGTGTTGCTATGGTTAAAGGCTCTTTGGTGGTTAATTCATCACAAGGTGGTGGCAGTAAAGATACTTGGATTGTTGACGAAGAGGCTAAATAATATGTTATCAAGAGTAGGCGAAACTTTATATTGGGTATCTCGATACATTGAGCGCGCGGAAAATGTGGCTCGTTTAATCAACGTTAACAATTTACTGATGATGGACTTACCCAAAGGCGTATGTACCGGTTGGGAGCCATTAATTGATATTATTGGTGTGCGTAAAGCGTATTCAGAAAACCATACTGATTTTACTGAACAAAAAGCATTAAGGTATTTACTTGTTGGTAGTGATAACAGCTCGTCAATTTTAAACTCAATCACTTCGGCACGAGAAAGCGCGCGTACAATTCGCGATGTAATACCGCGAGATGTATGGGAAGAAATTAACTCTCTTTATTATTATGTAAAAGATAATCAAAAAGAAGGGATAACAAAGCGCGGACGTTTTGATTATTTAAAAAAGATTATAGATTCAGCCCATCAAATATTTGGGGCGTTAGATGCCACAATTAATCATGATCAGGGCTATGTTTTTATCCGCTTTGGTTCGATTATAGAGCGCGCAGATATGACATCGCGAATTTTAGATATTCGCTCTGCTACGTTAATTACTAATGAAGAAGAAGTGAAGCCGTTTGATAATATTCAGTGGATCAGTTTATTGCGTTCGTTAAGTGCTTATCAAATGTATCGCCAAGAAATGGGCGTTAGAGTACAGCGTGCTGATGTAATAGAATTTGTGATGCACAGCAAAGTATTCCCACGATCTATTTTATTTTGTATGAATGAATTAAAAGCATTGGTTTTACCTTTGCCAAACTCAACAGAAATTATTAAATCAATTGATGATGCAATTGTTGAGTTAGAAAATAAAGACGTACGAGTACTTAAAAATGGTCTGTTGCATGACTTTATCGATGAAATACAAATAGACTTAGCTGGAATACATAACGGACTGGCCGAAACGTATTTTTTAAAACAAGCAGAATAATAAAAACTGTATATTGTTAAATGACTGCTTAGTCTTAAGCGGTCATTTTTTTGCTTAAATTTATTTATAATAATTTTAAAACCTGCATAATTAATCTTTACTTCCTCATCCGTTGGTATCGCAATGAAAATCATCTCGACTAATATCTCTAAAATTAAAACTCTTATTCATAATGGTAAAGAGGTGAAAACGGGAATATTCAAAACGCCAACTAACGAACCTGTTGTTATTGAAAAGCTAAATATTATAGGGGATGAGCAAGCTGATTTAGTTAATCACGGCGGGGTTGATAAAGCGGTTTACGCGTTTTCGCACAATCATTATGATTATTGGAAACAAACCCTCGAGAATGATGATTTGGCAGTAGGTGCCTTTGGCGAAAACTTCACGATTTCTGACCTTGATGAAGCGAATATACACATAGGTGACCATATTCGAATTGGTACTGCATTACTTGAAGTAAGCCAGCCTCGTGTGCCTTGTTTTAAATTAGCTATCGCCCTTAATAATAAAAACAGCCTTAAACTGTTTACGCAGCATTACTGCACTGGCGTGTATTTTAGGGTACTAGAGCAGGGCGCTGCAAAAACGGGTGATAGTGTTGTTATCGAGAAGAAAGCCTCGCACGACATATCAGTAAAAAAACTGTTCCAGGCTTTTTTTGATAAAAAATATCCAGATTATGAAAGTGTATTATTAGCAGCACTCGAATTGCCGGAGCTTGCTCTTGAGTGGCAAACTAAAATTAAAAAGAAGCTTTGTATTAAAAATGAACTAAGTTAAGCGTAAATTGTTATTTATAGAGGAGCTAGTAAAAAAGATAAAACCTGCTATACCTAATGTGATAAATACTATAATTATTATAGTGTTATTAAAAAACTGTTGGGTTAGTAGCTAAAATAGGTGTCGTATATGAATATCTCCAGAAAACTGATGCTTATTGTGATTTTAACAGCTGCAGAGGTAAGTATTACTGTTTACTCAGCTTTTGAAATAGCTAAAGGGGCCAAGTTTCACCAACTTAATTTTCTTCACTTAAAATATACTCATCAACTTACTAAGTCAGTTAAAAAAATAGAAAATGATCTCCCCATAGATATAAATACCATTGAGTCAGATATATTGTTAATTAGGCAGCAACCAATTGACTGTATTGAAGAAATAAATCCATTAAATTATGCTGTTATGAAATTTATTAACACAGAGCAAACTTTAACAATTTGTGAAAAAGATATAGAAATTGCGGATAAAACACTACTATCAGTTACTCAGTATGAAAAAGGTGAGCTCAGTAGAGCTGATTTTTTACTAAACCTTAATGTTGCACTTGTCAGCTTTAACAAACACTCTGAGATGTTTGAAGAACCAATCAGAAAAACAGTATCGTTTATACTAATGACGTTAATTCCACTTGTTATCGTCATATCTTTTTTTAATATTATTTTTATAAGTTACCTTTCTCGTACTATATCCAGCTCTATTCGAAATCTTACCCTGCTCTTATCAAGTAAACCCGAAAGCAATATTAACCTAGATGATGAGCTTGATATAAAAACGTCGGGTGAATTAAAAGCACTCGTTATTGCGGCCAGGCAGCGTATTAAAAATGATCTTTTAAATATTGAAAACAGTATTGAACTCAAAGAGATTATAAACAGCCAAACGGCGTCCCTGCAGCAAGCAAATGATGAACTTGCCCAGTTTGCTTATCGAGCTTCCCATGACCTGAAATCACCGCTGTCAGGGGCTAAATCCCTAGCGCATTTTGTTATTGAAGATATAAAAGCGGGAGACACAGAGGAGGCAAGCCGAAATGCACTGGTTATCTATCAGCAAATGGAAAAGTTGGAAACACTTGTTGTTGATATTTTACTATTAGCTAAAGCTGAAATTGGCAGTGAAGATAGATATGTAATTGATTTTAATCAGTTGATTATTGATATGAAAGAACGACTGTCTTGGCTCATGAAAGACAACCCTTGTAAGCTCGAGACAACAATTAATCTATCAGTACCTATAAAGTCAGAAAAAGCGCGTTTTGCTCAAATTATTGAAAACTTAATTTCAAACGGGTTGAAGTATTACGACAGAAATAAAGACTCCCCTTATGTCCGCTGTGATATTTTCAATGAGCAAGAGACGTTTTTTATTACTGTTACAGATAACGGAATGGGAATACCACAAAAGCATCAAGGTGAAGTGTTTGATATGTTTAAGCGATTTCATGCACAGACGAGTACGGGCTCTGGTTTAGGGATGGCGTTGGTTAAAAAACATATTGAGTACTTAAACGGTGAAATATCACTGCAAAGCTCTGATAAAGGCACAACATTTAAAATAGTAATACCATTGGATAAGCTAATATGACAAAAATTAAACCCCCTATATTAATTGTCGATGACAACGAAGTTGACCGGTATATTCTTAAAAGGCTAATAAAAGAAGCCAAGTTAGATCTTACAATTTTTGAAAAAAAAGATGGTCAAGAAGCATTAGAATTTTTAGAAAATTATGAATCTAATAGAATAAAGTACCCTGATGGATTTCCTCCAATTCTTATATTTTTAGACATTAATATGCCAAAAGTTAATGGCATTCAATTTTTAGAGAAGTTCTCTAAACTCAGAAAAATGATAGAGATAAGCTCGTGTGTAGTTATGATGTTTAGCTCATCTGAAAGAGAAGAAGAAAAAAAGATTATAATGTCACACGACTTTGTAAAAGGTTACCTTGTAAAAGGAAGTTTTCAGGCGGCAGAGTTAAAAGAAAAAGTCATGGCTGTTATTGGTCAGCATTTAGATAAATACAGCTGATGTGCATGTATTTTAAGTTTTAACCTATTAGGCTGTGCCAATTGAAGAGCCTTTAGTTTGAGTATGTGGCTCAAACCAAAGGTTTTTAGCTTAAAGTTATATAGGTGTCTGATTTAAGCTTCAATTTTACAGAGGCTCAAAATAACCTATTTATTTAAGGATGATTTTTTACAATAGTCATCGAGTATCAAGTTAATCTCGTTTGCAGGCATAGGTTTTGAAAATAGAAAACCTTGCAAGTAGTCTATGTTTAGTTTTTTACATAGCTGATATTGGGCTTTCGTTTCGATTCCTTCAGCTACCACAAAAAAATCTAATTTTTTTAGCATTAAAGATAAACTCTCGATTATTTTTAATCGCTTATTATTTTCTCCATCCAACGACTGCATGCTTTTGTCTAATTTTACTATATCAATAGGGTAAGATATTAGATGAGATATGGATGAGTACCCCATACCAAAATCGTCCAAAGCAATCCTAAATCCCTTGTTAGACAAAGAAGTTAATATCTCAATCACTTCTTTACTATTTTCCATAAAAGCTGTTTCTGTTATTTCAAGAATAATACTGCTGGTATTTAAGTTGTATTTTTTGACTGTCTCTAATAAATAGGTCTCTAAAATCTCTTTTTGTAGCTGAATAGGTGAAATATTAATAGATAGTGTTAACGGCGTTTCATAGCTTTGCTGCCATAAAGATAACTGCTCTAAAGCGGTCATTATTATCCATTTTCCAAGCGGATCAATTAAACGACACTCTTCAGCAATAGGAATAAACTCATCAGGGGTATAATGAATGGTTGTATTTGGCCAACGGATCAGTGCTTCGACACCTGTCATTATTTGTGTTTTAGAACAGTAAACAGGTTGATAAAATAATCTAAAGCTTTTTTCTTCTATGTGCTCTTTTATACTATTTTGAATATCTACCCGGCGACTAAATTCGTACTGATATTGCTCTTTGTAAAAGCTAATTCTACTTTTACCACTTTGCTTTGAGCGATACATTGCAATGTCAGCACATTTTAGCAGTTCATGCGATTCAGTCGCATCGTTTGGGTATAAAGCACTTCCTATACTAACACTGCAATTTAAAGTTCTACCTTCATGCAAAAAGGGTTTAGACACTTCAGCTAGTATTCTATTTGCTATCATACCTATTTGATTAATATTGCAAATTCCACCTATTATAACTGCAAATTCATCGCCTCCTAAGCGTGCAAATCCTTCATTTTGTCTCAGGCAACTATGAATCCTTTCTACTGTTTGTATTAAAATTTCGTCGCCGACACTATGCCCAAGCGTATCATTAATATTTTTAAAGTTATCTAAATCTAAAGCAAGTAACGCCACGCAGTTTTTAGCACGTTTATTGTTAGCTATCATTACTTTTAGTATTTCTTCAAAATGATATCGATTAGACAAACCAGTAAGCTGATCCCGTTCTGCCATATGCTTTACAGCAAGATAACTGTTGTGCATACGTTGTTCTGCCTCGAAGCGTTTTTTGGCATATATAAGTGCTTTATTTAAACTATCCCTCGTTATATCACCTTTTGGTAAAAAGTCTTGAGCGCCTGCTTCTATACACTCAATAGCCAAAGCTGAGTTCTCTGAGGAGCTAATCATGATAATTGCGGTGTTACCGAGTTTAGGCTTTGCACGCATTTCAATTAGCATTTCAATGCCATCTTCTTTAGGCATATTATAATCGAGTAGTATTATATCAAAGTGCGTGTCTTCAATGGCTTTCAAGCCCTCGGGTACGCACGTTACTTCGGTAATGTCATGATGATGAGAGCCATCAGAAATAAGCATTTTTTTAATTAATTTGCGATCAACTAAGTCATCATCAACAATTAAAATATTCATAAGTTCCTTCTAAGAGCAGCATCTACATGATGCTCGTTTATAATTGATAATTTCATAGTTAAACTTTGGGCCAAAAAATAGTGAATGTACTGCCGAGTTCCCCATCGGAGGCTACTTCAATTTTGCCCCCATAATTAATAATGAGCTTATTGGCAATACAGAGTCCGATGCCGCTCCCTTCAACGTCATCTCGAGATTGTAATGTCTGAAATAACTTAAATATGAGTGAAAAATACTTAGGGTCAATTCCTGGGCCATTATCTTTTATTTCAATAATGTAATATTGATTAGAGGGGATAAGTGAAATGTCGATAACCGAGTGCTCTTTATTGTTATGTTTTATTGCATTACTAATAAGATTTTGAAAAACAGTTTTAAAAGGGATCAGTGGTATATCGAGTACTTCGTTATTGGCGTGTATATCAACAGTGACAGCTTGTGGAACTTCTAAAATTTTTTCTATATCTTGGTAAAGACTTTCTAAAGATATGTTTGCACGAGTTGAATCACAGCTATTTATTCTCGAGTAGCTTAGTAAATCTTCTAGGAGTACTTGCATTCTATTAGCTCTGCTGAACACAAGCTGAAAATTTTCTAGGTGCTCTTGAGGGAGTAAATCTTTGCAATCATCATAAACCCATTCTAATAAACGTTTTATAGCATTTAATGGTGACTTGAGATCGTGTGAAGCAATACTAGTAAATTCATCAAGTTCATCGCTCATTTTTTGTAATTTTTTAATTAAGCGATCTTTTTCAGTTTCGTCTTTTTTGTTTTGCTCGCAAATTGTTGAATTATACTTAGCACTGTTTATTTTATCTAATAAGTTTTTACGTTGGACTAACTGATTTACAAAGTTTTTTTGTAAACTATTTAAAATTGATTTTTCTTTTTCTGTAAGTAGTGAATCACTTGCTCGCTCGAATACCAACCATCCAAACTTAAGGTTTGAGGGCAATATAATAGGCGATATAACTCTAAATATTTTAAGGTCATGCTCAATAATCGATTCATTAAAAATATCATCAGCTAGTTGCTCTTTAGCTACTGCTATTTCTGAACCTGATTTATATAGCTCAACGACACCTGAAGGCTGATTAGCAACAATAGAAAATGAGCTCGCATCAAAAATGTTTAAAATTAGCTCAGCAATGTTTTTTATGTTTGTTTGAATGTCATTATCAAGAGAAGTTGTTAATTGCTGCTCATCTATTAATGATACACCTTCTATATAACTCTCTACATTGGGCATTCAAACTCCTACAACAGTATTAAATATGCCTCATTAAAATGAGATGCAACAAATGATTAACTTATTGTAGTTGATTATTTTGAATGCGTTGAATAATTTGCATTATAAATAGACTTCAAATTAGGGTTTTACCTTATTATAGTCAGCAGGTTATGAATCAATTTTAAAATAAGGCAAAACTCAATATGGGTGTGAAATTTGTAACTTAATAAATAACTATTATTTAGGGTAGTGGTATTACTAAAGATCAACATGCCCAAGTAAAAACAGCATATTTAATCGCTCATTTGTACAATTGTTTGCGCTACGCTAAATAAGGTTTTATGCGTATCCATTGCTTGTTTTTGTAGCTGTTTATGGGCTTGCTCTTCGGTGAGCTTTAACTGCTCAATAAGTATGTACTTGGCTTGGTGAATTACCTTTTGCTCACTAATAACTTTTTTAGCGTCAAGTAACGCTTGGTTTATTTGTTTTATATGCTGGCTTTGCTCGATAATTAAATCATACATAGTTTTATTACTGTTGAGCTTATCGGCCGCTATATTTTGGTTTACTTCTGGCTCTGGTTGCTTAATGGCTAATTGGCCAAAAGTAGGGGCTATGTGTTGCTCTGCCATATTGTTAAGTACTTGCTTATTTGTATTTAAACTACGTTGAGCACAGGCTATTTGCATTGCTGCAGTATCAATTAATTGATCTGCTATATTTTGTTCAATTTTGTGCATTATATCTATGCGCGTAGTGGTTACTTCGTACCATACTTCGCTTAGTTGCGAGAGCGGTTGAGCATTCTCGTCATCGAGTTTTTGCAGTAAACTTCTAAGTTGCTCTACCTGATTATTAACCTGATGTGTTGTTAACGTGGCAAAGCATTTTAAAAGGTGCGCATCGGCGTACTCATTAAAAAAGTCAAAGCTGTGGTTTTGCTCTTGTACGAAATGCGCGAGTTGTTGTTTTTGCTCAGTGGTAAATTTACTCGCTGCAAATGCTTGTGCACCACAGGCGCGCTCTTGTCCTGCGTACTCTTTACCTTGCATAAAATTGAAAAATGCGACTAACAAACGCGTTATTTTAGGATCGCTTGCGCCATCTGCTGCCTCTAAAATAATATTGAGTAAACTAGCAATTAACTGCGTGAACGACTGCGTAGCATGCACTGCACTAATGTTTTGTTGTGCTATTTGATTGCGTAATTCGGGCAATGCGTCAAGTGTTTGCAGGCTATAGGTAATTAAATTAAATAACCGAGTATGACCAGTATCGGCGTTGTCGTTTATAAATGTTTGTTTAAGAGAATCATAAAATGCAGTTTGTGCGCTGCTGCTTAAAGGAATTTGTTCTTGTAATTTGGTTTTAAATCGCTCGCGATTTGAGGCCAAAAATATATTACTCATTGCACGTTCTTTTTGTAACTGATGTACAAAATCGCCTAACTTAGTAAGCGAGGCACAACTGTTTTGTAATTGCTTTAGCGCGTGTATTTCTTGATACTTAGCCGCTAATAAAAACTGTTTTGTGAGAGGATTGCTTGTCGCCATTGGTATTATTCCACACTTTTTTGTTTTTAAAGTGCAACCACTGTTCCAATCATTAATAAATTTCATCATTGAATTTAAAATCAAGCTAATACAATTGCTTAAAGTGTTATTTTTGTTTTTCACTTTGTTTCTATAATTTAACTTACCATTACTTTTAACTTATTTGGTGCATTTAAGTATGTTGTTGCACACAACTTGAACCCAAATTAAAAACAAAAAAAGCGCCTACTCCTGGGGAGGTAGTAAGCGCGAAAAGTGCATTATTCATTTTACGTCATGCGTTAACATTTACACTGTTTAGTAACTCAGGACTAATAGCCATTTTATGATTTATTACTTCACCAATCATAATTAGGGTAGGGCCTTGAAGGTTGTGTTTAGCATGCTCATTTACTATTTTCTCAAGCGTACTGGTAATTACTTTTTGCTTAGTAGTAGTGGCATTCTCTATTAGTGCGATGGGTGTATTACTTGGCCAGCCCACTGATTGCAAACCGCAGCTTAGCGTTTGTAAGCGCGAAAGCCCCATATAAACCACTAAAGTGGGGTTGTTGTTTGCAGGCATAAACGCGTAATTTTGCCAATGAGGTTGCTTGTTAGGATCGGCAAACTGCGCTGTTAAAAATGTAACACTACGCGCTACATCGCGTGCAGTGAGCGGAATACCCGTATAAGCGGACGTAGCACAAGCCGTTGTCACACCCGGAACAATAGCAAAATTAATATTATGCTCACTAAGCGCATCGGCTTCTTCGTTAATACGTGCAAATATACTCGGATCGCCGCCTTTTAAACGCACTACGTTTAAGCCTTGTTGTGCGTATTTAACCAGTAGTTCGCAAATGTTAGCTTGGGTCATCGAATGTTTACCCGCACGTTTACCTACAAATACTCGCTGTGCTTTTTTAGGAAGCGTTTTTAATAAATCATCGCTTACTAACCAATCGTATAAAACAACATCGGCGGTATTAATTAAACGCTGCGCTTTTACTGTAATTAGCTCTGCGTCTCCTGGGCCCGCACCAATTATATAAACGTTGCCGCTTTTGACGCTGCGACTATTTGAGCTTGTTAGCTTAGTAACAAGCTTATTTAGCCACACGTTTTCAATACCCGAAAAATAAGACAGTACACTCATACTATTCCCTTAAGCCACTGCTGTTGTAACTTTTGGTTCAGCGCTTATAAATACACTGCCGTCTTCAATTTTTGCATTAAAAACCGGTAGGTGTATTGCTTCTGCTTCTAAACATTCGCCTGTTTCTAGGCAAAAGTGTTGCTTATATAAAGGCGATGCGACAACTAATTTATTGTCGATTGAGCCAATAATGCCACGCGACAATACATTGGCTTTGCCAATCGGGTCGTAGTTACTAATAGCAAACACAGCCGTTGGATTTTGTGGAATGTAAAAAATAGCCACTTGCTGATTATTAACTAATGCGCATACGCCGCTATTAGCCACTAGGTTGTCGATTGTTCCAATATTATGCCAAGACATCAGCTTGCTCCTGTTCAACTTCCATTACTGGAATACGGTTTTGTGTATTACGTTGCTCACGCTTTTCGGCTTCTGTAGCAGGGCGTATTTGGTTACGCTCTTGTACAAATAAAATGTTATCGTCGGTTTCGGGGCTATTAACAAACTGGCGGAATCGTTTGGCAGCATATGGGCTTTCAATCGCTTTTTTCCATTCACACGCATAGGTTTGTGTAATTAATTCCATTTGCGCTTCTAGCTCGTCGCAAATGCCTAAGCTGTCGTCAATTACTACGCTTTTAAGGTAGTCTAAACCGCCTTCAAGGTTTTCCATCCATACCGACGTACGCTGTAATTTGTCAGCCGTTTTAATGTAAAACATAATTACGCGGTCAATGTATTTAATAAGAGTAGGTGTGTCTAAATCGGTCGCAAATAAATCAGCATGGCGAGGGCGCATACCGCCATTACCACACACGTATAAGTTCCAGCCGTTTTCGGTGGCTATAATGCCAATATCTTTACTTTGTGCTTCGGCGCATTCGCGGGTACAACCCGATACCGCCATTTTAAATTTATGCGGTGCACGTAACCCTTTGTAGCGGTTTTCAATTTCAATTGCGTGTCCAACGCTGTCTTGCACACCATAACGACACCACGTACTACCTACACACGATTTAACAGTTCTAAGAGACTTACCATAGGCATGACCGGTCTCAAATCCGGCTTCTATAAGTCGCTCCCAAATAACAGGAAGCTCTTCTAAGCGCGCACCAAATAAATCAATACGTTGACCGCCAGTTACTTTGCAGTACAGGTTAAAATCTTTGGCTACTTGTCCAATTACAATGAGTTTGTCGGGCGTTATTTCGCCACCCGCAATACGCGGTACCACAGAGTACGAGCCATCTTTTTGCATATTTGCTAGGTACGTATCGTTAGTGTCTTGTAAGCCAACATGAGCGGGCTCTAAAATGAAGTCGTTCCATGTTGAAGCTAAAATAGAGGCAATGGCAGGTTTACATATTTCACAGCCATGACCGCTACCGTGTTTAGTTAGTAAGTCATCAAAGCTTTTAATGCTTTCTACTTTTACCATGTGCAGTAGTTCTTGGCGTGAATACGCAAAGTGCTCACATACATGGTTGTTTACTTCAACACCGCGGCTTGCTAATTCGTTATCAACAACTGACTTTAATAACGCTGCACAACCACCACAGCCACTTGCTGCTTTAGTACATGATTTTACTGAGGCTAAATCGCATGAGCCGCCATCAATGGCACCTACAATGTCGCCTTTACTCACATTGTGACACGAACAAATAGTGGCTGTGTCGGGTAGGGCACTGCCCGATAACGACGGCGCGCCGCCGCTATCTGGTAAAATTAAACACTCAGGGTTTTCAGGTAAGTCCATGTCGTTAAGCATGTACTGCAATAAAGTATCGTAATCGCTGGTATCGCCAACAAGTACAGCGCCCAGTAATTTATCGCCTTTTTCACTTAGTATGATTTTTTTATAACAGCCGCGAATAGCGTCTTGGTATATAAGCTCTTTACAGTCAGGCGTTTTTGCATGAGCGTCGCCAATTGAGCCTACTTCTACGCCTAACAACTTAAGTTTAGTGCTCATGTCGGCACCTAAAAACTCAAGCTCGCCACCACTTAATTGGCTCGCTGCAACGCGCGCCATGTTGTAACCCGGTGCGACTAAGCCAAATAGTCTTTTGTCCCACAGGGCGCATTCCCCAATGGCTAAAATATCAGGATCAGATGTTTGGCATTGGTTATTAATAATAATACCGCCGCGCTCACCGAGTTCTAAATCAGCAATTTTGCCGAGTTGGTCATACGGGCGAATACCAGCAGAAAACAAAATTAGGTCTGTTTCTAAAAATGACTCATCCGAAAAATTTAATCTAAAGCGACTGGTTTCGCCTTTTACTATTTCACTGGTTGCCTTTGATGTGTGTACCGTTACGCCAAGTTCTTCTATTTTATTTTTTAGAAGCGTACCGCCTTGTCCATCAAGCTGAACAGCCATAAGCTGCGGTGCAAATTCAACTACGTGGGTATCAAGTCCTAGTTGCTTAATCGCATTTGCGGCTTCAAGCCCTAACAAACCACCGCCAATAACTACACCACTTTTACTTACAGCTGCACTGGCTTTTATTTGTTCTAAATCTTCTAATGTGCGATACACCAAACAATGGGGTTGGTCGTTACCTTTTATAGGCGGCACAAATGGGAACGAACCTGTAGCGAGTATAAGTTTGTCGTACGGGTATTGCTCACCGGTTAATGTGGTCACTATTTTTGCTGATCTATCAATGTCTTCAACCCACTGGCTGGTATGCACATTAATATTTAGTTGTTTATAGTTGTCGTGAGTGGTAAGTGCTAAATCGGCGGCTGTTTTGCCATCAAATACACTTGATAAATACACGCGATCGTATGCAAGATTTGCTTCTCCGCAAAGTACGGTAATGTCTGCGTTGGCATCGCTTTGGCGCATTTGCTCAACAAAGTGGTGTCCGACCATACCATTACCAATAATGAGTATTTTTTGCGAGGTTTGCATATGGCATTCCTTAAAGTGACGGTTTAAATACAAATAACAAAAAAGCCCGCCACAAATACGCATTAAGCATAATTGTGTGCGGGCTTCTTTGCCGATGGTTGCTAATAGCTATAGTGCCAACAACCTAAATTTTTGCCGTAAATAAAACTGGCTTGTTAATAGAGTGTTTGCAAAAACATAGCCAGTTTTTTAAGTTGTTGTTTAAATAGTATTTAATGTTTTTTTAGAGTGAATGAAAAACCCGTTTTGACATATGTTGGTGCGCGCCTGGCACTAAGAGGGTGCAAGTATTGTCATTGTATTGTGCATTATCAGTCAATAAAACACCCATTATCATTCATTGTGTATTGAGTTAAATTTAGCCCATAAAATACGCACACGAATTACAAGCAAAATGATAAACACAAATTCAATAGATGATTCCCCTTTTCACGAAGGCAAGTTGGCAATACAAGACAAACTCGGTAAACGAAAAATAATGGCAACATTTAGCAAACGTGGCGTGCGCTCATTTATGCCAGAGCAGCATAGAAAGTTTGTGGCTCAAAAGGTTACGTCGTTTATTCAGTTTTTATTTGAAAAGTTTGAAGCTAAGCCAAAAACAAAAAAGCCTAAAATCAGTTAAGTGATTTTAGGCTTTTTGGTGCAGGTTATTAAATTTATTTTAAAATAACCACAGGCACATCGCTGTTCTCGAGCATTTTAATTGTGTTACTGCCCACAAAAAACTGCCTTAGTTTAGAGTGCCCAAATGCACCCATTACAATTAGTTCTACATTATTTTGTTCTTTATATTGCATTAACGAGTCAAAAATATTGCCCTCTAAAAAGCTTGCCGACACTTCAAAGTCCATACTGATAAGCTTGTGCTGTGCGTTAACAAATTTTTCTTCAAGGTCTTTTTCGTTATTTTTAATACTCACTAAATGACAATGCAAACCATGTAACAAGCCGCCATCAATCACTTGTTGTAGCGCTTTGTCGGCTGTTTCGCGGCCGTCGTACGCAATCATAAATGATTTAGGTTGTTTAAATGTTTCAGGAATAAGCAAAATAGGTTGTGTTGCATTGCGCACTAAGGTTTCTATATGTGAGCCCAGCACCGCGAAGCTATTACTATGTCCAGCACCATTTTGGCCAATAACAATAAGGCGTGTATCGTCTTTTAAGTCTATAACGGTATCGAGCAAATCACCGTGGCGCTTAATTAGTTCAAAATTAGTAACACCTGCCGATTTAGCATGCTCACTTACTGAATTTAATAATTCGTCAGCCATTTTTAAACTTACTTTGCAGCGTTGTTCGTCAAGCTTAGTCATTTCATCAAGAAGTGTTGACTGTGCACCAAGCCCAATACTACCAGAGTAGTCGCCGATATTAGTTTGCTGCGTTTTTTCAATTGTATGCACAAAGCTAATTGGTTTATTTAGCTTTTTTGAAGCCCAAATAGCAGCATCGGTTACATTTTTAGTAATGGCTGAGCCATCTACATAGGTAATTATTTTAGTCATTGCATTCTCCTTAATGTCCGCCAAGTAGTTTTTCGACTTCTTCAGGGTTGTTATGCACACCAAATTTATCAATTACAGTTTCGGTTGCGCTATTCATACCAATAATACTAACCGTTGCGCCTTCACGCCTAAATTTAATAACCACCTTGTCGAGTGACGATACACCAGTTATATCCCAAAAATGTGCATGGGTTAAATCAATTACCACGTTAGAAACCGCATTTTTAAAATCGAACGATGCAATAAATTGCTCAGCTGAGGCAAAAAATACTTGGCCAACGACTTCATAGGTTATTTTATCGTTGCTTTCATCATGCTTGGTTTTAACCACCATAAAGCGACCAATTTTATTGGCAAAAAACAACGTAGCTAACAACACACCAACTAAAACGCCAATGGCTAGGTTATGCGTGGCAACAACCACAATAACGGTGGAAATCATCACAACATTTGATGAAAGCGGGTTCTTTCTTAAATCCTTAACAGATGTCCACGAAAACGTACCAATCGATACCATAATCATTACCGCAACTAATGCTGCCATAGGAATTAAACGCAGCCATTCATCTAAAAACACCACCATGATGATTAAAAATAAACCTGCAATAAAGGTAGAAAGCCTGCCGCGACCGCCCGATTTAACATTAATAATTGATTGCCCAATCATAGCGCAACCCGCCATACCACCAAATAAGCCTGCGCCAATATTAGCAATACCTTGGCCCTTACATTCTTTATTACGATCGCTCGTTGTATCAGTTAAGTCATCAACAATAGTGGCGGTCATCATTGACTCAAGTAAGCCCACAACAGCAAGACCAATTGAATACGGTAATACAATTTGCAGTGTTTCGAGTGTTAGCGGTACATCGGGCCATAAGAATATAGGTAGAGTGTCTGGCAGTTCGCCCATGTCGCCAACGGTTCTTATATCAAGACCCAAAAATATTGAAATCAGTGTAATAACAACAATACACACTAAAGGAGAGGGAAGTATTTTGCCAATAGTTGGAATATACGGAAATAAGTAAATAATACCTAAGCCCGCTGCGGTCATCGCATAAACATGCCAAGTAACATTAGTCAGCTCAGGTAACTGCGCCATAAATATTAAAATCGCCAGCGCGTTTACAAACCCTGTTACAACAGAGCGCGATACAAAGCGCATTAATTCACCGAGCTTTAAAAAGCCTGCAAATATTTGTAGTACACCAGTAAGTAAGGTGGCAACCAGTAAGTATTCCAAACCATGATCTTTAACCAGCGTCACCATTAACAGTGCCATTGCACCGGTGGCCGCCGATATCATGCCAGGACGTCCGCCTACAAAGGCAATAATAACCGCAATACAAAATGAGGCGTATAAACCTACTTTTGGATCAACACCGGCAATAATAGAAAAGGCAATAGCTTCAGGTATTAGGGCAAGCGCCACAACAATACCAGCAAGCACATCACCACGAACATTAGAGAGCCAATCTCTTTTTACGTGATCAAACATGTAATAAACCTAATTAGTTAGTTTCCCAAAGTATAGGGGAATATTTTATTTAAATAACAGTGATTCTCGCGCAGGCGGCGATTAAGGTTGCACGTAACGTGCTGATGAAAAAGGGGAGTGGTTGCCTAGGGCGGCGTAAGTTTCAAGAAAAAAGCTCCTTTTGATTAGTTTATATTAATAATGCGGACGAATTATAAACATCACATATATATTAGCAATATGTTATTTGGCCTTAAAGACCAAACATTAATTTAATTATGCATTTGCTTATTTAAAACTCAAATGTAAAACCAAACTCTCTTAGTTTTTCGTATACGTTTATATCAAAACGGTACAAAGTAGCAGCTCGGTGAGCTACGTTGGTTTGTTTTTCTTTGCAGTTTATTAGTAAGTTCATTTTTTGGAACTTACGTCTAAAGTTAGGCTTATCGAGTGATTTATTTAAAATCGACTCGTGCCTTACTTTATAGCGTAAGTAATCTAAGCCACTTTTCAAAATGTCGGCGTGGTCAAACATTAAAGGGGGAACGTTATTTACATCAAACCATTCACATTCTAAAGCATTGTCGCCGCTCACAAGATTGGTTTCTTCAAAGCGTACGAGCGAATAGTAAACAATGGTTATAATACGTCTAGCAGGGTAGCGGTCAACGTTACCAAACGCACCTAACTGATCTAAATAAAGGTTTTCAACACCGGTCGTACTTTTAACAACACGCAGAGCTGCTAACTAATGGTGACTTTGAAGCCGGTCTTGATTCATGGCAATCACGAGGCAGTGCTACTATTTCACTTGAAACAACCCAAGCTCACAGCGGAAATAATGGTGCATTAGTACAAGGGCGAGCTGAAACGTGGAATGGGTTACAAAAAGATGTAAAAGGCCTATTTACAGCGGGCAAAACCTATAATGTATCTGCGTGGGTTAAGTTATCTGACGATAACGCAGCGGTATCGCCAGGAATTAAACTTACACTGCAAATTGAGCATGCGAGCACTGAATACCTCGAGCTAACCACTGTTACAAACGTAGTTGCAGGCGATTGGGTAAAGCTTTCGGGCACTTATACCCATTCAATAACAACCGAGGAAAGTGCGGCTTTACTTTATGTGGAGTCAAACGAACTGACTGCTGATTTTTATGCAGACGACGTATCGGTCATTTTGGTAGAACAATAAACCAAACTAAAAGTAATTAACCCCACATTTGATAGTCTGTATTTTTATACAGACTATCAAATGTGGGCTTTCATAAAAAGAAGTGCACTATGCTTTTATATTAGTAATGAGTAACGCTTTAAAGCGACATATACCGTCATTATAAATACATTAGCACGATAACGCCGGTGCGTGAAAAGCTATATTAGTTTGACTCAAATGACGAAAGTTTCTTTTGAACGTTATTTCGTAATACATCGTCTATGTACTCATTAAATGCCTTATTACCGGTTACCACGGGGTTTCGTTGATCAGATTTACGATTTTTTAATGTAATAATTTGATTAATTAGATCATGTGAAAACGGGTGGTTTGAGATACTTCCATCAACATCGTTTTTGTTTGCAATTTTTTGAAAATAATTTAAAGAGTGCAAATAAGTTTGATTTGCTTCTTTAGTATCCGGTAAACCGGTACCTCCCCAAAGTGCAACTGTATGAGGTATGCCATTATCTGTAACAGGTATTATCAAAGACAACCCACCAGGCGTATGCCCTGGTGTAGCAAGTACCGTTAAATTAGTTTTGCCTAAACTTATTTTTTCACCATCGATAACTTGGGTGTAAGTGCTAGGCAATGGTATTTCGGTAGAGAAATTACCGAAAGGATCAGTTAATACAGGTGCATTTGGATTATGGATGTAGTCCCACTCATTTTTTCTCATTAAAACTTTAGCGCCATAATGTGATTCAAAGTAGTGAGCGCCACCATAATGGTCGCTGTGGCCGTGAGTAACTATCACGTATTTAATATCTTCAGGATTTAAGCCTAACTTTTTTAGTCCAGGAACAATCACACGTTTGGCATCGTGCGGGGTCCACATGGTATCGATTAAAATAATGCCCTCAGTTGTAGTGATAACAAAAGTACCTACGCTGACATATCCTACAAAATAAAGGTTATCAAATAGCTGAGTGGGTTCAATAACAGTGGTATTGAACAAATCACTAGAGGTTAGCGAGGAAGGTAATTTATTTAATCTAGTACTTATTTTATCTTCACTCAATTTTGTAATATTACCGTCATTTGATGTTGTGCAGCCGCTCAGTAAGTAAGTTATTACTGTAATCGAGAAAATGCCTAAAAATGTTTTTTTCATATTTTACACCTTAGTTAATTAGGCATATTAAAAGCCCAAGTAATAAACTTTAGTACGTCGTATATTTAATTATTAAATACAGGGTATGAACTCAAAATTAAAATTTAATGGATAAAACAACCTTAGCCTTTGTTTGTTTAGAGATCGAGTTTGTTATCTTTAGGCTAAATGAGAGATGCGAAAGCATTTGTCATTTTGTAAATGAGGGTTTGAATAACGATAGAAGCGAATATATCGTTATTCATTGTATTGAAAATAGCTCTAGTTTACTTACTATCCAAGGCGTTTATATCATTGACTCGGTTAATTATGATATTAATTAAAAAAGCACATAAAATAACGGCAGGTATTGCATTGGCAACACTGTCGTAAACTACATGAAAAAATGTTGCACCAGCCATAATAACTAACAAACCACTTGCAGCTAAAATGCTTAGTTTTTTGATCCAAATAGCAATAGCACCTGCAAGTTCACTTGCACCAATAAAATAGCCAAACCAAGCAGGTAAACCCATAAGAGCAAAAGATAAGTGCATTTGCTCAACTCCTGCTAGTTTTGCAGAGCCTGCAGCTATAAAGGCAAGTGTTGTTAATCCTAGTGATGTATACATAAAAATTCTTTTTACTTTTGTGCTCATGTTATTCCCAACTTTAATAAGAGTGATTTAAGCAGATGCTTAGCTTTTGACGTTAGAATAATCACAGTTCTTGTTAATTAATATTGAATGTTTTTTTATAAGATATAAACTTTAGCTTTACATGTTTGGCGTAAATTATGAAATTAGAACAGCTTAGTATGTTTGTTACTGTTGCTCAGGTTGGATCATTGAGTGAAGCAAGTGCTCTTTTACACAAAACTCAACCAGCTATAAGCCAAGGTATTAAGCAACTAGAAAATACCCTTAACTTTGCCTTATTTAGTCGTAATGGTTATCGGTTAGAGCTTACCAGTGCAGGAAAAACTATGTTTCATAAGGCTATGAAATTGCTAGATGATGCAGCACAACTTAAACAAGTTGCACACCACATAGCACAGGGGAATGAGGTAAGTATAACGATTGCAATTGAAGCATCATTTAATTTAAAAGGTATTTTACCATTACTAAAAAATATGCAAAATCAGTTCCCTGAAACTCAAATAATAATCAGGCAAGAGTACATAACAGGTGCAATTGAAGCCTTACTTGATGGCGGTGCCGATCTGTGTATAACACCAACAATGGAATTTTCTGCACAAGAAGAGAAAATTGAAAAGCATTTGTTAAATAGCGGCTCATTAATCAATGTAGCTTCCCCTTTGTTGTTAAAGCGAAATCCAAACCTTAGGCAAGCCACTGATTTGTTGAACGAATACCAAATAATTGTGCAGGACTCAGGCACTGGTTCAAAAAACATAGAGTGGGGTGTACAGCAAGGTCAGCGACGATGGTATGTAAATGACTTTCCAACTAAAAAAATGCTTATCGAAAGTGCAATGGGTTGGGGCAAATTACCAGGTTATTTAGCTGATGAAGGTATTGTAAATAATACTCTTCAAATGCTGTCACTTAGTGATGTGCAAAATATAACGCCTCTAAAATATTACATTATTAAGAAAAGGGGAGAAGTGTTGGGGCCTGTAGCAGAGGCTGTGTGGGAGCAATTTAAAAACTATCAGATATAACAATCTTATATATGTGAAAAACTTATTTAAGTGTTTATATTGAGGTAATTTTGCAGCTTGTAAAATTAACGAAGGATTGGTTTTTGCATCAACCGGTTGTAGGGCTTTGATTGACTCTACATCGCCACTGTCGGCAACGACCGTGGTTACTTTTTTGAGTTGTTCTAACAAGTTCATAATGATGTACGCCTCGGCTTTAAAACCGAGGCGATGTCCTTATACGTAGCGGTTAACAATATTCTCAAGCAGCTCTTGTCGGCCAGAAACTTGCTTAGGATAGATGTCGTTTTCGTGTACTAACGCAGCAAGGCTCTCAAGTGATTGTTCACCTTTTAAAATGCTTTGGCCTAGGTCTTCTTTCCAACCTGCGTAACGTTTTTCTACAAAGTCAGAAAGCTCGCCGCCTTCAATCATTGCTGCTGCATTGAGTAATGCTTTTGCCATCGTATCCATACCACCAATGTGGCCGATGAATAAATCATCGCGTTCACACGATTGACGACGAAGTTTAGTATCATAGTTAAAGCCACCGGTTGTAAAACCGCCATTCTTTAAAATTTCGTAAACGACAAGTGTTCACTCAGCTACATCGTTAGGGAATTGATCTGTATCCCATCCGTTTTGCATATCACCACGGTTAGCATCAATACTACCCATAATACCTTTAGCGCAAGCAACGGCAATTTCGTGGTGGAAGCTATGACCTGCAAGTGTTGCGTGGTTTGCTTCAATGTTTACTTTAATTTTGTCTTGTAAGCCGTGCTTGTGTAAAAAGCCTGCAACCGTTGCTGTATCGTAATCGTACTGGTGCTTAGTTGGCTCTTGTGGTTTTGGCTCAATTAATAATGTGCCTTTAAAACCAATTTTTTTCTTGTGTTCTACAACCATTTTCAAAAAGCGTGCGTACTGCTCGCTTTCTTGCGCAAGGTCTGTATTTAGTAGTGTGTCGTAACCTTCACGACCACCCCAAAGTACGTAGTTTTCGCCGCCTAAACGATGCGTAATTTCCATTGCATGTTTAACTTGCGCTGCTGCATATGCATACGTATTAGGATTAGGGTTTGTTGCACCACCGGCACAAAAACGTTTGTTTGAGAACAAGTTAGCAGTACCCCACAGTGGCTTTACACCAGTGCGTTGCATTTCTTTTTAGATAATGTTAGCTATGTGCGTTACGTAATCGAGGCTTTCTTGTAGTGTTTTGCCTTCAGGGGCAATATCAACATCATGAAAAATATTTGTATTTAAGTTTTTACACGAAACCAAAGGCAAAGAGCTTGAACAAATGAAAGGGTAAATATTACCCCTTTAATAAGCGCCAAAACTATTGTAATAGTTTGGCGCTTATTTTATTTATTTTCATATCTACAATGAAAAAGAGTGCTTATATTCATTTTTATTTTTCTATAAAAGACTCCTAATAGATAAAGTTATATTTAGGAGTCATTAATTTTCTAACTTGCACCGCAATAGTACCTTACATAAATTATGCTGGCTAAGTGGCCTTAATAATAGTTACCCTATTTGTATGGTTGTTTTAGCAAATTTAAGAGGTTGTAATTTAGGTTTTGCAAAACAATAAGCAAATGTCAGTGGACCTACTCTGCCAATCAGCATAAGTAAAATTATTATTAGCTGGCTTGGCATACTTAAATTACTAGTAAAATCACGAGATAGCCCTACAGTGCTCAATGCCGAAATTACTTCAAAAGTAATATCTAAAAGAGACGCTTGCTCGATTTTACTCATAATCATGATGCTTAAAAAAGCCGTAAATAAGTATAAAATTACAACACTCAGTGCTTTTATCACAAGTTTGTCGCTTAGCTCTCTGTTAAATATGGTTACCTGTGGTTTTTGGCGTAAATAACTATACATAGCAAGTAGTAAAATAACAAAAGTTCCTATTTTAATGCCGCTTGCTGTACTTACCGAACCGCCACCTATTACCATTAATAACAATGTAAGCAATGTCGAGTCGGAACTGAGCTGGCTAATAGGTAAAGTATTAAAGCCTGCAGTACGTGGTGTAACTGCTTGAAACCAAGCAGCAATTACTTGCTCGTTAATAGGTAGGTTGGCAAGTGTGGCTGGATTTGAATATTCAAATAAAAAAATAAGCAAAAATGCACTGCAATTTATTACAGCACTTGCAATTAATACAATACGTGTATTAGTTGCTAATTTATGCCAGCGACGTTGTTGATATATATCTATTAAAACGGTAAACCCTAAGCCACCGATTATAAATAATGCACTGATAATAAGATTAACAGATACATCACTTTTAAAAGCCATTAAGCTATTACTATCGAGTGCGAACCCGGCATTGTTAAAAGCCGAAATAGTATAAAATAGACTTTGATAGGCGCTACCCGCAATACCATAGTCATCTACCCAGCTAATAAAAAGTAAGCAAAATGCTATAGTCTGAATTATTAGCGAGTAAGTTATTACACATCTAGCCACATGGATCACTCCATTTAAATCGCTGGTATCGAATGCTTGGCTTGCAAGTAAACGTTGTTTTAATCCTAAGTTTTTACCAATACTTAAAAATGAAATAACGGCCACAGTCATAAAGCCGATTCCTCCAATTTGAATAAGTACCATAACAACACATTGCCCAAATGTGGTTAGCGCAGTACCTGTATCAATAACAACTAAGCCTGTAACTGTAACCGCAGAGGATGCAGTAAAAAAAGCTTGAATAAAGCTAAGCGATTCAACACTTGCAAAAGGTAATAGTAATAAGCAAGTGCCTAAAATAATGAGAGCAAAAAAACCAGCAGTTAAAATTAAAGGGGGGTTAACAGGCCTTTTGAAATTTTTTAAACGGCGATTAAATTGCTTTGGAAGTACGTGTGCTTGCCAGTTGATCATAAAGCTTTAAACCGTTTGGTGAGTTTTGTTAGGTAATGTTTAGAGCCCAGTAATACAAGGCTATCACCATGGCGTAACTCGGTGTCGAGTGTTAGGTCTGTATTAAAATTATCATCTCGGCGTAAGGTGAGCGGTTTTATATCTGAGTTACGGTCTTTTAAAAGCCAGCCAATATTGCGCCCTGATAAATGTAAATCTATGGCAAGCTCAACAATAAATGTAGATTGTGTAAGCGCAAAGTACTGGTTAACCATAGGGTAGTTAAGTGCATGTGCTACTCTGATACCCATTTCTTCTTCGGGGTGAATAATACGGGATACGCCAAGTTTACTTAAAATTTGATGGTGACTTTTAGAGCACGCCTTAACCCATATTTGTTTAACACCAAGGTTTTTTAAATGCAGCACGCATAAAATACTCGCTTCTATGTTTTCACCAATTGCAACTAATACAGCTTGGCAGCTGGTTAAGTCGAGTCGAGCAAGCTGTGTTTCATCACTAGCATCTAAAATGACAGTGTAATTTAACTGATTAGCAAACGTGTTAATGGTGCTTTCGCTTATATCGGCTGCGCAAACGTGATGCCCCTGATTAGCAAGCTCAAGCGAGGCGGTAACACCAAAACTACCTAATCCAATTACTGCAAACTGTGCCATGTGTGTTCCTATTAAAAAATACGACATAGCAAAGACTATGGAATTTTAAAAAAGAGTCACCCCATATCAATTAAGCTTTATAAACATTTAACACTACAGCCAAAAATCTTTATAAAAACTTTATACACAACGTATTAAAAAGCAGTAACCTATAAAAAGAGAATTTTATGGGAGTGCACAAATGGGTATTAATAAATGGCTTAAGCCGCTTTTATTAACAACAATTGCGCCTATTTTTATTGTGCTGGCTATTTTTCCAGTTCGAGAGTGGCTAACGACCACCGACATTGTGATGTTGCAATTACTTTGGGTGGCATGGGTTGCGGTGCGTCAAAATGCCGCCTTAGCGGGGATTACAACGTTAGTTAGTGTGGCATGTACCGACTGGTTTTTTGTACTGCCGTATTTTACATTTCATATCGAAAAAATTGAATACTTAGTCACTTTTACTGTCATGCTTATAGTTGGCTTGATGATAAGCAAATTGGCGGGCGAGCTAAGTAAAAACGTTCGTGATACCCAGTTACATGCCAGTAATACACGATGTTTATATGAGTTAGCTAAGGCGCTTAATGGGCTTGATGATATAAACGCTCAGCGCCAAGTATTTACAACCTCGATTAAAAACCATCTAGGTATTACACTTCGTTGGAACAATAATACAATGGATAATGGAGAGTACTTCAATATCGAACAAAACACACAATGGGGCGGCTTTAGTTCAGATGCCGAACTTAGTCCTGAAAACCGTGCATTTATAGATACGGCACTGTCTTTGTTGTTTCAGGTCCACGAAAACTCAAATCTTAGAAACCAGTCTGCATCGATGAAAGTACAAGCAGAGTTAGAACGTGCTAAAAACGCATTGCTGCGTAGTTTATCTCATGATCTACGCACGCCTTTAGCTACTATTATGGGCTCATCGAGTATGTTAGCTGACGAAAATATTGAGCTGAGTAAGGCATCAATTACAGAACAAGCAAAAAATATTTATGAGCAAAGTGAAATCTTAAATCAGCATTTTAATAAAGTGATGGAGCTTAGCCGGGTAAATAAAATAGGAGAGCAGCTAGCATGGCAAGCTATCAACGTACATACACTTGTTACTGAGGCTAAAGCACGCAGGCAGCAGCAATTAAGTGGTTTTAACTTAGTGTTAGTCTTTGATAAAGCTACTTGTTGTATAGGTGATATAACACTTTTAGAAATCGCGCTTGCGAATATATTCGAAAACGCGGCACGTTACGGTGATGGAGTGGCGACAGTGGACTTTAATACTGAGCGAATTGCTAATATAACACACTATAAAATAGCCGTAAGCAATCTCATAGTTACTCATCCAAGCAGTTCGGATGAAGGAGTTGGGCTTGGTAGCGTAATTTGCGATGTAGTTGCTCAGTTTCATCAAGGCGAATTTGTATTAGCTATTGATGAGCTGACCCAAGTAGCCACAGCAATACTTAGCTGGAGTGCAAAGAATGATTAATGTATTGGTGCTAGAAGACTCACCTGCATTGCAAAGTTTTTTAAAAACATTACTAGGTGCCAGTGGCTATAACGTATCAATTAGTGCGAAAGGGCTTGATGGTTTTTCATTAATGAGTGAGCAAAGCTTTGACTTAGTGTTACTTGATTTGGGATTGCTTGATATGGATGGACAAGCTTGGTTACTTGAAGTACGACAATGGAGCCAAATACCAATATTAGTGCTTTCGGCTCGCGATGGCGAGGTGGAAAAGGTTACAGCCCTTGATAATGGGGCAAACGATTATATAACCAAACCTTTTAGTGCAAACGAACTTCTGGCAAGAATGCGTGTGCTACTAAGAGTAAATACACAGCCGAGTTTGGCACTGCAATGCGGTAGCATCATTATAGATCCGCATAAGCACACAGTTACGCTTAACAGTAGCGATGTTAAGCTCACTAATAAAGAATATAAAATTTTGCTTATGTTATTTCAAAATAAAGATAAAGTGCTTACTCATAATGCTATTTTAAGTCAGGTATGGGGGGAGCAATACATTAATAGACCTGAGTATATTCGTGTACATGTAGCGCAACTAAGACAAAAGCTTGAAGTAAACCCTGCAAGCCCAATTCATATCTTAACTGAGCCAGCGGTAGGTTATAGATTAGTTGGGTAGGCACTAAAAAATTATCGTCCTAAATTTAGCTATTTAGGACGATAAAGTTACACGTTTTCTAGTTTCGTTCCTTTGGTTTCTGTTACTAAGTAAATAACAAAAAGCACCGATATTAATGCGAAAAATGCATAGAGCGAATATGCGAGTACAAGCCCTCCAGCGGCTAGCAATATGGGAAAGGTAATAGTGACTAAAAAATTAGCCAGCCATTGAGCAAGCCCTGCAACTCCTAAGCCTAATCCTCTCATGCTATTTGGGAATATCTCGCCGAGCATTACCCACATTACGGGACTCCATTAAAGGTTAAAAAAGAATACATATAAGTTGGCCTTTACAAGAAAACCAAAGCAGCAAAATCTTGATTCCATACAAAAAATTAGTAATAACCGCTCATGGACATAGCCGAAGTTGATATAAAAGCTGAACATTCAGCTAACCCAATACAAAGCGAATTAAACCTGCTCTACAGAGTAGTGCTCTTTTTATTTCAGTGTGAGATACCCAAGTTAGTAATACTTATATAATGCGGCTTTTTCATGTGGCTGCATTAATCAATAAGCAATTGCTTAATAAGGCAACCTGCTTAATTTAGGAATTTAATATGAATACCTTAAAACGAATTCGCTTTATCATTGCAATGTTTATGAGCATAAGTATTTGTGCGAACGGGCAAGACTCAGCTGAACTTAATGAGCAAGCAAAAGCCACACATAATGTGATTGCAAAAACACAATTAGGGCTTGTTAAAAGGGTATCTGTACTAGATACAAAAATGCCAGTTAATAAATTTTTGGGGATCCCTTATGCACAAGCACCTAGTGCTAATTTACGCTGGCAGGGACCTAAAAGTGCGACTCAGTGGCGAGACGTGCTTGATGCAACTCAATATGCCCCTGACTGTATGCAAACCACATTTCCTGGTGATTCGGCGCCCCTAAAAGGCTCATTGAGTGAAGACTGCCTTTACTTAAATATATGGGCACCAGCACAAGATATCACTCAAAAGCGCCCAGTTATGGTGTGGATACACGGTGGAGGCTTTGTCAATGGCGGTTCGTCAGCGGCTATTTATAGTGGTCAGTCGTTTGCCGAATCGGGCGTTGTATTTGTTAGTTTTAACTACAGGTTAGGGCGTTTTGGTTTCTTTGCTCATCCTGGGTTGAGTGAACAAAGCAAAAATACACCGCTTGGAAATTACGGCTTAATGGATCAAATCGCGGCCCTAAAATGGGTTAAAAATAACATTACCCATTTTGGTGGAGACGCTGATAATGTAACACTTTTTGGTGAGTCAGATGGTGGGCGCTCGGTGAATTTTCATATGTTATCGCCCCAATCTAAAGGGCTTTTTCACAAAGCGATTGTGCAATCAGGGGGTGGTAGAAGTGATTCGACAGAGACGGTCGTATACTTAAATAAAAAAGGCACTAAAGGTAACCCTTCAGCTGAGGATGCTGGCATTCAATTTGCAAGAAGTGTGGGAATTAATACCAATGATATAAAAGCACTCGCAAAACTACGTGCTTTACCTGCAGAAAAGGTATTGAGCGGTTTGAATATGATGAACGCAAATACGCCTACTTACAGCGGGCCTATGATTGACTCATCTATTGTATTAACAAGTGTCGAGGAGGGGTTTGCTCAAGCTCTACAAACAAAAGTTCCACTTTTTATTGGCAGTACGGATTTTGAGTGGGGATTTTTAAAAGACTACAATCCGAAAGGTGCTATTGCAATAGCCACAGAAACGCTCGAATCAGTGAACAATAAAGCTCAGTTTACTAAAGCGTATGCGCCATTTGTGCTAGCTAAAAATGGGGAGTTAAATTATCCACTGCTAGGCTCTATGATATTCGGTGATAAGCGTTTTGTAGAACCTGCGCGCTATATTGCAAGCAAAGCGAGTATGAGTGAACAGCCTACATGGCTTTATCGTTTTAATTACGTCCCTAGCCACTTAAAAGGCAAAGTTGATGGCGCATACCATGCCACTGAAATACCTTTTGTATTTAATACTCTTGCGCAAAATCCGTTAACATCGCAAAACGATTTTAAAATTGCCAGTGCAATGCACGCTGCATGGGTAAGGTTTGCTAAATACAGCAACCCGTCACCTAAGCAAGGCATTGCTTGGCCTAATTACAATGCTAAAGATAATAGAATAATTGAATTTAACGAGAACGGAAGTGAGGTAAAACAAGACCCACTTGAGAATCGCTTAAATGAGATAACCAATCTAATTAGTCAATAAACATTTATAGAGCCCGTATATATACGGGCTTTTATTGGCATAAATATTAAATTTTCATAACTAAAATTTATATTTTTAGAGCGTGTTGATATGTGTTTATTAAAAAATTAAACAAAGCATGTTTAGTGCATTTTAAGCATGATATTAGATTTTAATGTATTAACCATTTGGTCCGTCTGTTAGGCTGATTCAGTATGCTAAAGCTGCATATGTGCCATTTAAATTAAACTCAAATACCACACAATAGCATTAAATCAAGGCGCAAACCCTGACCAAAGCGTTGCTGTTTACTTTTTAATTATTACGAAAAATTTCATTGATTCAGTAAAATTGTAGCTAGGTAAGCCGTATTTATTGGGTAGCAGACATGGCCTTAACGATTCAAATACATAGCTTATAGCTTAAAAGGAAAAGTTTAGGAGGCATATTATACAATTTGAATTCAATTGTTTTGATTCTGTGAAAGTTAAATTTCAGCAGCAAATCACCTCCAGATAAAATGTTGCCACTGAAATGTATGTTGTTTGGGTTAAATTTGTTACATATGGCAACCCATCACCTTATTTTACTCAAAATTTGCCACTACTTTCAGCGATAAAGAATGAAATTATTGAATTTAATCAGTTTTGGTAAGCTATCAAAAACGATCAGATAGTTAAGCTTTTAAACGATATAACTAAGTTAGTTAACTAATTGTATATTAATAAATAAAGCCCATGTTACTAATATCATATGAGCTTATTATTTTAAGGGAACTTGTTTAAATTTTCTCGTATGGCATTCCCACATATTGGATTGCTATTACTTTTTTACCTTCTTCATAATTTAGATGAAAATCAAGGTCGGATGCCATGAATCGTTCAAGCGTTTTAGTCTCGTTTTCATTCATGTTGTCATCATCGTATTCATGCAGCATGTTTGACATCCACCATGAGAATCGCTCGGCGTGCCATACTCTTTTTAATGCTATTTCGGAGTATTTGGCTACCGCATCAGGTTCCTCACCATTGTATGTCTTATCTAGCAATTTGCTGAGGGTGGATACATCAGATGCTGCCAGATTAAGACCTTTAGCGCCTGTAGGTGGTACAATGTGAGCGGCATCGCCAACTAAAAATAAGCGTCCATCTTGCATTGGTTCACATACAAAGCTACGCAGAGGGGCAATACTTTTTTCAATGCTGGGGCCGGTAATCAGCATCTCAGCTACGTCTTCAGGTAAGCGTTTTTTAAGCTCAGTCCAAAATTCATCATCAGACCAATCTTCAATTTTATCAGTTAATGGCACCTGTAAATAATAACGTGAAAGGGTTGAAGAGCGCATACTAGCTAAAGCAAAGCCTCGTTTAGTTTTACAGTAAATAAGCTCATCAGCAACGGGGGGAGTATCGCTAAGTAACCCAAGCCAGCCAAAAGGATAAATACGTTCAAATTCGTTACGTTTTTCTTTAGGGATAGATTGTCGAGAAACGCCATGAAAGCCATCGCATCCAGCAATATAATCACAGTCTAATTTATATTCAATACCATTTTGTGTAAACGTTACAAATGGGGAGTTTGAACTTTGCTCATGAATGGCAACATCACTAGACTCATAATAAGTCGTTGCCCCTATGTTTTGGCGCGCTTGCATTAAATCACGGGTAACTTCTGTTTGCCCGTAACACATAACGGTGCTGCCATTTGTAAGTGCCTTTATATCGATTCGATGACGTTGACCATAATGTGCTATTTCAAAGCCATCGTGAATGTGGCCTTCCTTTTTCATTCGCTCATCTACACCAGCTTCTGCTAGTAGACTCACTAATCCTTGTTCTAAAATACCTGCACGAATACGACCTAAAATATATTCGCCTGATGCGCGCTCTATAATTATGTTATCGATCCCCTTTTTAGCTAGAAGTTGACCGAGTAACAATCCAGAGGGCCCAGCGCCAATGATTGCTATTTTAGTTTTTAATGATTGCATTTTTATACTCGTTGAAAACATCGTGTTCTTTTATATTGCTCATTAGTTAATGTTTAAACCATTCACAATTGATGTCATCTGTTGTACTTTTGAGTCAAAGTTAATTTGAGTACACGTGCACATGAATAAAAAAATTCCATTTTATGACCTATACGGAGAGCCGTTTATTCGCCAAGAGCCAGGTGCTGTTCATGTTGAAGATATAGCTTATCGAAGCAGTGAGCTTAAATGGGAGATATCACCACATCGTCATAATAAGTTAGTTCAAATTGTAATTGTTTTTAATAACTCTTGGGCTGCGAGGTTAGATGAAAGAGAGTATCAACTGAATGGGGATTGGGGGGTAATTATTCCGGCTGGTGTTGTACATGGCTTTCATTTTAAACCACGCACACAAGGCTTTGTAATTTCAATAGACGACAGTTTTTTAGTAAGCAATTATGGTGAGACTAGCCTGAATCAATTGTTATTAAAGCCATTAACGGTTGAGTTTGAAAATGCAGCACGTTTAGTGCATTTAAAGCACCACATAGAGCTGCTAATGTATGAAATTAATTATAATGAATTAGGTTCGCCTATTGCCGTTGAGCAATTGCTAAAATTGATATTATTAAATATTTTTAGGCAAAAAAACACTACTCTTTTGGCAAGTAACGCCCGCAGTCGAGAAACAGAAATAGTCGTTAATTTTAGAAGCTTAATTGAGCTAAATTATACCTCACATATGACTATTCCTGACTACGCTGAGAAGCTACATATATCTACTTCAAAGTTAAACCGTATTTGTAAAAGTTTATTAAATGATTCTCCCAAAGCAATTGCTCATCAACGTCTGATCACTGAGGCAAAGCGACGTTTAATCTATACTACACAAACAATCGACGAAATAGCGCTTCATTTAGGATTTAAAGATAGCGCGTATTTTTGCCGTTTTTTTAAGTTAGCCACTAATACAACCCCAACATTATTCAAGCAACAGTCGAATATTAACTAGCTCGATTAAAGCATGCGCGTATTGTTTTTAATTATTGTTAAAAAACGCGATTGCATTTGGGTAGGCTGCCAGTCTTTTCGTATCGTCAGTCCTATACTACGGTCAGTATCGGGCAGTGTCATCGGGCAGATAGCTAATATTCCTGTTTGTACTTCTATTTCAACTTGCTTGGCTGGTAACAAGGCCGCTCGAGAACTGTTTAATAAAATACCGCGCGCAGCAACTTGCGAGCTGCACTCTATTACATGGCTTGGTGGTGGTAAACCTCGGCTAACAAATATGTTACTAAAAACCTGCCACGCGGGTGTGCTTTTGTTAGGTGCTACCCAATCAAGTTGCTGGAGCTCTTTTGTTGATATTGTTTGGCGGCTTGCCAAAGGGTGTTGAGCATTTACTACAACACAAAGTTGATCTTTAAATAATGGAATTTGTTCAATATCATTATGTTGAGCAGGGATGCGTAATGCACCGACAATGATGTCAATTTCACCATGAAGTAAGTTAGCTAGCTGCTCTTGGTATGGACCATCTATAATACTTAGCTGGGCATCAGGAAATTCATTATTTAAAGCAATAATACTCAATGGCACAATAGCTGAGCGTGCCAATGGTAAGCTACCTACTTTTAGAGCACCATCCATTTGTCCATTAAACTCCCTCATTTCATAAATACCTTGGCGTAATTCAGAGAAAAACAGCTTTGCAAAACGATTTAGCAAGTTTGCCGTCCAAGTAGGTTCAATACCCACGGGTGAACGTACCGCGAGGTCCTTTTTACATAGTTGCTCTAAATCTTTGATGCTGCGGTGTAAGGTGGGTTGCGACAAATTAAGTTTATTGGCTGCAGCGGTGTAGTTTTTCATTTGTACTAAGTGTATGAGTGCTACTAATTGCTTTGAAGTGACAGAGCGATTAAAGGCATCTTGCTTATGTTTATTATTAAAAATAACCCTCGAAAATTCATCCAAATACTCAAATGCACGTTCAACCCGATTTAGAAAAAATATACCGCTTGGCGTCGGTGTCATCCCCGAGTGGGTCCGAATAAATAGGACTTGATTAAGTTCGTTTTCAAGTTTTTTAATGCCTTGGGTGAGTGCCGACTGGGTTAAGTGAACAGTATTAGCTGCCTTGCTTAACGACATTAAGTTCTTTATATACAAGGCGCTTAACAAATGTCTATTGTTAAAATTCATTTTTATTTAACTCACACATTAATATTTGATTACTACCACTATAGAAAAAACTAATGTCCTTTGACAGCTTTTTAAAGTTCTTTATATAGCTGACTTCAATATACTCATTGCATCAATAGCGTTTAATTATAAATAAGGTAAATAGTATGGCTGTGTGTATTACAGATATAGCGCGCCCTAATAAAGAGATATTAGAAAAATACCAAAATGCTGAAGTTGCAACGGTACATGAGGCACAAGGTCGCGTTGGCTTATTAGCCAGCTATATGAAGCCTATTTATCGCTCTGCTCGTATTGCTGGCAGTGCAGTAACATGTGAAGTGGCTCCTGGCGACAACTGGATGATTCATGTAGCTGTAGAGCAATGTCAGCCAGGTGATGTACTTGTTGTTACACCTACGAGCGGGTGTATTGACGGTTTTTTTGGTGACTTGTTGGCAACTTCATTACAAGCGCGAGGCGTTAAAGGTTTAATTATTGATGGTGGCGTACGCGATATCGCAACACTGACTGAAATGGGCTTCCCGGTTTGGTCTAAAGATGTTTATGCGCAAGGTACAGTTAAAGAAACCATTGCAAATGTCAATGTGCCAGTTGTGTGCGCAGGGGCTTATATAAAACCTGGAGACATCATTGTTGCTGATGATGATGGCGTTGTTGTTGTTGAACAAAGTCGTGGTGAAGAGGTTCATGAAAAAGTCCTGAAACGTGTTGCTAACGAAGAAGACAAGCGAAAGCGTTTAGCTTCGGGTGAGTTAGGCTTGGATATATATGCTATGCGCGAGCGTTTAGCAGCTAAAGGCTTAACTTATATAAAGCAAAGTGAGGATAAGTAAATGCACGCGGCTATTCCTTGCTCAATTATGCGCGGTGGTACCTCTAAAGGGCTTTATTTTTTAGCCAGTGATCTTCCGAGTGATTCCTCAAAGCGCGATGAATTACTGTTACACATAATGGGGTCGCCTGACACAAGGCAAATTGATGGTTTAGGTGGTGCGCATCCTCTCACCAGTAAAGTGGCTATTGTTGAAAAATCAATGCGAGCAAATACTGATGTGGATTACCTTTTTTTACAAGTTGTAGTTGATAAAGCGGTGGTGAGTGATACACAAAATTGTGGCAATTTACTCGCCGGTGTTGCGCCATTTGCAATTGAGCAGGGTTTAGTGAATGCAAAAGAAAAAACAACCGATGTACGAATTCATATGCTAAATACTGCAGCCTCAGCTGTGGCACGCGTTCAAACTCCTAATGGCAAAGTAAGCTATAAAGGGGAGGCCGTAATCGACGGTGTACCAGGTTCAGCAGCGCCTATCACGCTCGACTTTCTAGATATAGCGGGTGCCAATTGTGGTGCACTTTTTCCTACGGGTAATGCCATAGATGAAATTAATGGGTATTCAATAACCTGTATTGATAACGGCATGCCAGTGGTTATTTTAGATGCTAGCGAGTTTGGTTTAGTGGGTGATGAGTCGCCTAATACACTCGAAGATAATACCGATTTAAAGCAAAAGATTGAAGCTATTCGTTTAATCGCGGCTAAGATGATGAATTTAGGGGATGTAACTAATAAAACGATTCCAAAAATGTCTTTAGTAAGCCCTGCAAAAAATGGTGGGGTAATTAACACTCGAACATTTATACCCCACCGTGTTCATGAGGCTATTGGGGTGTTAGGCAGTGTGAGCGTAGCAAGTGCATGTGTTTTAAAAGGTACAGTAGCCTATAGGCATGCTAACCAAAACTTTATTGATGGGGAGTTTGATATCGTTGTTGAGCATCCAACGGGTCAGTTTACTGTTGAAATGCAGGTATCAGGTATCGCTCAACTGAGCACTTATAAAATACATCGTTCTGCGCTGTTAAGAACCGCGCGCTTATTAATGGTCGGCTCAGCAATGGCTTGATCGACTACTAAAAGATAGTTTCAATAATACTCTCAGCAGGAGACACACAATGATAATAGACTGCCACGGACATTACACAACAGCGCCAGAGCCATTACAACTTTTTAGAGAAGCGCAAATTAAAGCATTCAAAGAGGGAAAAGCGCTCCCAGACGTTCCCCATATTTCAGACGATGAAATTCGCGAAAGTATTGAAAAAAATCAGTTAAAATTGCTCGATGAGCGCGGCCTAGACATGACCATTTTTTCACCTCGTGCATCGGCTATGGCGCATCACGTAGGTAATGAAGAGGTATCAAAACAATGGACCTCAGCGTGTAATGATTTAATAGCAAGGGTTGTTGACTTATACCCTACGCGCTTTATAGGAGTGTGCCAATTACCACAATCGCCGGGAGTACCGATTGAAAATTCAGTTGTTGAGCTAGAGCGCTGTGTTAATGAATTAGGATTTGTTGGCTGTAATTTAAATCCTGACCCTTCTGGCGGTCATTGGACTTCAGCGCCGTTAACCGATCCAAGTTGGTTTCCACTTTATGAAAAAATGGTTGAATTAGATGTTCCTGCAATGATCCATGTATCGGGCTCATGTAATCCAAATTTTCACGCAACAGGTGCGCACTATATGAATGCTGATACCACCGCATTTATGCAATTTTTGCAAGGTGATTTGTTTAAAGAGTTCCCTGATTTAAGGTTTATTATACCTCATGGTGGTGGAGCTGTGCCTTATCATTGGGGGCGTTACCGAGGATTGGCTGATATGATGAAGCAGCCACCTTTAAATGAGCACGTAATGAAAAATGTGTATTTTGATACCTGCGTTTATCACCAACCGGGGATTGATTTATTAGTAGACGTTATTGATACTAAAAACATTTTATTTGGCTCTGAAATGATTGGTGCCGTGCGCGGTATTGATCCACAAACCGGGCACTATTTTGATGATACTAAACGTTACATTGACACATTAGAAATATCGGCAGCGGACAAAAAAGCGATATTTGAAGAAAATGCGCGTCGCGTATACCCACGTTTAGACGCCAAATTAAAAGGGTTGGGTTTATGAGTCAATTTGTAATGGATGCCGATTGGCTTCATTGGCATCAATCGCCATCACAACCTAGCTTTGAGTTACCGAAAGGGGCTGTTGATGCGCATTGTCATGTGTTTGGTCCTGGCAATGAGTTTGGTTTTGCACCCGAACGTAAATACACACCATGCGATGCATCAAAACAGCAGCTCTGGGATTTACGCGACTACTTAGGGTTTAGTCGAAATGTGATAGTGCAAGCAACCTGTCATGGAGCTGATAATAATGCGATGGTAGATGCGCTTTTGGCATCAAATGGTTTAGCACGTGGTGTTGCAACTATTAAAGAAGATATTAGCGACGCTGAGCTTGATAGATTGCATGCTGCAGGTGTTAGAGGTGTACGCTTTAATTTTGTTAAGCGGTTAGTTGATGCTTTGCCATTTGACTCGTTAAAACGCATTGCAGAACGAATAGTTAAACGTGATTGGCACATTGTTATTTATTTTGAAAGCCAAGATTTACCCGAGCTTTATGATTTTTTCACTAGTTTACCAACGATATTAGTTGTTGATCATATGGGGCGCCCAGATGTTACTAAATCTGTTGAAGGCGAAGACTTTGCGTTGTTTTTAAAGTTTATGCGCGAAAATGAAAATGTATGGTCTAAAGTAAGCTGCCCTGAACGAATTTCTATTGATGGTCCAAATAAAGGCTACCAAGATGTTGTTCCTTTTGCGCGCAAAGTCGTCGAAAGTTTTCCTGACCGTGTTTTGTGGGGCACAGATTGGCCTCACCCAAATATGAAAAGCCACATGCCTGACGATGGTAAATTAGTGGACATGATCCCGCTGTTTGCCCCCACTACTGAATTACAGCAAAAGTTATTAATTGATAATCCAATGCGTTTGTATTGGTCAAAATAAGGAATATATATGGCTATTAATAAACCTTACAAAGAGGTGCCAGGTACCACTATATTTGACGCCGATATGGCGCGTTTAGGTTTTCACTTAAATCAATTTTGCATGTCGTTGATGAAGGCGCCAAATCGTGAAAGGTTTAAAGCAGGTCAGAAAGCCTACCTTGATGAGTGGCCAATGAGTGAAGCACAAAAAGAAGCGGTTATAGCACGTGATTACAACAAAATGATGAGCTTAGGCGGCAATATTTATTTCCTTGCAAAAATCTTTTCTAGCGACGGTATTAGTTTTCAAGCCGCAGCATCAACGATGACGGGTATGACACAAGACGAATACGCGCAAATGATGCTATCAGGGGGTCGTGTACCCGACAGCAGTAATACATTAAAAAAAGGAAGTTAATCATGGCCAAAATAAAAGCAGGTGTTGCAACATCACATGTTCCGGCTATTGGTGCCGCAATCGATAATGGCATAACTGATAATGAGTATTGGAAACCATTATTCGAGGGGTATGATTACGCTAAAGAATGGATAAAGGAGCAAAAGCCGGACGTTGTATTATTGGTATATAACGATCATGCAACCGCGTTTGACTCTAATTTAGTTCCTACCTTTGCGATTGCAACAGGTGAAGAGTTTAAACCAGCCGATGAAGGGTGGGGGCCACGTCCTGTACCCAATGTAAAAGGCTATCCTGAATTTGCATCACATATTGCTCAATCTGTTATTCAAGACGACTTTGACTTAACTGTTGTTAATACTCTAGATGTTGATCATGGCTTAACGGTTCCGTTATCGCTAATGTTTGGTCAGCCTGAAAATTGGCCATGTAAAGTTATACCTATTGCTGTCAATGTAGTACTTTATCCAACCCCATCTGGGCAGCGTTGTTACAATTTAGGTAAGGCCTTACGTAAAGCTGTAGAAAGCTTTGATGAAGACCTAAATGTACAAATTTGGGGGACGGGCGGCATGAGCCATCAATTACAGGGGCCACGTGCAGGTTTAATTAATAAAGAATTTGATAATGCCTTTTTAGATGACATTGTTGATGATGCTGAAAACTTAGCCCTAAAACCTCATCTTGAATACATTAACCTTGCTGGCTCTGAAGGGATTGAGCTTATTATGTGGCTTGTAATGCGTGGAGCGCTCAATGATGAGGTTGAATTAAAGAAGCGTCATTATCATGTACCCGCATCGAATACTGCTGTTGGTCATCTTGTTTTAGAAAATAAATAACCTGGAGAAATTTTATGAAAGTAATTGTTGTTGGACCAGGCGCATTTGGCATTAAGCACCTTGATGGTATTAAAAATATCGATGGTGTTGAAGTGGTTGCACTCGTTGGTCGTACGCCAGAAAAAACTCAAAAAGTGGCTGATGACTACGCCATACCACAAGTTTTTACGAGCTTAGACGATGCGCTTAAAATTGATGCAGATGCAGTGATTTTATGTACACCCACTCAGCAACACGCTGCGCAATCTATTCAATGTATGGAAGCGGGTAAGCATGTGCAAGTTGAAATCCCATTAGCAGATAGCTGGGAAGATTCATTAAAAGTAGTTGAGGTACAAAAGCGCACGGGGCTGACCTGTATGGTTGGGCATACTCGCCGCTTTAATCCATCTCATCAATGGGTTAATAATAAAATTTCGGCTAACGAGTTTAATATTCAGCAAATGGATGTACAAACGTACTTTTTCCGTCGTAAAAATATTAATGCTAAAGGCGAGGCCCGGTCATGGACTGATCATCTGTTATGGCACCATGCTGCTCACACTGTTGATTTGTTTGCTTATCAAGCTGGCGCTAAAGTGGTTAAAGCTAATGCTATTCAGGGGCCAATTCACCCAGAGCTCGGTATTGCTTTAGATATGTCTATTCAGTTATTAGCTGAAAATGGTGCAATTTGTACCCTATCATTATCGTTTAACAATGATGGGCCTTTAGGGACATTTTTTCGCTATATCGGTGACACAGGTACATATATAGCACGCTATGATGATTTAGTGGATGGCAAAGAGAATGCGATTGATGTCTCTAATGTTGACGTATCTATGAATGGCATTGAGCTACAAGATAGAGAGTTTTTTACTGCTATCAAAGATGGCCGAGAACCTAACTCGAGTGTTAATCAGGTACTTGATTGTTATCGTGTGCTTCACGACTTAGAGCAACAATTAAATAATCAATAATTAATCGCAAAGGAGGGGGTATGAATAAGCGTCAAATTAATGGTTATAGCGTTAATCCAATTGGGTTGGGGTGTATGAACTTGAGCCATGCCTATGGGCATCCTCCCTCAAATGAAGCTGCAATTAATTTATTACACGAGGCGATTGAGTTAGGTGTTGAACATTTTGATACTGCCGCTTTGTATGGGTTTGGTAAAAATGAAGCTCTGCTAGGCAAAGCAATAAAACAACACAGAGATAAAATTTTTTTGGCGAGCAAGTGTGGTATGGCCGGCGTTAATGGCAAACGCGTTATTGATGGGCGCCCTAAAACGCTTCGCTCAACAATAGAATCGTCCTTAACTAGACTAAATACAGAAGTCCTAGATTTATATTACCTGCATCGTATGGATAAATCTGTCCCGATTGAAGAGAGTGTTGGTGAGCTTTCGCGTTTAGTTACTGAAGGAAAAATTAAAGCAATTGGCTTATCTGAGGTATCAGCTGAGTCAATAATGCGAGCAAATAGCGTACATTCGATTGCAGCAGTGCAAACAGAGTATTCGTTATGGACGCGTAATCCTGAGATTGCAGTGCTCGAAACATGTAAGCATATAGGGGCTGCTTTTATTGCATTTTCACCATTAGCCAGAGGCTTTTTAACTGATCAGGTTACCAGTCGAGAGGCACTAGTTGAAAGGGATATTAGACGTGGAATGCCGCGCTTTAACGAACCTCACTTTAGCAAAAATAAGCAATTGTTAAGTGCACTAAAATCTATTGCACAGAGCACACACTTAACACTGGCTCAATTGTGTTTAGCTTGGGTGCTTCATCAAGGTGAGCATGTACATGTTATTCCTGGCACACAGAATAGTGATCATTTAGCCGATAATGTAAGTGCTGAAAATATTGTACTGTCTGCAGAACAGTTAACGCAACTATCAGCTTTATTCTCACCATCTTCAGTTAGTGGTTCGCGTTATCCTGAAGCAACTCAAGCAGAAATAGATACCGAAGAGTTTTAAATGTAGCAATTAAGGTCTTTCGGTTTGAGCTTATTACTAAATGATTTACTCTCCCCGCTTTATGCGGGGATTTTAATTGCATCCGCTTTTTTTGGATCATTTATTACTGCCGCATTTGGTGCAGGAGGCGGCTTATTACTACTTCTTACAATGGCCTCAATGCTGCCTATGTCCATTGTCATTCCTGTTCATGGCCTTGTTCAGTTAGGCTCTAATGCGACTCGTGCAATAGCAACGTATAGATACATTGACCTAGATATGTTGGCTTATTTTTCAGTAGGGGGCTGTTTGGTGCTGTGTTATCGACTACCGTATTAACACAAATAGCACTTGAGCCGATGAAAATTGTGTTGGCAATATTTATTTTTTATTTGTTGTGGGGTCCAAAGCCCAAATTTAGTGGCACATCACCAAGCGTGCGCCTTATTGCAGGGTTGAGTACTGCCTTTCTCTCTGTATTTGTTGGCGCTAGCGGCCCAATTGTAAGCAGTTATTTGTATACAAAAGAGTATGAAAAATTAAAATTTACGGCAACATTTTCAAGCTGTATGGCACTTCAGTATGTATTAAAAGCGGCGGTTTTTAGCGTTGTTGGATTTGCTTTTCTTGATTAGCTGCCTTTAATTTTTTGTATGGTTATTAGTGGTGTGTTCGGAACGTTTGTAGGTTTACATGTATTAAATAAAACTCATGGAGCTAACTTTAGAAAGGTATTACGACTTATCTTGAGCTTTTTATCCCTGCATTTGATATGGCAAGGCGTCCGTTATTTTTATAGTTAGTTGGGATAAGGTAAATAATACCCCCTCGCTGTCACTCATTTTCAGCGAAGGGGTATTAACAACCTAGTTAACCTAAAAACGGGTCAGTTATATTGCTTTAGCTAAAGCAATATGGGAGTCGCGCATAATTGCAGAGTGCTCAGCTTTGTCGCCTCCTTCTATTTCAATTTGAGCAAGCCGACCCGAGTTTTCAACAACAAGCTTACAACGCTCCCAACGGCGCTCTTTAAAGGCGCTAAGTGCTTGTTCCAAGTGAGCATGATTAGTTAGTTCATCAGCCAATACAATAGCATCTTCAATACCTATACATGCACCCGACGCTAAATGGGGTGTTGTTGCATGTACTGCATCGCCGATAAGGACGATTCGGTTTTTGTGCCATGCATCTTTAACTAATAGTCCTTCAAGCGGGCGGTAATCAATTTTAGAGTTTTCATTTAGATGAGCATGTATCTCTTGTACTACAGGAGCCGGAAATTTGGCTACAAGTGCTTTTAATAAAGGTAAAAAGTCTTTTGGTTCAATATAATTATTTTCAATTTTATCTTCAGTAACAAACATATACATTTCGTTTTTCGACATAGGGTTAACCCCTACTTTAATATGTTCGCCTACCCACATTACCGTGTTATCAATGCCTTCAAGGCGAGGCAGTACGGCTCGCCATACACCTTGGCCTACAAATTTAGGCTTTTCAGCTTCAGGGAATATGATTTGTCGTACTTTTGAGTACAAGCCATCAGCACCAATAATTAGGTCATATGTTTTTGTCGTGCCATCGGTAAAGGTTACTGTTGCCCCATTTTCGTCTTGTTCTATAGATGAAAATGTACAGCCAAGCCTAACATTGGCATTGGTTTGTTTCGTTTTATTTGCCAAAATTTGTGCAAGTGCTGGTCGCATTATAGCGCCCGCTTTTGGAATATTAGCATCAGCCATTAATGGCGTTGGTATATGGGCAAGGTGCAAACCATGCGGGGCATATATATCTAGCCCTTCATGGGCACTGCCTTTTGCTAAAAACTCTTCTAAAATTCCAAGTTGTTGAAAAGCTCGAATGGTGGCTCCGCCTAAACTGATCCCAGCCCCTTCTGCTCGCCAGTTAGGGTCAATTTCGACCAAATCGACAGCAATATTTTTTTTCTCAAGTTCGATGGCTGCTGACATACCAGAGAAGCCACCACCAATTATTAATACATTAGAAATACACGGGTTCATTTTAGAACTCCTTTATTGTTGTTATATCCACCCAAATTTCATTGTGTTGGCGAATATCTAATTCAATGTTTGTTAAGACCTGATTTTTACATGGCCCTTGTGTGCAAATACCAGTGCGAATTTCGAATAAAGCGCCGTGGGCAGCGCAGACTATTTGATCACTTTTTGAATCTAAGTATTTATCTTTTTTCCAAGGTAATGTGGTATCACCGTAGTGAGGACAGATATCTTTATAGCCATAATACTCCCCATTTTTATGAACTATAAAGAGGCTGTCGCGCCCTTGATTAAGAGGGTCAAAGCCTTTCGCTTGCCCCTCTGTAATATCGCTTTTATGGGCGATAAATACTTTACTCATGTTTACTCTGGTTTACCCGGAGGTGGGCCCATTGGTGCCCACTTTTCCCGGTACTGAAGTAAGAAAGCTTGCGAATTATCAGCACCAGGCATCGCTTCTCGCGCAGTCCATTCATCATCATGTAAATCCATATCAGCATCATACTCAATGTTGCAGCCAAACGGACTTTTGAAGTACCAGAACCAATTTGATCCGAATATATGACGACCTGGCCCCCAAAAGCTTTGATAGCCTTTATTAACTAAGGCAGTACCTGCCTGAGAAACTTCTGTTGGTCCGCTCATATGAAAAGTGAAATGCTCAATACCTTGCATATGTGGTGGGGTATTTATAAAAAATAATGTGTGGTGATCATTGGTACCGGCAGGGCGCATAAAAGGACCTACGTGGGTAAAACGATCCGTAGTAATAAAGCCTAAACGCTGTGCGTAAAAAGCTTCAGCTTTAACGGCATCCGGTACAAAATACACAACATGAGAAAGGCTACGAGGCTTTGCCTTGAAGTCTGTATTAATACCAATATTGTTTACAGCACGGTTGTTTTCACACCCTGGCGCGTTGACTTTTTCTGCTGGTAGATTCTCGAGCGATTGCCGTATGGTCACTTGAAAACCAATAACAAACCCTAAATCGTCAACAGATTCGATACTGCCATCGTCTAAAGTTGTTACTGTTCGGTCTTTTTCAAGCTCTGTTTTTAAAGCATCTATTGTATGCTGATCTTTTACACCGTAAATTGTTTTACGCAGCATTGAACCAGTAGCAAGAGGATTCGGTAATGAGCTGTCATCTGCTTTTTTAATCTCAATACCTGTGCCATCAAGAGCAACAAATCGTGTTTCAGTTTTTTGTGTTAAGCCATAATCTAGTGCGAACTGCTTACAACTCTCGGTGTCTTCAACACCAAAAACAAGCGTATCGGGGCCAATAATATTCATGGTGTGATCCTTATTGTTTTTTTAATTCGTTAAATGTTTCAGCTACCCAATCAGCTATGTACTGACCCGCGTTTGAACTGTTGTCGAAGCTAGAGTGCTGTACACCACCTTCTCGTTCTGTAAAGATTTTTAGCTCACGCTTAGGGCTATTGACTAGTTGCTCAAAGGTGCGCTCGGCCCATTTAAGTGGAATTTGCGAATCTTTAGCGCCGTGAGTGACTAAAAATGGCACTTTAATTTTTTCAATTTGACCATCAAGGTGGACGTTTTCAGCGATTTCCATGAAGTCGTCTATATCTTTGGCGCCCCAAACCCATTGCACATGTGCCCAGTAATGAGGTACGGGGAAGTCACCTTCTTTTTCTAAGCGACGTTTTTGAACGTCACGCCAATCGTGGTTTGCACCCCATACACAGCCTAGGGCAAGTCTCGGTTCATTCGCTACCGCACGAGGGCAGTAATAGCCACCTAAAGAGACACCTTCCATGCCAATTAGCTTGCTATCTACTTCATCATGTTGTTCTAACCAATCAACAACAACACTTGCCCAATGCTCAGTGTCAAAACGAGCATGGAAGTCTTGTAGCTTTAACGCTTCACCTGTACCTGGTTGATCTAAAACAAGTGATGAAACGCCACGTTCTGCTAACCATTGTGGTAAACCAACGCGATATTTCATTTCCTTTGATGAATCTAGGCCGTTTATTTGTATAAGAATAGGGGCAGGGCCTTTAACGCCTTTGGCTTTGACATAAAGAGCACTAAGGTGTTTGCCTTCATAAGGAATTTCCACGCGTTCACAGTTTTCGTGACCCAGTTCGATTGATTTTTGAAAAAGCGAAAGTGAACGTTTATACAGCTCTGTTCTTCCCGAGGCGCCATGTGCTTGAATGCGTTCACAGGTTATAAGGTAGGTTGCAGCGCGATTATATTTGTACCCTGCAGAAAGCAGTCTGCCACGTTCTAGATCTTCTTCAGCAAGACCACATAGTTTATCGGCCATTTTAGCCCACGTGTCTCTAAATGCTTGAACGCCTTCTTTATCTGGTGATTTTGCAGCCTCTTGTAAAGGGCCACACATTTCTTCGATTTCGCCAATGCGAGCGCCCATTTCGATAGCTAAATTTACTGATAAATTCCATACATAATTCGTCGGGAAATACTTAAACATAATAACCTCTTAATAAATTAATGTGTTGTGCTCAACTACTTTTCTAGAAATGCGACAGCTCTGACAAAACCTGCTGAGGCATGTTTAATTTTGTAAGGAAAACATGAAACTAAAAAACCACTACTTGGTAGTGATGCTAAGTTTGCTAGCTTTTCCATTTGCCCATAACCAATGTCGCGACCCGCTTTATGGCCTTCCCAAATGATTGATGGGTCGCCGCTTTCTTCGAAACGTTGTTTAGTGAATTTAAAAGGAGCATCCCAGCTCCAAGCGTCGGTACCCACAACTTTTATACCGCGCTCTAAAAGATACAAGGTGGCTTCGCGGCCCATACCAACACCAGCATCAAGGTAACCAGGCTTACCGTAAACAGAGCCTGCACGGGTATTGACTAAAACGATGTCTAACGGCGATAAGGTGTGATTAATTCGGGCTAGCTCTTTTTCAACGTCTAGGGCAGTAATTACATAACCATCAGGGAAATCTCTAAAATCTAATTTAACACCGCGTTGAAAACACCACTCCAAGGGCAACTCATCAATACCAAAGGCTGGTTTTCCACCATCTGTGGTAGAGGCATAGTGCCATGGTGCGTCCATGTGAGTGCCACTATGAGTGGTGATCTCTAAACGTTCAGCCGCCCACGATTCATTCCCTGGGAGTTGATCTTTTTTTAAACCAGGGAACATTGATGACATTTCTGGCCAACCTTGTTGGTGGTCGGTATACTCGATTTTTGGTAATAATGGCGGTGGATCGGTATAGGGGTTATTCTCAAGCGTTACCGATAAATCGATTAATGTGTATTGTGATGGATTAAACATGTGTATTCTCCATTATGGCTTCTTGTTTTATATCTCCAAATATTGACTTGCCCTGCGAATCTAGTACTCGCATATGAACTGTTTCGCCAGATTGTAAAAAGTCTGTTTGTGGTTTGCCTGTGGCAATCATTTCCTTAGCACGTAGCTCTGAGATACAGGCTTGTCCTTTACTAATATCTGCGTTAGAAACAGTACCTGAGCCAAACACGGTGCCCGCTTTAATAGGGCGAGTTTTAGCGACATGGGCAATTAATTCATGAAAACCAAAAAACATCTCTGTGCCATCAGGCGCACCAAACCATTTGTCGTTACGGTAAACTTCTAGTGGCAGTGAAATACGACCATTACGCCAGTTTTCACCAAGCTCATCAGGGGTAATAGCAAATGGTGCGAAGCTGGTAGGGCCTTTAGCTTGTACAAAGCCAAAACCTGTTTTCATTTCTCTTGGCCCGAGTGCGCGATAGCTGATGTCGTTAAGCATGACTATTAGACGTATTTTCTCAAGTGCAAACTCTGGACTACTCCCCATTGGGATGTCACCGACCATCACGCCAAATTCACCCTCAAAATCAAGACCAACTTCGTTACTTGGAGCTGCAATTTTATCATTAGCGCTAAGAAAGCTATCGCCAGCACCTTGATAAACAAGTGGATAAATATCAGCATCTTCGATTGGGTCCAGATGAAATGCTTGCTGCATCAACACGCCATGATTTAAAAAAAGTGAACCGTCTAACCATTGCCAACTACGTGGTAAAGGGGCCATTAATTGAGTTTTACACACTTTATTAATGCCTGTTAGCTCAAGTGCGTTAAGTGCCTCGTAGCGAAGTAAAAGCTTATCTTGTATAGCAGGCCATAAATCTAGTGCCTCTTGGAGCGTGCCGGCTAGGTCGCTAATGTCTACGTAGTCAGTTAGATCCTTAGAGACTAATACAAGCTGACCATCTGGTTTTGAATTATTAATTGTTGCAAATTTCATTGTGTGTCCGCAGATGTTGTTAAACTTTGGTTTAAGTCATATTAATACTTCATTTGCAATTGATGAAATTGAATGTTTAGATAGGTTGTATCAATAATTTTAATACTTAAAAATAATCAAAATTTAAAAATCAGCAGTGGGCCAATGTTATGAGATTTGAGCATTTAGATTTAAATTTACTGGTTGCATTAGATGTTTTACTAGAAGAAAAAAACATAACCAAAAGCGCTAAGAGACTGCATTTATCGCAGTCTGCTATGAGCAGTATTTTGGGTAGAGCACGTGCCTTTTTCGAGGATGACTTGTTGGTGCAAGTTGGTAAAACTATGCAACCGACCCCTTTTGCGCTTGAAGTTCAAGTACCAATTACTGAAGTTCTGACAACCATTAGAGGCGGGATTATTGGTAAGCGATTTAATGATCCATTAAAAAGTGAACGTCATTTCAAAATTGTTGCATCGGATTATGTTATTCAAGTTCTGTTTTCTAGTATTTTAACCGAGCTTGCTACGTTAGCTCCATTATTGACGTTTGAGTTTTTATCGCCGTTTTCGCATGAAGTTAATATACTTACCAAAGGAGGAGCCGATTTATTTATAGCACCGGAATCGGTAATGCTTGATGGTTACCCTAGTTCATTACTTATGGTTGATGAACTTGCATGTGTAGTCGATATGGATAACAAGTTAGTTGCTGGTGATGTAATTTCAGCTGAACAAGTTGGCAGTATGGGGCATGTGTCGGTAGGTTTTGCACGAACAAGTCATTTAAGTATTGAAACATGGTTAACGGAGACGATGGGAGGAAGTCGAAAAGTTGATATTATTACAAATGACTTTTCTACTATGATTTATACTTTGAAGGGGACTCAACGCGTAGCTATTTTACCCAAAAAGTTTGCCAATATACACGCACAAAAGCATGGTTTAAAGGTCGTTTCATTTCCCTTTGATACACCCCTTTTAGTTGAATCAATGATGTGGCACCCTACACTTGATAACGACCCTATACACCGGTGGTTAAGAGAAAAAGTAATTTCTACTGCACAAAACTTATAAAAAAGTCGCCTTAATAGGCGACTTATAGTTTTATATAATTAGGTCAGTGCTTTAATTCATACCGATTCAAATCTTGAGCTATTGATATCGTCCCTTTGTATTCACCTTGCACTTGCTTGGTATAAAAGTCGATTTCCTCTGAAGTATCTAACCCTGGCGCCATATGAGTAATGACGAGTTTTTTTACGTCTGCTGCTTTAGCCAGCTCACCGACCTGCTGAGGCGATAAGTGATGCTTTGAAAGGTGCCTATGAATACCTTTAAATTTTTTCTCTGGCATACGAGGATTCGTTTTCTTAATTTGATTAACGGTATGATCAATATCCATCATCTCACTAACTAATAAATCAACGCCGTTTGCGAGTTTTTCTACGGCCTTACTAGGGCCCGTGTCACCAGTGTAAACAGCAGTATAACCATCATCCAGTGTAAACTTAAACGATAAAGCTTGAAACTTGTTCCATTCGTCACTGCCTTTTGGCCAGCTATAATGAGTGTTTCTAATTACATTTAGGGTAAAGTCATCAAATTTAATATCTGAGCCATCTTGAACCTCAATTACTTTAATATTGTTATTTGCAGGAGCTGGAACTTGACCAGGAACACCATAATGACCTAATGCACCGTAAGTCATGTATTTAAAAATACCATCAACGGTTTGCTGAGTACCTGGCGGGCCATATATAACAAGCTCATTATTAGCACTTGTTTGCCACCTTAAGCTAATAATTGCAGGCAAACCACCTGTGTGATCAAAGTGAAGGTGACTTAAAAATATAGCATCCACATCCTTTATATTAAGTCCTGCTTTTGCTAATTGCCCTGCAGTTCCATCACCCGCATCTACTAAATAGGTATTACCATTAACAAGCATCGCATTAGCTGGTTGAGAGTGTTTTGCATTAGGAATAGGGCCTGCCATCGTACCTAGAGTTATCCACTCATTTTTTGTTTCGCTTGCGTTACCGTTAAACGTAAATGCTAAACAGCCTATAGATAGAAATAAATTAAATAAAATACTACTTTTTTTCATTGTGTGTGCTCTCTTAATAGAAGTCATATTTAAATGTAATGCCGTATGTTCTTGGTTTTTCATAGGTTGACACCATGGTGTTGCCACCATTTGCAAATAACTGTGATGTTGCTTTTATCTCTTCGTCAGTTATGTTTCTCACATATGCGAGAATTGACCACTTATCATTTGCTGAAAATAATTGCATAGAAGTGTCTAAGGTAATAACATCTTCAGCACGCTGTGATGGTAAGAAGTCAAAGCCAACCCAACGTTCGTCGCGGTAACGAGCATCAAAAGACACCGATGCCGAATAACCATTATTAAACTCTAAGTAATGGTTAATACTTGCAGTTAAAGAAAGTGATGGCGAGTTTCTGCCTTCCTTACCTGAACAGTTGACATTATATGTGGGCTCCCCATCAGTCATGCTTATTACCGTTGTGTCACAACCAGTCACAACATTTACAGCTTCGTCTGGCGTTTTTTGAAGGTAACTAAACTCTTCAATCTCATTTTTTAGGTATTGAATATTACCTTTGATTCGTGTTGCTTCAGTCAGTTGATAAAGAATATCAACTTCAACGCCTTTAATACTTGATTGACCTATATTTTCAGTAAAGAATGCAGAATTACCATTACCATCAATACCAAAGTGACTTGCCTGTTGATCTTCATAATCCCAAATAAATGCCTCAGCATTGATTTGTAAATAATTATCTAAAAATCTATTTTTAGAACCAAATGTCCATGCGTTTATATACTCAGGTAAAAACTCTTCACGACCTGCTGTTGGACTAAACCCTCCTGAACGATAGCCTGTTTCGTAACTAGTGTAGAGTAAATTACTATCAGCAATATCGTATTCTATTGCTGCTCGATACGTTATTTCGTCATTTTCTTGAACACGGTCAATTTGTGTTTGGTTAATGAAAAGCAAGTTTGCACGCAGGTTATCTGGCGCACCAGGAAACAACGGAATTTGGCCATACGGAACAGGACCTCGATTAGCTATAGGAGCTCCTTCTGGCAAATCCGCTGGATCAATAGATGCAATTGTTTCTGCAACAGTTGCACCAACAGGAATAACTGGCGCACCGTCACAATTAGGGATTTCTGGTCCGCCAGGGTAGGCTGGTAAATCTCTAATACATAAATTTAGAAATACATCCGCTTGTCCCTTAAATTCTTTTTTATCTTTGGTCCAACGCACAGCACCAACGAGTCTAAGATCATCAGAGATGTGATATTTACCATGAACAAAAAACGCGGTTGACTTTGTACTGGAGTTTTCAATATCTTGCGTTGATTGCAAGCTGTATTGGTTAAATGAGGCTAGACCATCAACTTTTTCATCAAAGTAAAAGCCACCCATAATTAAATCAAGCGCCCCTACGGTTGTAGAGAAACGAGCTTCTAAACTAGATTGCTGGTGATTTTCTTGATTAATAGCTGCTTGGAAAGCGGGATTATTAAATAAAACGTCAACCGTATTCTCTCTATAAGCCGGAATAATTGTTAGATCACCCAATGATGTTGCAACGTTTAACTCTGCCGACACCCCCATATACTCGTTGTCTATATAAGGGTCATATAGGGGAGTGATAGAAGTAAATGCTGGCGAGGTTATTTGGCCTGTGTAGTATTCAACTGCAGCTGGTGTACCTGGGCCTGTATGAGGAGCTGATACATTATCTGGAGCAGGATTGAAGTTGTAACCTGGAATATTTTTTGGGTGGTTATTACTTCCTTGGAGTGGGAATCCGTAACTACCTTCAAATGAAGGTGAATTACCATTGCCTTTTGTTGTTGAGTAATCTGCAGTGACGGTAAGGTTTACATCTTCTGAAAACTCACCAAATAAACGTGCGCGGAATGCGGTATCATCTGTTGCCGCTGTACCATCATCGTTGTAGCCGTCATTTTTAGTTTTACCAATCGCAAAACGAGCTGCCCAGTCATCGCTTATTGGTAAATTGACAGCACCAGAAGCTGTTATTGTTCCATAGTTAGCAGCACCAATAGAAATATTGCCAAATGTCTCACCAAGTTCAGGTTTTGTTGAAATAACATTGATCGCACCCGCTGTTGCATTTCGGCCATAAAGAGTGCCCTGAGGTCCCTTTAAAACCTCTATACGTTCTACATCTAAAAATGATGCCGTTGTGGCTGTTGGGCGCCCTAAAAATACACCGTCTACGTTAAATGCTAAAGCAGCATCTGTGTATGCATTTACAGCAAAGTTACCAACGCCTCTGACAAAAAATACAGTATTAGAGCCGCCACCAGAGACAACATTGAGTGCAGGTGATATTTTATTAAGCCCTGTTGCATCGGTAACACCGATGCGTGATAGTTCTTTACCTGTTGCGGCATCAATAGGTACAGCCACATCTTGTAAACTTTCTGTTTTTCTAAGTGCTGTAACCGTTATTAACTCAATACCACTATCTGCTTTAGGTTCTGTAGTTTTTTCGGCAGTTTGAGCCGAAATAGCTAAAGGTGCTAAACATGCAGTCAGAATACATGAACGTAAATACGATTTGTTCATAGTTCTATCCTTATAATTGTGTGTGTAAAAGCGTTTTACTAATCACTTGTTAATACAAGTGACGAGATTGCGATGTGTGTGCAACGCAAAAGTAAAGATAAAGTAAAAACTGCATATCAAGTTAATTGATTTTTATGATTGAAGTTACCTATTTCATAGATACATGAGAGAGCTAGGCACTCTAGCGAGGAAAGGTGATAAAAAAGGTAATTGCAATTAACTATTTATTTACGTGATACATTCTATCTAAATATTAAATTCTACAATTGGAAACTTTCAACACATAGTGGAGCCTTCGGGTTTGTATTTAATGACCCGACAACACACTAAGCAAAACACACAATAATTAAAGGAAGTTTTTATGAATACTATCTCGCCCACTGTGGCTTCTACTAAACACGGTATTATTTTAATTTTAGCGGCTATTATGCCTGTTATGGCAGTCATCTCCCTTGTTCCTGTGCTGCCTATGTTACTTGAAGAGTTTAAGCATATTAGTGGTTATGAGGTTTTAGTGCCTATTGCTATGACTATTCCTGCACTCTGTGTTGCTGTATTCTCTCCAATTGCGGGTTCTCTTTCTGATAAGTTTGGCAGGAAGTCGCTCCTTATTTTTGCTCTGTTAATATACAGCGCTGTTGGGGTATTACCTTATTTCTTGGAAAGTTTATCTCATATAATAGTATCTCGTATTTTTTTAGGTATTACAGAAGCGGTTATTATGACAATTGCTACCGCATTAATTGCTGACTACTTCATAGGAAAAGAAAGACAAAAATGGATTTCTATACAAATAGCGTCAGTGAGCTTAAGTGCTATTTTTCTCATTGCACTTGGCGGTATGTTGGGTGAAGTATTGGGTTCAAGAGGCCCATTTGTTTTATACTTACTTGCCTTGCCTGTTGCTTTGCTGGTTGCTTTAAACTTATTTGAACCTAAAGTAAGAGCAAATGAAGACAAACAACTCACGGGATTCCCTGTAAAAAAAGTACTGCCTCTATTATTTATAACACTATTTGTTGGTATTATTTTTTATTCTATGATTGTAAAACTAGGTGAAGTACTGTCGATTAGTCAGGCAGTGACGCCCGCTATTATTGGCGGAATAGGAGCTTTAGCAAATATAGGTGTTGCATTAGGTGCATTTTGTTACGGAAAAATTAAGCATATCTCAGGGCCACTTTTATTATGTGTTGGTTTTGGTTTAAGTGCCTTTGGTTACTTTGCAACAGCAGTGTCTTCTTCAATTGTAATTTCATCAATAGCTATTTTTATTGGTTGCTTGGGTTTTGGCTCTTTATTACCAACGACTTTAACATGGGTATTAAAGCTACTCCCTGAAAATGTACGTGGTAAAGGAACTGGGATGTGGACGGGTATGTTCTTTTTAGGTCAGTTTACAGCACCTATTGTTGTAACTTTACTTCAAAAAACATTGGACTCTTTGAGTGCTGTGCTTGTGCTAATTGCTATTTGTTGTGCAATTGCATCGCTGGTCGCTGCACTAAAAAGTAAAGGTGCAAGAGATTTAAAGTGTGATGATACAAATAAGGCACCTGTTTGAACATTCAATGGGCCTAAATTCAATCTCTTAACTCCAATGAATAGAGCTTAATTGTTTCAAGCATTGATTTAGCCGCGATAGATAAAGACGTGATAGGTTTAGAAATAACGCCTACACGTCTTGCAATAATAGGGGAATTTATTTCTCTGCATATTACGCCTGCTTCTAATGCTTGCTCTTTGCAAAGTGCAGGTACAACAGCCACTCCTAAATCATTACTCACCATCCTTATAACAGTCGCTAACTGGTGCGCATCAAATGCAGGGTTGAGTGCAATGTTATGCTGCGAGAGAGTGTCTTCAATTAGCCCTCTGACAGAAGAGGGACTTTGCAGAGTAATTAACTCAAACTTTAGTAGCTCCGACCAACTAATACTATGGCACTTAGCAAGCGGATGAAATTGAGGTAAAACCACAATAAATTGATCGTTATACAGCGGATGAAATACTAAGTCACCATTATGTTTAGGCTCAAATGAAATACCGAGTTCCACCAAGTCAGCATTTACCAAGTCAATAACCGTATCAGATAAGACATCGTCCACTGAGAGTTTTATGTTTGGGTACTTTGTATGAAAACGCTTAATTATTTTTGGCAAAATTGAACTGGCAAAAGAGGGCATGGCTGCGATAGATGTATGCCCAAGATCCAGTGCAAATCGCTTTTTCATCTCTCGTTCTGCTGCGTCTATTTGGTTTAATAAGTTTTTAGCGACAGGTAAAAATGCTTTACCTTCTTGGGTGAGTACTAATGTACGTGTTGTGCGAGTTAATAATTTACCGCCCAAGCTCTCTTCTAAATTTTTGATACTTAAACTAAGCGCGGGTTGCGATAAGTGTAATTTAGCTGCGGCTTCTACAAAGCTTAGGCTGGAAGCCACCTGCGTAAATGCCTTCAATTGTTTTATATTCATTTATAAGAAAAACTAATTAATAAAACATAATTATAAAATTAACTATATCTTGCTTTGTTGTCAAACTAATAAACACATTCTTAATTTGGACTTAAACAATGGCTGGATTTAATAAAGTAGTAATTACGTATTCTCAAGCGCTTGAAGGACTTGAAGACGGTATGACCGTTTTAGCTGGTGGCTTTGGCTTATGCGGTATACCAGAGAATTTAATTAAGGAAATACAAAAAAAAGGTACTAAGGGGTTAACGCTTGTGTCGAATAACTGTGGTGTTGATGACTTTGGTTTAGGGTTGCTGCTAGAAAAACGACAAATCAAAAAGATCATTGCGTCTTATGTTGGTGAAAATGCAGAGTTTGAGCGACAAATGATGTCTGGTGAACTGGATGTTGAATTGACACCTCAAGGTACATTAGCCGAAAAAATGCGTGCCGGTGGTGCCGGTATTCCTGCCTTTTTCACCGCAACGGGTTATGGAACTCAGGTTGCACAAGGGAAAGAAGAACGTAACTTTAAAGGTAAAACCTACATTTTAGAAGAATCGATAAAAGGTGACTTTGCCATTGTAAAAGCGTGGAAAGCCGATACGTATGGTAATTTAGTTTATCGAAAGACAGCACGTAACTTTAACCCTTTGGCGGCTACAGCGGGGAAAATTACGGTGGCAGAGGTTGAAGAGATTGTAGAGGCAGGACAATTAAATTCAGATGAAATTCATACTCCTGGCATTTACGTGGATCGTATTATTAAAGGTTCATTTGAAAAACGTATAGAACAACGCACTATTCGTGCTTCGCAAGCTGAAGGAGTGTAACAATGGCTTTATCTCGTGAACAATTAGCAATGCGTGTTGCGCAAGAATTACAAGATGGATATTACGTTAACTTAGGCATTGGTATTCCGACGCTTGTTGCTAACTATGTCCCTGAAGGTATTGAAGTAATGCTTCAATCTGAAAATGGCTTATTAGGCATGGGTCAATTTCCAACAGAGCAAGAAATTGATGCTGATTTAATTAATGCCGGCAAACAAACGGTGACTATGGCAACCGGCGCCTCTGTTTTTGATAGTGCAGAGTCGTTTGCCATGATCCGTGGCGGGCATGTTGATTTAACCGTATTAGGTGCCTTTGAAGTAGATGTGAATGGTAATATTGCGTCTTACATGATCCCTGGTAAGTTAATTAAAGGGATGGGAGGCGCTATGGATTTAGTGGCGGGTGCTGATAATATTATTGTCACAATGACTCATGCATCAAAGCATGGTGAATCAAAGTTATTAGCAAATTGTACATTGCCATTAACAGGTAAGGGCTGTATTAAAAAAGTATTAACTGATCTCGCTTTTATGGAAATTAAAGACGGTAAATTTCATTTGTTAGAAAGGGCGCCGAATGTCTCGGTAGAAGATATTCAACGGTTAACAGCAGGTGAGCTTGTTATTCCTGAGCATGTACCCGAAATGGACTTGCCCGAGGTGGTAGCATGAAGGCTGTTATTGTTGCTGCAAAAAGAACCGCAATTGGTGGTTTTGGACAAAGTTTATCAAGCCTGTCAGCTATTGAAATAGGTAGTCAGTTACTTAAAACCGTTCTTGATGAAGCACCGCAAGTAAAGCCACACATTGAGGAGGTGATTTTAGGGCAGGTGCTAACAGCAGGTTGTGGCCAAAATCCAGCAAGGCAGACAGCACTTAATGCCGGACTACCTATTAATGTGTCTGCTTTTACTATTAATCACGTATGTGGCTCAGGACTAAAAGCGGTGCAATTGGCTGCGCAATCAGTTCTTTGCGGTGATACTAAAATGGTGGTTGCTGGTGGGCAAGAAAGTATGTCTCAGGCGGCGCACGTATTACCCAATAATAGAGTACCTAAAAAATTAGGTGATTTATCACTGGTTGATAGCTTAATAAAAGATGGACTGTGGGATAGTCGTGAAAATATTCATATGGGAATTACAGCTGAAAATATAGCTGAAAAATTTGCTGTTTCTAGAGCGGAACAAGATGAATTTGCAGTTCATTCACAGCAAAAAGCAGCACATGCTATTAGTAGGGGTTTATTCAAAGATGAAATTGCCCCTATTTATATTGCAAAACGTGGAGGCGATATCCAGAGTTTTGATGTTGATGAATCAGTAAAAGCTGATACACAAATTATAAACCTTAGTAAGCTTAGGCCTGCGTTCAAAAAAGACGGTTCAGTTACTGCTGGAAATAGTTCGACTATTAACGACGGCGCAGCGATGGTGGTGGTTACTACAGACGAGTATGCAAAAAAGTTAAACTTACCTATTTTAGCTGTGATTGAAGCTACCGCTTGCGAAGGTGTTGAGCCGCTTTACATGGGCACTGGCCCAATAGCGGCCACGCAGGCTGTGTGTAAAAAAGCGGGCTGGCAGGTGCATGATATTGATTTAATTGAGGCTAATGAGGCATTTTCAGCCCAAGCACTGCACGTAAATAATGAATTAGGGCTTGATCCTAAAAAATTAAATGTAAATGGGGGGGCGGTAGCTTTAGGCCACCCCATAGGTGCTTCAGGTTGTCGTATTTTAGTCTCGCTGATATATCAAATGCAGCGAGCTAATAAAACAAAAGGGTTAGCAACACTTTGTATTGGTGGTGGTATGGGCATTGCTATGTTGGTCTCGCGTGAACGCACAAAGGCTTAATAAGTTTTAATATTTAAAGGCCTCCTTCATTAGCAAGCTTTATATCTTATAGAATATGGCTCCCTCAATATGTAAGAGTGAGTAACACTTCTGTGCAGGTTATTAATTTGCGTGCGAAATAACTGTGAGTTTGTTTTTAAGCTCTGTTCGGTGATAGTTTCGATCGTAACCGAGTGTTGCTTGTGCATGCTCACGCATAATTCCTTCAGCACGAGCACCTTGGCGAGAAAGCATTGCATGAAATACGTGGTGATGTTGCTGATGTGCAAATGCAAAGCGTTTAAACTCTTTTTGCATATTATTTTTGTCGATGGCAAGCGCGCTTACCGAGGCAAATGGTAGGTGCTCATTTTTAGATAGTGCAGCCTGGATAGCCAAGTTACCCGACGCTTCAATAATTAGTAGATGAAAACGGCGGTTCATATCATGGTAGGTTGCTAAGTCATCTTCAGTTAGTTCGGCCCCTTCAAATAATAAATCACCACAAGCAAGCAGGGATTGCATTTCATGCTTTTGTTCTTCGTTAAGGCCGTTTTCAGCAGCTTGTCGAGCAGCTAGGCCTTCTAATACTCCTCTTACTTCAATAGCGCCTTCAATTTCAATTGGTGAGACTGAGCGAACTTCGTAGCCACGCCTAGGAAGTTTGGTCAACAAACCTTCTTGTTCAAGTGTTCTAAATGCAATTCTGACAGGCGTTCTTGAAACACCTAGACGCTCAGAAGTAGCAATTTCAACGAGCCTTTCTCCGGTTTTTAGTGCTCCAGTTAAAATCATTTGTCGCAATGTGGTTACTGCATTTTGGCCTGACTTAGTCATAAAAAATTACCTTAATTACTTTTTAAACTGGATCCAATTAAGAATCTACACTGCATATAGTCATTGAAATAGTGTGAATTTACAACTAAAGCGTGACTAAAAGTACAAAAAATAAAATTATATGGATCCAATTTACGCATGTTTGTTTTATTTATCTGGATTATTAGTTTATATTGGATCCAATGACAACAAAAACACAACAGGAGATCAAGGTATGGCTAAGCAGACCTTTATTAAAAATACATGGTATGTGGCGGCAATGAGTGATGAAATCAATCACAATAAACCACTCGGCCGAAAAGTGTGTGATCAAAGTATTGCTTTTTATCGTCAGACGGATGGAAAAGTAGCTGCGGTGCTAGATTTTTGTCCACACCGTGGCGCAGCTTTATCTTTAGGATATGTTGAGGACGGCTTGCTTGTATGCGGCTATCATGGTCTAAAAATGGGTGAGGACGGTAAAACAAAAGAAATGCCGCTGCAACGTGTGCAGAGATTTCCGTGTATGAAGTCATTTGCAGTTGAGGAGCGCTTTGGTTTTATCTGGGTTTGGCCTGGTGATAAAGAGGCTGCAAATACAGATCTTATCCCACACTTACCTTGGGCTGAAGATGATACTTGGGCCTATGGGGGGGGGTTGTATCATATAAAATGCGACTATCGTTTAATGATCGATAATCTAATGGACTTAACACATGAAACGTACGTTCATGCTAGTAGTATAGGCCAAAAAGAAATTGATGAGTCTCCGGTGCAAACTGAAGTAGAAGGCGATAAAGTTTTTTGTCGCCGTTATATGGAAAATATTATGGCACCGCCATTTTGGCGAACTGCTCTGGAGGGTAATGGGCTTGCATCGGATACACCAGTAGACCGTTGGCAAATTTGTCGCTTTATGCCGCCATCACATGTAATGATTGATGTGGGTGTAGCACATGCTGGTTATGGTGGTTTTGATGCACCAAAAAATAAAAAAGCGAGCAGTACAGTGGTTGATTTTATTACTCCTGAGACTGAAAATACGATGTGGTACTTTTGGGGGATGGCACGTAACTTTAATGCCCAAGACGCTACATTAACTGATAAAATTAGAGAAGGGCAAGGCAGTATTTTCCAAGAAGATTTAGAGGTATTAGAACGTCAGCAGCAAAATCTGAAGAATTTCCCGCAATTTGATCTTTTAAAGCTTGATATAGATGCAGGTGGTGTTCAGTCGCGACGTATCATTGAGCGTTTAATCGATAAAGAAATAAATGCGAAAAATATATCTACAGACGAGCTACCACTCCAATCAGTAACATTTTAACAAAGGGAATTAGGATGATTTCAGTTATTGTTAAAAATGTGGTCATTGAGGCAAAGGCGGTTGTGAGGCTCGTACTTGGACGCGCTGACAATGTGGATTTGCCACCATTTGAGGCAGGTGCACATATTGATATAAAGCTACCAAATGGTTTGCTTCGTCAATATTCTCTATGTCGGTTACAGTGCGACCCTCGTTACTACGAAATTGCAGTATTAAAAGATCCTCAATCTCGTGGCGGATCAGCAGAGGTACATAGCCTACAAATAGGCGATCGAGTCGAAGTAAGTGAACCTAAAAATCACTTTTCATTGCTGAATCCAAAGAAAAATACATTACTGATTGCAGGTGGAATAGGGGTTACGCCATTATTAACGATGGCTCAAACATTACATAGTTTAGGGACACCTTTCGCATTTCACTATTGCACTAAATCTTCTGAAACTGGAGCATTTGTTGAAGCATTAAAATTAGGGTCGTTTAGCGATAAAATAGCGTTTCACTTTAGCCAAGAATTGCAATCGGGTCGTATGGATGTAGAACAGGTGCTAAGTGAGCATATTCATGATACTGACTTGTATATATGTGGCCCTGCTGAGTTTATAACATATGTATTAAATCATGCTCGTTTGCTGGGTTGGTCTGAGGAGAGATTGCATCGAGAGTACTTCGCCGCACCAGTGGTTGCTGAAAATGTTTTAGAAGACACGTCATTCACTGTGAAAATTGCTAGCTCAGGTAAACAGTTTACTGTAGGCGAAGGGCAGTCTATCTCTCAAGTGCTAGAGGTTAATGGGATATTTATACCAGTTGCGTGTGAATCAGGAGTTTGTGGCACTTGCCAAACTGGTGTAGTGGAAGGCAATCCGGAACATCGCGATGTTTTTTTAACAGACAAAGAAAAAGCACAAGGCAAGTTGATTATGCCGTGTTGTTCAAGAGCAAAAACAGGGTTTATAACACTCGATTTATAAATACACTTACACGTATAAAACGATTTATAATTACTTTTATACGTGTAACCCGTATCAGCAACGCATAATTTAGGCTTTCCCACGAAATGCCGAGATACAGCTTGCTAGAATTACAAAGCCTAAAGACACGTTAAACGCGAGTGAAATTGTACTCATTAAAGCATGACTATGTTGCGCTGAAAACGTGCTGTCCCCTAAGTAATAATGCACAATTAAATTTACCAAGCTCATTCCAAATAAATTACCAATTGTCCGTGATAAATTCATGGAAGAAGAGGCTACGCCTAGCTCATTCTTATCTACAGCACCCATAATTGCATTATTGTTAGGCGTTGAGAATAAGCCAAAGCCAATACCTAACAATAACAGTGAGCCACTAATGTATGTGATACTTGAGTCCATAGATAACAGTGATAGTAAAAAAAAGCTGACCATAACAATTATACAGCCAAATGTAGCTATTATGCGTGGCTGTAATTTATCTGAAAGTTTACCAGACAATGGTGCCATAATGGCCATAGAAACCGCTTGCAGTAACACGATTTGGCCAGCATGAGAAGGACTTAACCCTTTAATATATTGCAGATATAAGCTTAACAAAAAAGCCAATGAAAAATTACTGGCGTACATTAAAAACGATGTAGACAGCGATAAGCTAAATACTCTGCTTTCTAAGAACATTTGTACTCTGATTAGTGGTCGCCTGCTTTTACTTTGGTGAATAATAAATAATCCTAAGCTTATTACCGAAAGTAATGTTAAACCCCATCCAGTCATAGTGGGTAAATCACTGAGTCCTAATACTAAACATATTGCAAAGAGTGAGAAAAGTGCAGTACCCCACCAGTCAAACGAGGATTTTTTATCGTTTTTCCACTCACCATGTAAAAAAAGTTTAATAGCAAGTAGTAGCAGAAGGACAAGCGGAATTTGAGAGTAAAATACAGCCCGCCATCCCCATATTTCGGTGAGCCAACCGCCTATTGCAGGGGCTGCACTTAAGCCTATATACACACACGCTGCAGAGGTGCCCAGTGCCATGCCTCTTTTATTATTTGGCGTAATAGAAGTAATAATTGCAACACCAATACCAAAAATCATGGCACCTGCAGCGCCTTGTACAAAACGCCAAAAAAGTACCCATTCAATTGATGACGCAATAGCACACATCAGTGATGCTAGTGCATTTAGGCCTAAACCAAATGCATATACTCGTTTTCGACCATAGTTATCGGCTATTTTCCCGCAAGGCAGCATAAATATCACGCTACTAAGTAAGTAAAGGGTCGGCATCCAACCAATCATTTTAGCGCTTGCTTGTAAATCCTCGGCAAGATTTGGAATAGCTATGTTGACGCCGGCCATGCCGAGAGGTCCGATAATAGATCCGCTGCATACAATTATAAGCGCGATGGTAGTAATAGGGAGTTTAAACAAATATGATCCTTAAACGCATAGACTATAAAAATAATAAAAGGTGGTGTTTGAGAACATGGGTTTTTTAATGTGTTTATTATTGCCAATAGCAACAGAGGTAGCAAGCTGGTCTACTAAGTATCTACGTAATTTTTAATTAGCGTATTTTTGGTCCAATATGATGAGGTATTACTTTGTAGGCCATTGAAAAAGTAATACCGTATTTTTTTAATATAAATAAAACAAGCCTTTAAGCTTTACATAAGCGCTTAATTATTCGCCTAGCGTGATTTGCACCGGTATCAACATGGATATCAATCATAGGTTGCCCTTTAAAGTGCTTCATTGATTTGTGTTGCGCTTCAATAACCACTTTGTCTTCATTGAACGTGTAACGAGTTTGTTCTACTACTTTTTGTTTTACGTTTTCAATATCAGTTGTTGGGTTTGTTGATATAGTCCAAAAATAATGACATGTTTCTTCTGTCTCTGGAGTTATGCAATGTAAGCCACGCATATGAAAGCCGCCACGGTTAGGGTTAGTTACCGATTCACTGTTTGCGTCAATACCGCCAGTCCATATCCTTAAATGTGATGGATAGAATTCAATTTCTTGCCAGCGATCTATTTTATCTTTAAATGGATAAGCAGCTGTATATGTTGGTGGCGGGGTTGAATTTGGCATGTAACGTTTTACGGTCACTTTATCACCTATAGCTTCTACATCCATTTGTGCATGCATATGCGTTTTAGCGTCACCACCAATCGTTTTAAGGTGTACGTAACCTAAGTGGCTAAGATCAAGTAAATTGTCATGTATGAGTTGAAATGGTGCTTGGTAGTGATATACATCACCATCGTAAACATATTTTTCGTCAGAATGATAAAGATAGCGAGGTGGGTCTTGATCAGGGGTTGAGCCTTGCTCTGAACCAAACCAAATCCAAATTAAATCATCTTGCTCTTTAAGTGTAAAAGGCGTTACTTTTGCTTTTCTTGGAACTTTTTTTTGCCCTGGTACTTCAAGACATTGGCCTTGGCCATTAAATAATAGACCATGATAACCGCATCTTAATCCTTCTTTTTCAAGTGTTCCCATCGATAAAGGCAGTTGGCGATGGCAACAACGATCTTCAAGTGCGCTAGCATGGCCTTGTGCATCTCTAAATAAAACTATAGGGGTGTTTAATAAAGTGCGAGCTAGTGGCTTGTCGGTTAACTCTTTGCTTAGAGCTGCTAAGTACCACATGTTAAGAGGAAAGGGGGTTTTAGTGTCCGAATTAGTTTGTGTATGTGTGGTCATAAGTGTCTCGTGTAAAGTCTAGTGTTAAAATTTTCTCTATAAATCTAGCGTTAGAGAGTCGCTTAACGCTCTTGAACAACAGGGTGTGAACCTATCGTTTTTTGCCTTTTCATCAACAGTAAAAAATTCATCTCTGTGGTCAGGTATACCGCATGTCACAGAGGTAACGCATGTCCCGCAAATTCCCATTTCGCATGATACGTCTAACTCAATACCCGCATCTTCCATAGCTTCTAATGCGGTTTGCTCTGCAGAAACATCAATTTCTAAGCCTGAACGGCTCAAAATGAGCTTAAACGGAATATCTTCAGTACCTTCTGCTTTAGGTTCAGCTTTAAAATTTTCTTTGTGTAAGTACTCGTCTTTCCAGTTATTTGATTTTGCACTGTCAAAAATATATTCCATATAAGCTGCTGGGCCACAAGTGTATAAATGCGTATTCGTTTTAAATTCACCAATAAGTTCTTTGGCATCTTTTTTTGGCTGGGTTGAAAAGTGAAAAAATACCTTTTCAGAAAATGAACACTCTAGCAATTCTTGATAAAAAGCAGCCTCTACGGGGGATTTAGCATGATAATGAAGCTCAAAATCAACGCCGTTAATATCAAGCTCTCTTGCCATTGAGATTATCGGAGTAATGCCTATACCGCCTGCGAATAATAGTGCTTTATTATGAGTTGAATTGAGTGCAAAGAGGTTGCGAGGATCAGAAATTGATAATGTATCACCGACTTGCACATCAGAGTGAAGTGCAATTGAGCCTCCTCGTGAATTGGCATCTTTTAATACAGCTATTTTATAAAACTCATCGGATTGAGGATGGCTGATAAGTGAGTACTGACGAGTTATTTTATCATTAAGCACCACATCAATGTGGCTACCCGCATCAAATTTAGGTAAAGCTTGCCCATTTATAGGTATTAGCTCAAAACTGACAATATTAGGTGTTTCAACCTTTTTACTGCGTACGTTTACTGAAAACATAAAGTTCCTAATGTTTGTTACTTTATGTTTATAATGTTGAATTATAGTTGAGGTGTCAACTATAATTTGGGTGTAGAGATTAACTTAGTGTTAACGTTATGAATGTAAAACTCTTTGCTCGTAATAAGCAATGATCATAAATAGTTTTAATCTCAAGATTTACCTAGTAAAATTTATTTATACCTAAAAATTGGAAAAACCAATGCCTTCTAAACCCAAAGAACCTAGTGCTAAGCAGCTAGATCTTGAACGATATATACCTGCGCTTGTAAATTTTCTTTCTAATAAACTCTCAAGTGGTGCATCTGTATGCTATCGAAAAAACTTTAATGTAGGCGTTATTGAGTGGCGTGTATTAGCAATGCTCAAGGTGGAATCAAATATTTCTGCAAATCGCATCTGTCAGGTCATTGGTTTAGATAAAGCCGCTGTGAGTCGAGCTTTAAAACAATTACAAACGTTAGGCCATATTAGCTTTATAAAAAATGCTAAAGATGGTCGTTCATCATTAGCAAAGCTGACGGAAAAAGGTGAAAAGTTACATGATAAAATTCTATATGTAGCTTTAGAGCGAGAAAGATTGTTATTACAAGGGGTTTCACAAAAAGAGCTTGATACACTTATTGAGGTATTGTTAAAACTAAATAAAAACATTAAGCAAGTAAATGAGTTTAAGGTAAGTAATACCACATAGGGACTCTTCCTCAAACTGTTGAAAGGTAATTGTTTAAATTTTTTGTTGCTCAATCTAAACTACTGTAAAGTTATACACTTGCTAAGAAGTGGTCTATTTTAACTGAAAATAGCTTTAGGCGTTCAGATATTGTTTTAGGAACAACTCGATGAAAAGCATAATATTTAGGACGGTTTTTTGGATTTGGCTCTAGTTAGTCCTAAATTTTGAATACAAAATAATAAAAACTTAGAATTTAAATTCAGCGTAAAAATTATATAGATAGATTATTTAGGTTTTTAACCGTTTAAAATGTATAGTTTAATTGGTACGACTGAGTGGATTCGAGTTACTGCCCCTTGGACCGGTGGTCAAGATTAGGTAGTGCTCTTTCCTTCAATTATACGTTTATTAATGTTGGTACGACTGAATGGATTCGAGTTACTGACCCTTGGACCGGGTGGTCAAGAGTAGGTAGTGCTTTTTCCTTCAGATGTACTTTTATTTATTTATTTTACTTAAATGTTGGTACGACTGGGTGGATTCGAACTGCTGACCTTTGGACCGGGTGATCAAGAGTAGGTAGTGCTTATTCTTCGGTATTTTTAGTTTTTTTTATTACTTTGAAGTGGTACGACTGAGTGGATTCGAACCACCGACCCCTACCATGTCAAGGTAGTGCTCTAACCAACTGAGCTACAGTCGTACAATTTTTGAGGTTTTACTTATACGTTGGTACGACTGAATGGATTAGAACTACTGACCTTTGGACCGGGTGATCAACAGTAGGTAGTGCTTTTTCCTTCAATTATACTTTTTTAAATGTTGGTACGACTGAGTGGATTCGAACTACTGACCTTTGGACCGGGTGATCAAGAGTAGGTAGTGCTTTTTCCTTCAATTATACTTTTTTAAACGTTGGTACGACTGAGTGGATTCGAACCACCGACCCCTACCATGTCAAGGTAGTGCTCTAACCAACTGAGCTACAGTCGTATTACTTTATTTAAGTAAGTGTTAATTGCTTAACAACGGCGGCTAATATATAGCGTGGCGGTTGGTGAATCAAGCAAGTTTGTTGTTTTTGAGTTTATTTGCCGTTTTTTTATTCATATTGGGCTTATTTCACACGTTTTATAAAAACCTTGCCACCAAACTACATGTTTTTTAGCTGAGCTTTTAAGTAAGTTCAGTAAGTTACTTGTCGAGCCCGTTTTTACTAAGTTATTAATTTGAGGGCTTGAGATACTTTCGTTAAACCAAAGCTCATTATAAAGCGGTTGTAGTACCTCTAGATAACCAGTTAATTGCGCTTGATAGGGCTGAATTTCTTTTAGGTAAAACTTTTGAAATACGTTGCTTATGATTTTTGCGTTTTTATTATTTTTATCCTCTGGGCACAGCGTATTAAAGTTTAGTGTTTTTACAAACTGTGTAGCGTTGTGATTTAACACGACCTGCATGCGCACTGATTGAATGAGTGCTTGGTTAAATTGAAATTTATTAAGCTGCTCGAGTGCACTAAAAATAGAGTCGCTATTAATTTCACTAAATTCTTTAGCCTTAATTTGCTGTTTAATGAGTACAAGTTGCTTTAGCGCAAATACGGTATCGCGAAAACCAGCGGGTTCAGTAGTGAGCTCGTTTGAGGTGAGTTGCCAGGTACGATTTAACTCAGGTTCTTTAAATAACATGGTATTAAAAAAGTACATTAGGTGTGTTTCTTTATAGTTTTTGGCTGCGAGTATTTTTGTGTAACTAGGGCTATTTTTATCAAGCGTATTTAAGCAAACCTGCGCACTTTTAATAAAGTTTATTTGATATTTTAATTGCCCAGCAGCGCTGGCTGTTTTTCCTAATTGGTTATTGTGCTCACTTATAAGCACGTTAAGCTTACATTGGCTAATGCCTGCAAGCTCCACAATACTCAGTGTTAAGTCACTTTGTGCTATTGGGGGAGGCTGCAGTAAAGGGAGTTGCTTTAGTGGCGTAGACTGTGTTGGGCTTGCATTAACTGTGCTACTTAAGCGTTCAATATAAGTCGCGTTTACAGTACTTTGTGGTTTGTTGCAGCCAGTAAGCATTAAAAAACACATTACCAGCAAAGCAGCTGATAATGTTTTAAGGCTGAGCTTATTTGTTTTGATTGAGTGCATCACTGTTAACAAATTCATATTTTAGACGCTTTCTTACTGTTAGCATTAATAAAATAGCAGCGACACTAAGGCCTACTATTATTCCAACCCAAAAGCCATGCGGTCCCATAGCTGGCACAATTATGTCTGTTCTTGCCAATACGTAACCTAAACAAAAGCCGATTAACCAATACGATATAAACGTAATATACGATATAGGCGTGGTGTATTTTAACCCACGAAGCATGCCATTTGCAGCAACCTGTAATGCATCGGGTAACTGGTAGACACACGCTAGTATCATTATTGATGAAGCCAGAGCCATTACTGCGGGACTGTCGGTATAAAGTTGGCTAATTAAATCACGACCTGTAAAAGTCATAAGTGCCAAAAATAGTGCAATTACAATAGCTAATATGTAACTAGTCGATACGGCAACTTTTAACTGCTGTAAATTATTTTGACCATATAGATTACCAATACGAATACTTATAGCGATAGAGAGGCTCAGTGGCATCATAAACAGCAATGTAGTTACACTCGCTGCTATTTGGTGCCCCGATACAGCCACTGCTCCTAAATGCGCAATAAATAGCGGTATACACGCAAATAAAGTGACTTCAAAAAAGGTGGCAAGTGAAATTGGTATACCTAGCTTAGTAATAATACCAATGGTAGTGAAATTAGGTTTTTCGAATGATGAAAGAAGGCCTCTAGCATCTACCTTTTTACTCATTTGGCAGTAAGTGACTTGTGCTATTGCCATAACAGTTAAAACGATTGCTGTGGCAATGCCACAGCCTGCGCCGCCATAAGCAGGAAAACCAAATAAGCCATTTATGAAAATATAATTTACTGGAATATTAACGGCTAAACCTAATAGGCTTATATAAAAGGCGGGTTTGGTCATCCCCATGCCCTCGGTAACGTTTCTGTATACTGTAAAAATTAAAAATCCAAACACACCCCATTTCACAAAATGGATGTAGTCAATGGCAAGGTTTGCAATAGCAGGCGTTGTATCGAGCTTTAAAATAATGGCATCTGCTAAATGGGCAATACCAAAACCTGTAAAGCTTAAAATAGCGGTTAAATAAAGCGCTTGTTGAAAATAGTGGCTAATGCCTTTGCGGTCATCGCTGCCCGAAAACTGCGCAATAATACCAGTAAGCGCTAATAAAATACCTTGCAGAGCAAGTAATAATGGGTTCCATATTCCTGTTGCAATAGAAAGTGCAGCTAAGTCAGTAGGGCTAACTTGGCCGGCCATAATTGTGTCGACTACCGACATTAAAATAAGTGTAACTTGTGCTAAAAAAACGGGTAAGGCTAGGGAAAGTAAACGCTTGGCTTCCCAATTGCAAAAGGTCATAAAAAAAGCTATTAAATAAAACAGGCGGCAATTGTAATCTATTGCGTTTCAAATAAAAATCACAGTAGTGAATGATTTTATGAGTTGATACGTTAAACTAGCACTTTGTAATAATTTTAAGTGATTTTATGTTTACAGGAATAGTGCAAACACAAGCAACAGTGGTCTCTAAAACGCAAGCTGATGGTGTGTTACGCTTAGTTGTATCGGTGAGCGATGAGTACGTTAAGCATTTAGATTTAGGCGCAAGTATTGCTATTAATGGCTGTTGTTTAACGGTTGTGCAAGTTGAGCTAAGTAATCATGATGTGGTGGCGCAAGTGCATTTCGATGTGATTGACGAAACTCTAAAGTTAACTAATTTAGGCTTGCTTGAGCTAGGTAGTTTAGTAAATTACGAACGCTCTGTTACGTTTGGTACTGAGCTAGGTGGGCATATAGTGTCTGGGCATATTCATTGTACGTCACAAATCTCTCAAATAGTGAAGCTTGAGAATAACTGTAAAATTCAGTTAAGCCTGCCAAAAGAGTGGCAAAAGTATGTGTTATATAAAGGCTTTGTTGCTATAAATGGCTCAAGCTTAACCGTAGGCGAAGTTGATGAACAAGGTTTTTGGATACACCTAATTCCGGAAACGCTCGCCATTACAAACATTGGTGCAGCGCAAGTGGGTGACAAGTTTAATATTGAAGTTGATCAGCAAACTTACACTATTGTAAATACGGTAGAGAACTACTTACGCCATCAGGCTTAAGTTAAAATATTTGTTCGTCGTCACTGTCTACGTGTAGCTCCAATTTATTGTTAGCATGGTCTATATGCATATTTAAATGAATTGGGTTACAGCAGGCAGTGCAATCTTCAATATAGTCTTGATCGCCGCTGCTAGCGTCTAAGTCTAGATGTATGTGGTGTCCGCAGTGTGGGCACGTTATTCGTTGTGATAAAAAATCTTTCATAATCACTCCAGTTATAAATAATTAAGTTAGGTTCAACTTAATCGCTTACAGATGAACGTCTACTTACTCATTAAATATAGTGCTCAAATGCAGCTTATGACACTTATTTTATACCTTCAAATACCAGCTTTTCTATATGTTGTTTAGCTTCAGTAAGATAGTGACCGGCAAAGATGTTGGCGTGATTTAAAATGGGGTATAGCTGGTATATTAACTTACGCTTCTCGTAATTTTGAGAAAGCGGGTAGTGCGCGTTATAGGCGCTATAAAAGTCTTTAGGCAGGGGGGCAAATAGTTCGCTCATTGCAATATCCACTTCCCGGTCACCATAATAACAAGCCGGGTTAAATATTGTTGGTTCTGCTTTTAAAAATCCCATATTGCCACGCCAAAAATCGCCATGCAGTAACGAAGGTTTTACTTGATGGCTATGTAGTTGCTCTTTTACGGTATTAATTAAGCGTTCGGGCTCAATAAAGTTAATGCCTTTTTCAGCGAGTAGTTGTAATTGCCACCCTATACGTTCTTCGGCGTAAAATACATCCCACTTTTTGTGCCAGCGGTTTGGCTGTATGGTTGTGGCTAGGTAATTATCTACATCAAAGCCAAACATAGCTTGGTCATGTTTTTGATGCATTTTAGCGAGGTTGCGACCCATATTAGTCCACGTGTCGTGGGGTTGTTTATCTAAAACAAGCCATTGTAAAACAATAAACGAAAACTCTATATTTGCACCAGTTGTAATACATTCAGGTACTTTAAAATTACTATTTTGCGCCAAAAGCTTTAAGCCAACAAATTCACTTTCTAAACGCTCGAGCTCGCTTTTTAGTGCTATTTTAACGAAGTAGTTATGCGTACCATTGGTAATATGAAATAGTTTGTCGGTGTTTGTACTTTGTAATTGGCGTTTGTAGGTGTGCTTAAAGTCAAAATTAATGGCTTGGCTGATGTGCTCATTTACTGTTTTCCACATAACAATTGCTCGCCTTTTAAACAGATACTTAAACTATGGCAAAAAGGTATTAATTTAACAATCTAAACGTTGTAAAATTAACGGCTATATTGAATAAAATTACACTTACTGTAGTGGAGTTAAAATGAACAAAAGTTTAATAACCAATTTGCTAGCGGGTTTATGTGTTGTTGTAGGTTTTATGTTTAACCAAGCAATTGTGTTGTCTGTTGGTTTATTTGCACTTTCTGGCGCGGTAACTAATTTATTAGCTATTCATATGTTATTCGAAAAAGTCCCGTTTTTATATGGTTCTGGTGTTATAGCGCTTAAGTTTGAAAGCTTTAAAGTAGCTATACGAAACCTGATATTAACGGAGTTTTTTTCAGAGCAAAAAATTAATAATTTACTCAATAAAGCGCAGCCCAATATCGACTTTGAGCCAATAATTAGCAATGTTGATTTAAACCCTGCATTCGACAATTTGTTAGAGGTAATAGAGCAGTCTCAGTTTGGTAGTATGCTAGGAATGTTTGGCGGTACAGCTGCAATAGAGCCGATGCGTGAAAAGTTTATTGAAAAAATGCAATTGTCGCTTAGTGAGATTTCTCAAACTGACGACTTTAAAGCATTAGTAAGCCAAACACTTTCACAAGGTAATAGCGCAGAAAGCCTACATAAAACGGTGCTTAAACTAGTTGATGAGCGCTTAGATGAGCTTACTCCTAAAATGGTTAAAGAGATTATTCAGACCATGATCCGCGAGCACCTAGGCTGGCTTGTAGTATGGGGCGGTGTGTTTGGTGGTTTGTTTGGTTTAATAGCGGCCGTTATTTAAATCTAGCGACTAATAAAAAACATAATCATTCTATTGCATTAAATAGTGTACTTACTGCGTTAAAAATTATTTGTATAGAATAACTACACGTTGTTATTTGTGCCTGTTATTGCACTACTTTTTAGCGAAATAATAGAGCACTAATTTAATGCAATTGGTATAACTTATTTTTTCAGGCTGTTATTATCGCCTCCATAATTTAGTCGTGTTTTTTCAAGGAGCAACGGTGAGCAAAACGTTAGCCAGTTATTATCAGCAAGCATATGCGTGCGATCAGCAGCATTTTAATCAGTGTTTTTATTGTGGCTGTGAAGCGACAGAGCGCGATCATTGTCCGCCACTGCATATGCTACAAAGTATCGTTGATTTAGGTGAAGAGGCTGACTTTATCTCAATCCCTGCGTGTTATGAGTGCCACGCACTTTTACATAACGAAAGACTGATGACGATTGATGAGCGCTTTACCAAACTTAAAAAAAAGCTCTCAAATAAATATGCTAAACCACTGCGCGTTTATAACATGTGGGAAGAAAGCGAACTTGGCGACATGAGCGACGAGTTTGCCCATAGTATTCAAGCGGGTATGAAATTAGGCAAAGAAGCCGCTGAGCGTTTAGCCTTTACGGGTTTTAGCTATGCCACAGAAGATGCCAAAGTAGCAGTGCGCGAAAAAACAAAAGAGTTTGATGTAGAAGGCATGATATTTACCGACTTTAAAGAGGCGTTAAATTACTGCATTAACGATCTAAATGTTCAAAAAAGCGACTTTTATAAAATTTTGGTTGAAGACTATCAAGGCGATTTTAATAAAGCATTGAGCCAGTATCGTCATCGTCATGACAAAGTTACTGCGGCTAAAGACGGTAATACACTTATTAAAGATTTTTCAAAGCTACATAAGCAAAACTCTGATTTTGTAACGCGTACGGTTAAGCACTTTATTAGTAAAGATCCCTCGCTTACCACCGAAGGTGCGCTTGAAAAGCTATATAACAATTATATAAAGAAATAATTACAGAAATTCATCTTAATTAACTGCGTTTTCACCTGTTTTTTTGGCTTTATCCTTTAGGTTTCGCTAAAGTAGCAAAAAAACAGGAGATCCAAACAACATGCAAAAATTTGCACCTTCTTTATTAGCGGTTGGCTTAGCTGCTGCACTTGTAGGCTGCCAAGAAAACGGCCCACAAGACGATAAAATAACAATTAACAAAAATCCTTACCCAAGTACTTATCAGCCACTTTCTACATCAAGCACTCTTATCACAAATGCAACAGTACTTACCGGTACTGGTGAGCGTTTAGATGAGGCTGATGTATTACTTGTTGATGGTAAAGTACAACAAGTCGGTAAAGACTTAACAGCCACTGCTGATATTACAATTGATGCACATGGAAAATGGGTAACACCGGGTATTATTGACGTACATTCACATTTAGGCGCATACCCAAGTCCTTCGGTCGAGTCGCATCAAGATGGTAACGAAATGACCAGCCCTAACACTGCAGAAGTGTGGGTTGAGCATTCTGTTTGGCCACAAGATCCAGGCTTTAATCGTGCACGCGAAGGCGGCATTACTTCTCTACAAATTTTACCAGGCTCAGCTAACTTATTTGGTGGACGCGGCGTTACGCTTAAAAACGTACCAGCGCACACTATGCAAGGGATGAAATTTCCAGAGGCGCCGTATGGTTTAAAAATGGCGTGTGGTGAAAACCCTAAACGTGTTTATGGTCGTCAAGGTGTATTGCCTTCAACCCGTATGGGTAATATGGCTGGTTACCGTATGGCATGGGCTGAAGCCGCTGAGTACAAACGTGCATGGGATAAATACGATGCCGATTATGAAGCCGGTTTAAACCCAGAAGCGCCAGTACGTGATATTAAACACGATACGCTTCGCGGTGTGCTTGAAGGCGAAGTACGTATTCATAATCATTGTTATAAAGCTGAAGAAATGGCAATGATGATTGACCTGTCAAAAGAATTTGGTTACCACGCAGGTACTTTTCATCACGGTGTAGAAGCATATAAAATTGCTGACTTACTTGCGCAAAATGGTTCGTGTGCTGCACTTTGGCCAGACTGGTGGGGCTTTAAAATGGAAGCCTACGACATGGTTCAAGAAAACGTGGCTATTGTTGATGCGGTTAAAAACTCGTGTGCAGTTGTTCACTCAGATTCAGATACTACTATTCAGCGTTTAAACCAAGAAGCGGGCAAGGTGATGTACCGAGCTAACGAAAATGGTTTTGATATTTCTGAGCAACACGCTATTAAATGGATCACGTCTAACGCTGCTAAATCGCTAGGTATTGATGACAAAACAGGTTCACTAGAAGCGGGTAAGCAGGGCGATGTTGTTATTTGGAATCAAAGCCCATTTAGTGTCTATGCTAAAGCTGAACAAGTGTTTGTTGATGGTGCAAAGGTTTACGATAGAAACGACAGCGCGTACCAAGCAACAAGTGATTTTATGTTAGGTCAACAATAAGGAGCACCCAGAATGAAAAATTTATCACGTTCGTTTTCGCTTTCTCTGGTTGCTGCAGGATTATTAGCATCTGGTGCTGTAAGCGCACAATCACTAGCAATTATTAATGCAACATTGCATACGTCTTCTGATCAAGGTGTATTAGAAGCGGCAAGCATTGTAATGACAGATGGTAAAATCACAGCGATTAACCCAACTGAAATTAAAGTAGATCAAATTATTGATGCAAAGGGGCAAATTGTAACCCCTGGCTTTATAGCAAGTATTAATCAACTTGGTTTAGTTGAAGTAAGTGCAGTTGCAGGCTCACGCGATGCAGGTGAAGAAAAAGCCGGTATTGATTTTGATGTAAGCCTTGCTTACAACGCACATTCAAGCTTAATTCCTTACGCTCGTAAAGGCGGCGTAACACGCGATGTAATTACTCCTCATGGCGGCGATAGCATTTTTTCAGGTCTTGCGAGTGTTGTTGATTTAAGTGGTAGTTTTGACAGCGACATGCAAAAACAAGCGGCTTTAATTGTTTACTTAGGTGAGCGTAGTAAAGGCTCACGTGCTTTTACTTTGCAAACACTTATTAATAAGCTTGATGAGCACAAAACTAAAGCTGGTAAAAAAGCGAAAAAAGACGATGACAAGCCAAGTACTGAAGATAAAGTAATGGCTAAAGTACTCAGTGGTGAAATACCATTAGTGGTTGGCGTTTCGCGTGCGGCGGATATTATAGAGCTAATTAAAGTAAAAGAGCAATTTGGTATCAACCTAGTGCTTAATGGTGCGCAAGATGCTGTTGTAGTAAAAGAGCGCGTTGCTAAAGCAAATATTCCAGTGATTATTAGTGCAATGGATAGCTTACCAGGAAGCTTTGATTCGCTTCATGCGAGTTTAGATAATGCTAGTGTGCTTGAAAAAGCAGGCGTTAAAGTATTATTAACGGTAGGTGGTGATGCAAGTCACAATATTTATCAGCTGCGTTTTGATGCTGGTAATGCTGTGTCGTACGGTATGAGCCAAGAAGGTGCGTTAAAAGCGCTTACATCAAACGTTGCTGATGTATTTGGCATTAATGCAGGTAGTCTTGAAGTTGGCAAAGCTGCTGATGTAGTAATATGGAGTAATGACCCGTTTGAGTTAAGCAGCCATGTGAGCAAAATGTTTATTAATGGCGTTGAGGTATCTACACAATCTCGTCAAGATAAACTGCGTGACCGCTATACGACAGATTCAAAAATGCCACGTGCTTATACCAACCCGCAATAATACTTAATCAATTTGAGGGATTAAATCTGACGGTAACTGCGTTAAAAATTTCTGATATAGAGCAACTAAATAACGAAATTTTTGCCTTGTTATCGACAAGATTTTCTTGCCTCAAAGTTGATCACTTAATTAAGCGAATTGGTATGATACTAAATAATTAATTAATTAAATAAATAAATTTAATTATTCAAAGGCGGCTATTTTATAAATAGCCGCCTTTATTTGTAAAGTTTAGACATAAAAAAGCCGCTTACTTTTGCAAGTAAGCGGCTTTTAAATTTAAACCGATATTTATACTAATTTAGCAAGAATATCGTTAAATGTAGTGCTTGGACGCATCGCTTTAAAGGCTGCATCATCGTTAGGCTGGAAGTAACCGCCTAAATCAACTGCAGGGCCTTGCGCATCGTTAAGTTCACTTACGATTTGCTCTTTATTAGACTCAAGGTCACTAGCGATTTGAGTAAACTGTGCTTTAAGTTCACGGTCATCATTTTGCTTAGCAAGTTCTTGTGCCCAGAATAAAGATAGGAAGAAATGAGAACCACGGTTATCAATTTCTTTCACTTTACGTGACGGCGATTTGTTTTCAGCAAGGAACGTACCTGTTGCTTTATCTAGGGTATCAGCAAGTACTTGTGCCTTGTTGTTACCAGCAGTTACGCTTAAATGCTCAAGTGATGCAGCAAGTGCTAAAAATTCACCTAAAGAATCCCAACGTAAGTGGTTTTCTTTTTCGAATTGTTGAACATGCTTAGGTGCAGAACCACCCGCGCCAGTTTCAAATAAGCCACCACCGTTCATAAGTGGAACAATTGAAAGCATTTTAGCACTTGTACCCAATTCTAAAATTGGGAATAAATCTGTAAGGTAATCACGTAGTACGTTACCTGTTACAGAAATCGTGTCTTTACCTTCTTTAATACGCGCTAGTGAGAACAATGTTGCTTCAAGCGGTGCTAAAATTTGAATATCTAGGCCAGCTGTATCGTGATCTGGTAGGTATTTATTTACTTTTTTGATTAGCTGCGCATCATGTGCACGGTTTTCGTCTAACCAGAAAATAGCTGGAACGCCTGTTGCGCGTGCACGATTTACTGCAAGCTTAACCCAATCTTGAATTGGTGCGTCTTTAACCTGACACATACGCCAGATATCGCCTTGCTCAACATTGTGCTCAAGTAATGTATTACCATTTGCATCAACAACACGGATAGAACCGTCCGCTTTTGCTTCAAATGTTTTGTCGTGTGAACCGTATTCTTCAGCTTTTTGAGCCATAAGGCCAACGTTTGGAACGCTACCCATTGTTGTTGGATCAAACGCACCATTTTCTTTACAAAAATCGATAGTTGCTTGGTAAACACTTGAGTAACAACGATCAGGAATTACAAAGCTAGTGTCTTGTAATTTACCATCGTTATTCCACATTTGACCGCTTGAACGGATTGCTGCAGGCATAGATGCATCGATGATCACGTCACTTGGTACGTGTAAGTTTGTAATACCACGGTCAGAATCAACCATAGCAATAGCAGGGCGGTTAGCGTAAACAGCTTGAATATCTGCTTCAATTTCTTCGCGCTTAGCATCGTCTAATGTTTGAATTTTAGAATATACGTCGCCTAAACCATTATTTACATCAACACCTAGCTCTTCAAAAAGCTCACCGTGTTTAGCAAATACATCTTTGTAGAATACTTTAACAGCGTGACCGAAGATGATTGGATCAGATACTTTCATCATTGTCGCTTTCATGTGAAGCGAGAACAAAACACCTTTTTCTTTAGCAGCGTCAATTTCTGCAGCTAAGAAAGCTTGAAGCTTAGGAGCGCTAATGCTTGATGCATCAATAACTTCGCCAGCTAAAAGAGGTGTGCTTTGTTTAAGAACAGTAACGTCACCGTTAGTTGCAACATGTTCAATACGCACATCAGTTGCTGTATCAACAGTTACTGATTTTTCTGAACCGAAGAAATCGCCTTCGCTCATACTTGCAACGTAAGACAGAGAATCTTTGCTCCACGCACCCATTGAATGTGGGTTGTTACGTGCATATTCTTTTACAGAGCCTGGCGCGCGACGATCTGAGTTACCTTCACGTAGTACAGGGTTTACTGCACTGCCTTTAATTTTGTCGTAAGCCGCTTGAATTGCTTTTTCTTCATCATTTTTAGGTTCAACAGGGTATTCTGGAAGAGCGTAACCTTTTGCTTGAAGCTCTTTAATTACAGCGCGAAGCTGTGGTACAGATGCACTGATGTTTGGTAATTTGATGATGTTTGCTTCTGGTGTTTTAGCAAGCTCGCCAAGTTCAGCAAGTGCATCACCAATGCGTTGTTCTTCTGTTAAATAATCAGGGAAGCTAGCAATTACACGACCTGCTAATGATATGTCGCGAGTTTCAACTTCAACACCGGCCGCATTTGTATATGCTTGGATGATCGGTAGCAACGAATAAGTTGCTAGTGCCGGAGCTTCGTCCGTTTTTGTATAGATAATTTTTGATGTCATCATCATTCCTAGATAGTCGACCGATAAGGTCTTATTCAACAATGCAAAGAAAATCATTACTTATGAGTGAGTACATATTATTAAACAAGTTAATAAACACGTACGCTCGTAATGAGTAGTTTGTTAGGTGTTGGTACTCAGCGTTGCTCTTTTATAAAAGCAGAATAGTCACACCTGACGAACTGGAATCGTATTTATAGCTAAAAAATTAACAAAAATAAATCAGCCTTTAGCCTAGTACATATAAAAGAGGCGATAAGGTGTTATGCGCAATTTTTAGCACCAAGAGTGTAACAAGCTTAAATAAAAAGGGCTAGAGTTTGAGCATGCCCAATAAGCAGTTAAACAATCAACTCTTAGAACATTGGGGTATATAAAATAAATTCAAGGAAAAGGGTTGAATTTGAATGAAAAGAGGCAATAAATAAGAGAAGAAGAGATAAGTTAGTATGCTTAAGGAATTAAGCGAGGATCTTAAAAGGTCGCTCGCTTTAGTCGAACAAAACAATCGTCACTCAATAATGTCACCATCTGGGGCAATATTTTTAGCGTGTAGACCTTTAGGCCCTTGTTCTAATTCGAATGTTACATCTTGACCAGCTTTAAGCGTTTTATAGCCGTCCATTACAATTGTTGAGTAATGAGCGAAGATATCATTCTCGCAGCCGTCTTCTACGATGAAACCAAAACCTTTGGCGTTGTTGAACCATTTAACTTTACCACAAGCCATACTTCTACATCCTTCAATAAGTTGACTAATTTAGTTATTCTAAACCGTATAATTTGCTAGACTGACTAAGGTTTAATCAATCTATGTTTGACTGTAGTTTATTTAGCCAACCAGTCAAGTGTTTTGAGTTATTTTTTAACATTTTATTTATTTTTTATTCAAGTTTGCTTGAGTTACAAAGACAAGACTATATTTAATTATGAGTGGTATGAAAGATTCAGGTGTTATCGACACAGTTCGCGACAGTGAAAAGCAAAAGCTACAGCCGCCGCGAAAATATAAAGTTGTTTTAAATAACGACGACTACACGCCGATGGACTTCGTAATTGAAGTTTTAACGACGTTTTTTAATATGGATAGCGATAGAGCAACCGATGTGATGCTTCAGGTTCATGAAAAAGGTAAGGGTATTTGCGGTGTTTACAGCGCCGATGTTGCCCACACCAAAGTTGAACAAGTTAACCGTTACTCACGGGATAACGAGCATCCACTGCTTTGTAGTTGTGAGCAGGAATAATACCAATTTAATACAATTGGTATAAATACCAATTAGGGTGATCAAACATCCGATTGTTGTGGTATAAATTATTATCTCAGTAAGGGGTTGCCAATGCTAAACAAAGACTTAGAACTCACTTTAAATGCCGCGTTTCGTGAAGCGCGCACTCGCCGTCATGAGTTTATGACCGTAGAGCACCTTTTACTTGCGCTATTAGATAATCCTTCTGCAGGAGAAGCCTTAAACGCGTGTGGTGTTAATCTTTCAGGCTTAAAAACCGAATTATTAGAATTTATTGACGAAACAACACCTGTCATCCCAGATTTAGAAGAAGAGCGTGAAACTCAGCCAACGCTTGGTTTTCAGCGTGTATTACAACGTGCTGTGTTTCATGTGCAATCGTCAGGAAAAAACGAAGTGACGGGTGTCAATGTACTGGTTGCTATTTTTTCAGAGCAAGAGAGCCAAGCTGTTTATTTACTTAAAAAGCATGATGTATCGCGCTTAGATATTGTTAACTTTATTTCGCACGGCATTTCAAAAGCTGATGATGAACTAGGCGACGACAGCGATGATATACATGAAGAAGTGCAAGAAGTTCAAAACGAAGAAGCAAGTAAGCTAGACAGCTTTACAACTAACTTAAACGCTCAGGCTCGTGAAGGTAATATTGACCCATTGATTGGGCGCGACAGCGAAGTAGAGCGCACGGTACAAGTATTGTGTCGTCGTAAAAAGAATAACCCATTACTTGTTGGTGAAGCGGGCGTTGGTAAAACAGCCATTGCTGAAGGTTTAGCGTACCGTATTGTGAACGAGCAAGTACCAGAAGTAATTGCAGATGCAGTTGTGTACTCACTAGATATGGGGGCATTGCTTGCAGGTACTAAATACCGTGGCGATTTTGAAAAACGCTTTAAAAGCTTATTAAAAGAGCTTCAGGCACAACCTGGGTCTATTTTATTTATTGATGAAATACATACCATAATAGGTGCTGGCGCAGCGTCTGGTGGCGTTATGGACGCTTCAAACTTACTTAAACCACTTCTTTCAAGTGGTAAGTTACGCTGTATGGGTTCAACCACTTACAATGAGTATAAAAATATTTTTGAGAAAGACCGTGCATTAGTACGCCGTTTTCAAAAAATTGATGTACTTGAACCAAGTGTTGCTGATACCACTAAAATTTTAAATGGATTAAAAGAGCGTTACGAAGAGCACCATGGTATTCGCTACACTCAAAAAGCATTAAAAGCAGCTGCTGAACTTAGTGCTAAATACATTAATGAGCGCCACTTGCCAGATAAAGCAATTGATGTAATTGATGAAGCGGGCGCTAACCAACGTTTACAGCCTAGTTCTAAACGTAAAAAAACCATTGGTGTGGCTGATATAGAGCTAATAATATCGAAGATGGCACGTATTCCACCACAAAATGTGTCTTCAACAGATAAAGAGACGCTTAAAAATCTAGACCGTAACCTTAAAATGCTGGTGTTTGGACAAGATCAATCTATTGATGCGCTTACATCGGCTATTCGTTTATCTCGCTCAGGTTTATCAAGCGAAGAAAAACCAGTGGGTTCGTTCTTGTTTGCAGGCCCAACAGGTGTTGGTAAAACAGAAGTAACTAAGCAACTTGCTAAATGTATGGGTGTTGAGTTTATTCGTTTTGATATGTCTGAGTATGTAGAGCGCCACGCAATCAGCCGACTAATTGGTGCTCCACCAGGATATGTTGGTTTTGAGCAAGGCGGGTTATTAACCGAGGCGGTTATTAAAAACCCTCATGCGGTTGTACTTTTAGATGAGATTGAAAAAGCGCATCCAGATATTTACAATATTTTACTACAAGTTATGGATCACGGTACGTTAACCGATAATAACGGTCGTAAAGCTGATTTTAGAAATGTAGTGGTTGTAATGACTACCAATGCGGGCGTACAAGAAACTACGCGCAAGTCGATTGGTTTTACAGAGCAAGATCACACGCACGATGCAATGGGTGAAATTAATAAAGTATTTTCGCCAGAATTTAGAAACCGTTTAGATAACATTATTTGGTTTAACCACCTTGAACGTGAAGTTATTTTACTGGTGGTTGATAAATTTATTGTGGAACTGCAAGCTCAGCTTGATAAAAAATCGGTTAATCTTGAGCTTACGCCTAAAGCGCGTGAATGGCTCGCAGATAAAGGTTATGACAAGGCTATGGGTGCACGACCAATGGCACGTGTTATTCAAGAAGAGCTTAAAAAGCAATTAGCTAATGAAATACTGTTTGGTGAACTTGTTGATGGCGGTACAGTTAAAGTATCGGTTAAAGACAAGAAGATTCGCTTTGATTACGAGAGCAATTTAACGCCAGCGTAAAACGTTAATTACACTACTAAGTTAAATAAAAATGGCCTGCTAAATAATAGCGGGCCATTTTTTTGCCATTTTTATAGGCAACAAAAAACCCAGTAAAAACTGGGTTTTTTGTTTATTAAATGTAATTGCTAGTCAATGTCTATCAATTACATTTAATAAACGCTTAAAGCTAGTAAAACACTAGCCAAAAACTAAATCTCGTTTACGCACTTACTTAGCGAGCACGGAATACGATACGACCCTTTGATAAATCGTAAGGAGTCATTTCTACCGTTACTTTATCGCCGGTTAAAATACGGATATAGTTTTTGCGCATTTTGCCTGAAATGTGAGCCACAACTACGTGACCATTTTCTAGCTCAACTCGGAACATTGTATTTGGTAAAGTATCAAGGACTGTCCCTTGCATTTCGATTACGTCTTCTTTCGCCATGTTTAGCGTAACACCTCTTTAATAGTTAAACGCTGCAGATTTTGCCCAAAATACATCAATAAGTAAAGGCGCAGGGGCTATATTTGCAAATTAAATAGCCACCCACTCATCATTGAGCTGTTTTTGAGCTGGTAAAAACTGAGTTTTGTACTTCATTTTATCGCATTCATCAATTTGATAGCCTAAGTACACGTATTGCTTATTTTGCTCTTTTGCAAATTTAAGCTGCTCTAATATCATCACAGAGCCTAAACTATAGTGTTCAAATCGGGGTCAAAAAAAGTATAAATTGCAGAAATAGAGCTGTTCATACAATCAGTTACGGCAACTGCGGCTAAAGTATCTTGGTGCCATAGCTCAATAAATGTGATTTTGAGCCAACTGCAAAGTAAAAAGCTTTGAAACTGTTCTTTTTCAGGAGGATACATACTTCCATCCTGATGGCGCATCGTTATGTACTTGCTATAAAGCGGATAATACTCAGGGCGTTCTTGCGTCGAGTATTTCACTTCAAACTGGTTTTTTGCTTTGTTTAGTTTACGTTTTTGCGATTTTGAAGGGATAAAGTCTTGTGCTAATACACGTACAGAATTACATGCACTGCATATTGGGCAGTGTGGACGATATATTTGGTTACCACTGCGACGAAACCCTAAGCCTAATAATGACTCAAATTTGTCTGTACTGTAGCAACTAGGATCTAGAATAACTAATAGTTGCTCTTGTCTGTTGGGTAAATAACTACAGTCAAACTCTTGGGTTAAACCAACACGTGCAGGAAGTTGCTCATTCATAGATTGTGTCAAGTTCTTGTGGCTCCCACATAATAGGATTAATAATATAGTTATGTGCAGCTTTTAGTTTAGTCAAAAATGTTGAGCGGGGGATTACTTGTGCACCTAAGGTCATTAAATAAGGGTTTTCTAACTGGCAATCAATAAAATGCGCATTATGACGTTTAAGCCAATTTACCAGTGCCCACATAGCAAGCTTTGAGCAATTGGTTTGATGATGAAACATCGATTCACCACAAAAAACACCATTTTGCATAATACCGTATAATCCACCTGCAAGCTCTCCGTTGCTCCACACTTCTAAGCTATGGGCAATGCCAGCATTATGTGCATTAATATAAGCGTTGAGCATGCCAGAGGTGATCCAAGTGCCATCGGTATCAAGGCGTTGATCGCGACAAGCTTCTATTACCTCCTCAAAGGCATTATTAATGGTTACTTTTACAGGGTGCTTTTTTAAATGTTTACGCAGGCTCTTACTTATATGAAAATTATCCAGTTCAAAAATCCCGCGTTCGCTTGGCGACCACCACATAATAGGCTCATCTTCGCTAAACCAAGGGAATATCCCGCTTTTGTAGGCATTACTTAGGCGGGGTAAACTTAAATCACCGCCAATTGCTAACAAGCCATCAGGGGATTCTAATGCGTATTCCGGATTGGGGAATGCTATATCGGTTTCACTTAATTGGTATAGCTGATTTCTCATACAGTACTTATTTTATAATTGATCGTAAAAGTGTAACTATATTTTGGACATAAAAAAAGGGCTGAATAATCAGCCCTATTATAATTTATTTAATTGCTTATAAATTATCTAAGAAACGCTCTGCATCAAGGGCAGCCATACAGCCTGTACCCGCTGATGTGATTGCTTGACGGTAAATGTGGTCAGACACATCACCTGCAGCAAAAACGCCCTCTACACTTGTTTGAGTTGCGTTACCATTCAATCCTGATTCTACAACTAAGTAGCCGTCTTTCATTTCTAGTTGACCAACAAACATATCTGTATTTGGCTTATGACCAATAGCAATAAATACACCGGCTAAATCTAGCTCTTGTGTTGCATCAGAGTGTGCATCTTTAATACGAATGCCAGTTACGCCCATTTGGTCGCCTAATACTTCGTCAAGCGTACGGTTGTAATGTAAAACAACGTTACCGTTAGCTACTTTTTCAGCAAGGCGGTCTGCAAGTATTTTTTCACTACGGAAACTATCACGGCGGTGGATAACATGTACTTCGTCAGCAATGTTAGATAAGTATAGCGCTTCTTCAACCGCTGTATTACCACCACCAACAACCGCTACTTTCTGACCTTTATAGAAAAAGCCATCACATGTAGCACAGGCTGAAACGCCACGGCCTTGGAAATTAGTTTCAGACTCTAAGCCTAAGTATTTAGCAGAAGCACCTGTTGCAATGATTAACGCATCACATGTGTAAGTACCTTGGTCGCCAGTTAGTGTGAAAGGGCGCTTAGATACATCTACTTTATTGATGTGATCGAATATGATTTCAGTTTCAAAGCGCTCAGCGTGCTCTTTCATACGATCCATTAATGCAGGGCCCGTTAAGCCGTGTGCATCACCAGGCCAGTTTTCAACTTCAGTTGTGGTTGTTAATTGACCACCTTGTTGAATGCCTGTAATTAAAACAGGGTTTAAATTTGCACGTGCTGCATATACTGCGGCAGTATAACCAGCTGGGCCAGAGCCTAAAATTAGTAGCTTACAATGTTTTGCTTCAGTCATTATTTTTTCCTAAACGTTTAATACGGTCTTTAATGCGCTCGATTCTAAGAAAATCAAGGCGGATGTAAACAAAATCCGCGATTATTTTTTTTCGCAAATCGAAAAGCTGTGCAGTATTGTGTACTAGAGCTCAGTACTTTTACAGTTAAAACACCTAAGTAGCTCAATAAATAGACTAACAGGCAACAAAACAGCGTTAATTCATGACCCCTTTGATTTTTTTTGTTATGTTTTACCTAATTTTATTTGTCACTGATAGATTATGTGACCTAAGCGAATAGGCAACTATGTTATTTTGGCAGGAAAAACCCGCATTCGGGTTGACTTCAAAAGACGTTAACGTCTTAACCAATGCGCAAGATTACCGAACGCAATTGCTACGTTTGATAGCTAATGCAAAAAAACGAATTTATATCACAGCGCTTTATTTACAGGATGACGAAGCAGGTCGCGAGATTTTAGAAGCCTTGCATCGAGTATCATTAGAGAACCCTGCGCTTGATGTAAAAGTGCTGGTGGATTTTCATCGTGCGCAACGTGGTTTAATTGGTGCAGAGAAATCTGATGGTAACGCAAGTTTATACTGTGACGATTTAGAAAAGTTTAAATCGAACGTACAAGTTTATGGCGTACCTGTAAAAGCTAAAGAATTATTTGGCGTATTACATTTAAAGGGTTTTGTCATTGACGATACCTTGCTTTACAGCGGCGCAAGCTTAAACAACGTGTATTTGCAGTATAATGAGCGTTACAGACTCGATCGTTACTTTTTAATAACGCAGAGCGAGCTGTGTGACTCAGTGGTTGATTTTATTGAGAATAAGCTAATTAGCTCTGTTGCTGTGCCACGCATAGACACACGACCGCTTAAGCGTTTACACGACTTCAAACTTGATCAAAAGCAATTAATGCGTGATTTAAAAGTCGCAAGTTACAACGCAGCAGAGCAACTAAATACGCAAGCATTAGGTATTCGTTTGTTTTTAGGGCTTGGTCGTCGTAATAACGAATTAAATCGTTTAATAAAAGCGTTATTTGATACCACAGAGCAAGAGCTTGTGTTGTATACGCCATACTTTAATTTTCCGGCGCCACTTATGCGATCACTGCGCCGATTATTAAAGCAAGGCAAGCAAGTTACGATTGTGGTAGGGGATAAAACAGCAAATGACTTTTATTTACCGCCAAGCGAGCCGTTTAGTAAAATAGGGGCATTACCTTATTTATACGAAACTATTTTGCATAAGTTTGTAAAAACGCAAAAACGCCACATCGATAACGGTAATTTAAATGTGTATCTGTGGAAAGATGAAAGTAATTCGTTTCATTTAAAAGGTATTTGTTCAGATAGAACAAAACATTTACTGAGCGGGCATAACTTAAATCCGCGTGCATGGGGTCTTGATATCGAAAATGGTATTTTAATAGAGGATCCAGAGCAAACAATTATGGATGCTATTGATAACGAAAAGCAGGAAATTTTACAACACTGCCGCCGTTTAACAGGCCCAGATGATTTAGAAACAATGGATGATTACCCGCAGCCAGTTAAAAAACTACTTGGCCAAGCTAAGCGCGTAAAAGTAGATTTTATAATTAAGCGTTTCATATAAATTTACTTTAAATCAGACATAAAAAAAGCAGCTAATTAGCTGCTTTTTTATGGGTTGTAGTTAGGTTGCTACATTACTTAATACCAACCTAACTACAAAACGCTAAATTATGCGTTTTCTACCGCTGTGCGTGGGTCAACATATTCCATGTTGAACGCTTCTGCTACTTCTTTGTAAGTTACTTGGCCTTTAATTACGTTTAAGCCTTTTAAGAAGTGAGCGTCATCTAGTAGCGCCTTTTTATAACCTTTGTTTGCAAGGTTAATGATGAAAGGCAATGTTGCATTGTTAAGTGCAAACGTAGATGTGCGTGGAACAGCACCTGGCATGTTAGCAACACAGTAGTGAACAACTTCATCAACGATAAAAGTTGGATCAGCATGCGTAGTTGCTTTAGAAGTAGCAATACAGCCACCTTGGTCGATTGCAACGTCAACAATTGCAGAACCAGGTTTCATTGCTTTAATGTGCTCAGCAGTTACTAGTTTAGGTGCAGCTGCACCAGGGATCAGTACACCTCCGATTACTAAATCAGCTTCTAGTACGTGTTTTTCTAGTGCATCAGCAGTTGAGTAAATAGCTTTAACTTTATTACCAAATTGCGCGTCTAGTGCACGTAATACGTCGATGTTACGATCAAGAACGACAACTTCAGCACCAAGACCAACAGCCATTTGAGCTGCGCTACGACCAACCATGCCACCGCCAATTACAACAACTTTAGCAGCTTCAACGCCAGGTACGCCACCTAGTAGCATGCCACGACCGTGGTTAGATTTTTCTAGCGCTTGTGCACCAGCTTGAATAGACATACGACCAGCAACTTCGCTCATAGGAGCAAGAAGCGGTAAACCACCGCGTGAGTCAGTTACAGTTTCGTATGCAATACAAATAGCTTTGCTTTTTACAAGGTCTTCAGTTTGTGGAAGATCAGGTGCAAGGTGTAAGTAAGTGAAAAGAATTTGGTCTTCACGTAGCATTGCACGTTCAACAGCTTGCGGCTCTTTTACCTTTACAATCATGTCTGCTTTAGCAAAAACATCAGCAGCAGTTGCTAAAATTTCAGCACCCGCTTGTGTGTAATCTTCGTTAGTAAAACCAATGCCCATGCCTGCATCAGTTTCTACAATCACTTGGTGACCGTGGTTTACTAATTCACGAACACTTGCAGGAACCATACCTACACGGTATTCATGGTTTTTAATTTCTTTAGGAACACCAATAATCATATCATTTGCCTTATTAAGAACGGATTAACATTTTCCACTATTATATTCATCATAAGCCCGTGTGTCTCACCTTTTTTAAACTCAAATCTAGTGTTATCATCTAGATAATAAAAATAAACAGCATAAAAAACTAGTTGGTACTATGCATCAATTATTAGATAGAATTGACCGTAAAATTTTAATGGAATTACAACACGATGGACGTTTGTCGAACGTAGAACTGGCCAGACGAGTTGGCCTAAGCGCCACACCCTGCTTGGAGCGAGTAAAAAAGCTAGAACGGGAAGGTTATATACTTGGCTATAAAGCGGTGGTCGATCCCGCTAAGCTTGGGCAAGGTTTATCGGTGTATGTAGAAGTAACGATTACTAAAACATCTCCCGACGTATTTGATGAGTTTAGTGCTGCGGTTAAAAAGCACGAAGAAATTATCGAATGTCATTTAGTATCGGGTAATTTCGATTTTTTACTTAAAACGCGCGTAAATGATATGTCAGAATACCGTGGCGTATTAGGCGACATACTATTGAAACTGCCAAACGTAAGTGAAAGCCGAACTTATGTAGTAATGGAAGAAGTAAAAGGTGAAGAAGGCGTAATTATTCGTCCTTATATTACTTGAGGTTATTTATATTAACTGCGTCATTTGCTTATATAAGCTCAAATTATAAAAACTTGTTCATAATCAGGCCATCAAGGTTAAGATAAAGTGCAACAAATTGCATTTCCTGCTAAGGTATTTCACTGCTAAGTAAGTGTGAATAAAAATAGAATAATAAAGAGGAATAGGGAACTATGCGCCTAAACGGTGTGCAAAGACTATTAGAAACAGGGCTGATTATCAGTACCTTTACGGCAATATTTATTTTATGTGCCTTGATCAGCTTTGATCCAGCAGATGCTGCATGGTCGCAAACTAGTTTTAGCGAAGTAAGCAACATCACAGGAGCAGCCGGTGCATGGATAGCCGACATTTTATTACTCACCTTTGGTTGGTTGGCTTACTTAGTGCCAGCGGCCATTCAGCTATTTGGCTACTTGCTATTTAAACAACCTCACCGCATTTTACAGCTTGATTACACTACCTTAGCGCTGCGAGTTATTGGTTTTGCTTTATTTATTACCTCAGCTACCGCTATTAGTAGTATTAATTTCGACGATATTTATAACTTTTCATCGGGTGGGGTAGTGGGCGATGTTATTGCATCAGCCATGATGCCTGCGTTTAACTTTACCGGTACATCTATATTATTGCTGTGTTTCTTTTTTGCTGGGCTTACCTTATTGACGGGAGTATCGTGGGTTGATTTTGTAGATTACCTTGGCGATTTAATGGTTAGGCTTTATCGCTATGTTGTATCGTATGCAAAAGGCTGGATGCACCGAGAACACACTGCAGGTAAAGTAAATAATAACGATGAAGCAGACGCCCATTTTGAAGACGATATAAAAGAGCAAATAGAGCTGCCTACATCAGCTAAAAAAGCAGATCAACAAAAAGCAATAGATAAGCCTCAAACACCATTTAGTGAACCACAAATTAGTGATGACTTTATGCCGTTTGATGAACTTGACGATATACTCGATCAAGAAATTGGCTTTAGCGCAATAGATGACGAACCAATGGACACGGCAGCTGCATTAAATGCGCTTGATCAAAGCCCAGTTGTGGAACCTGAAAAACCAGTTACAACGGTGGTATCGCCAGCAAGACCAATGCCTAAACCAAAAGCGCAATATCAACCACCACCAACGGCAAAAGAAAAGTTTGAGCAATTATTAACGCAAGAGCCACCACCGGGGCCATTACCATCGCTCGATTTACTCGACAGACCGGATAAAGCTAAAAACCCAATTTCGCAAGAAGAGCTTGATAGCGTATCGCGCCTAGTAGAGACAAAACTTCTCGACTTTAACGTACAAGCAACCGTAGTAGCGGTATACCCAGGCCCCGTTGTTACGCGTTTTGAGCTAGATTTAGCGCCAGGTATTAAAGTGTCTAAAATTACAGGCTTAGCTAAAGATTTAGCCCGTTCGCTTTCGGCAATTAGTGTACGTGTTGTAGAAGTTATCCCAGGTAAAACCTATGTTGGTATTGAGCTTCCAAATAAACACCGTGAAATAGTTCGTTTATCAGAAGTAATAAACGCCCCTAAATTTGAGCAAAATCCGTCGCCTCTTACCATGGTGCTTGGTAAAGACATTGCTGGTCAGCCGGTATGTGCTGACTTAGGTAAAATGCCACATTTATTGGTAGCCGGTACAACTGGTTCAGGTAAATCAGTGGGCGTTAATGTCATGATAGTAAGCTTGCTTTACAAATCGGGTCCTGACGATGTACGTATGATCATGATTGACCCTAAAATGCTTGAGCTTTCAGTATACGAAGGCATTCCGCATTTATTGTGTGAAGTAGTTACCGATATGAAAGAAGCTGCTAACGCACTGCGTTGGTGTGTAGGCGAAATGGAACGTCGTTATAAATTAATGTCAGCATTGGGTGTGCGTAACTTAAAAGGTTACAACCAAAAAGTGCTTGAAGCCAATGAAGCGGGTTACCCAATTCTTGATCCATTATTTAAAGACACCGATGGCATGAAAGAAGGCCCCGACGAGCTAGGTAAATTACCAAGTATTGTTGTAGTAATAGACGAATTTGCCGACATGATGATGATTGTAGGTAAAAAAGTAGAAGAACTTATTGCACGTATTGCTCAAAAAGCACGTGCGGCAGGGATTCACTTAGTGCTTGCTACGCAGCGCCCGTCAGTTGATGTAATTACCGGCTTAATTAAAGCTAATATTCCAACACGTATGGCGTTTCAGGTATCGAGCAAAATAGATTCACGGACAATACTTGACCAACAAGGCGCAGAAAACTTACTAGGCATGGGCGACATGCTTTATTTACCGCCAGGCACTAGCGTACCAGAGCGTGTGCATGGCGCGTTTGTAGACGACCACGAAGTACACGCCGTAGTAAACGATTGGAAAGCACGTGCTAAACCAAATTACATTGACGAAATACTCAATGGCGATGCCACTGAAGATATTTTATTACCGGGTGAAGCTAGCGAAAATGCAGATGAAGAATCTGATCCGTTATACGACGAAGCTGTGTCGTTTGTAATTGAAACCGGCAAAGTATCTGTATCGTCAGTGCAACGTAAATTACGTGTTGGCTATAACCGCGCAGCACGTTTAGTAGAACAAATGGAAACATCGGGTATCGTGAGTTCACCAGGTCATAACGGTGCTCGCGATGTATTAGTACCTAATGGAGCAAATTCATGAAAAAAGTTAACGCCTTATTATTAGTGTTAGGCAGCGTACTTGCCGCACCAAGCTTTGCTGACGACAGCCAAGCATTACAAGACAGACTTGCCACTTTAAAAAGCTTTAAAGCGCAGTTTGCACAACAAGTAACAGACAAAGAAGGCCAAGCAGTTATGCAAGGCGAGGGCACAATAGCGCTTCAACAGCCTATGATGATTCGCTGGCAGCAAACTAATCCAGACGATACGTTATTTGTATCAAACGGTGATAAAACCTATTACTTCGACAGCTTTGCTGAGCAAGTAACGATTATGAAAACCAGCAGCCTAATCGACTCAACACCATTTGTGCTACTGACATCAAAAGACCCAGCACAGTGGGAAAAATACAGCGTACTTGCAACAAGTACAGGCTTTAGCGTAACGCCAAATAAAGGCGTAGAAAGCCAAGTAGAACAACTTGATATAGCATTTGCGGGTAACGAGCAAGGGCTTGCTAAACTAGTGGTTACCGACAACTCAGGGCAGCTATCGTCATTTACGTTTAACAATGCCCAAGTTAATACACCGCTTGATCAAAGCACTTTTGAATTTACGCCTCCTGAAGGTGTTGAAATAGACGATCAGAGTAACGGTGAGTAATTTAGGTTTTAATTTTGGGCCCGATGTACGCCCACTTGCTGCGCGTATGCGCCCTACAACGCTTGATGAATACATTGGTCAGCAGCACTTATTAAGCGCTGATAAACCACTGCATCAAGCAATTGTCGCGGGGCGATGCCATAGTTTAATTTTATGGGGCCCGCCTGGTGTAGGTAAAACCACACTTGCGCAAATAATTGCCAACCATGCTGATGCCTCACTTATTCAAATGTCGGCGGTAACTGCAGGCGTAAAAGATATACGCGACAGCGTAACGCAAGCGCGGGACAACCTAGAAAGCCGTGGCCAACGCACCCTTATGTTTGTTGACGAAGTTCATCGCTTTAATAAATCCCAACAAGATGCCTTTTTACCGCACATAGAAGACGGCACCTTTATATTTGTAGGTGCAACCACAGAAAACCCATCGTTTGCCCTTAACAACGCTATATTGTCGCGTGCACGCGTGTATGTTTTAAAATCGCTTGCCGATACCGACTTATACACCGTAATAGAGCGCGCACTTAAACAAGACGAGCAGCTAAGCCAAAAACACATCACTATTGCCGACAACGCTAAAAAGGCACTTTGCCAAGCAAGTGGCGGCGATGCGCGTAAAGTACTTAATTTACTTGAACAAGCAGTTGACTTAACGTCCGAGCAAAACGGTCAATACAACGTAGATGAGCACGTACTTAGCCAAGTGTTACCAACGCATTTAGCTAAATACGATAAAGGCGGAGATGAGTTTTACGATTTAATATCGGCCTTTCATAAATCAGTACGAGGTAGCTCCCCCGACGGTGCACTGTATTGGTATTGCCGAATTTTAGCCGGTGGTGGCGACCCTTTGTATGTAGCAAGGCGTTTACTTGCCATAGCTACAGAAGACATTGGTAACGCCGATCCGCGTGCGATGGAAGTGGCTTTAAACGCGTGGGATATATTTCAACGAGTAGGCCCAAGCGAGGGCGAACGTGCAATTGCACAAGCTACATTGTACTTAGCCAGCGCACCTAAAAGTAATGCGGTGTATATGGCGTTTAATCAAGCCAAAGCAGATGCTCAAAACGAGCCAAGTTACCCCGTGCCAGGGCATTTACGCAATGCGCCAACCAACTTAATGAAAGACCTAGGTTACGGCGCTGAGTACCGTTATGCGCATAACGAAGAAGGCGCATTTGCCGCAGGTGAAAAATATTTACCACCAGAAATGGAAGGCAAAGAATATTACTTACCGAGCGAGCGCGGCCTTGAGCAAAAAATTAAACAAAAACTCGATTACCTAAAAGAGCGCGATGCGCAAAGCCCACTTAAACGGTACGAAAATGATTAAACTTTATATGATGATCGCCCTTGGCGGAGCCTCAGGTGCGTGTTTACGGTTTTTTATTAGCGAAAGCATGCTAAAACTCCTCGGTAGGGGATTCCCTTTTGGCACGTTGACGGTTAATATTCTGGGTTCATTGTTAATGGGCATTTTGTACGGTTTGATAGATAAAGAAATTATCACCGCAAGCCCCGCCAAAACCCTTATCGGTATTGGCTTTTTAGGTGCATTAACCACCTTTTCAACATTCTCAATGGACTCGTTGTTGTTATTACAACAAGGTCACTTTATTAAAATGGCCCTCAATATCATCTTAAACGTGATGGTGTGTATTTTTATGGCTTGGCTGGGCCTTCAGCTAGTAATGCAAAAAGGTTAAAAAACTAACATGTTAGATTCTAAATTTTTACGTCAAGACATCGAACAAACTGCAGCACGTTTAGCAGCTCGCGGTTACGAACTCGATGTAGCGACGGTAACGGCACTTGAAGAAAAACGCAAAACATTACAAGTAAAAACGCAAGAACTTCAAAGTCAACGTAATGCAAGCGCAAAAGCAATTGGTCAAGCCAAAGCTAAAGGCGAAGACGCACAGCCTCTACTTGATGCAGTGGCTAACTTAGGCAGTGAGCTAGATGCCGCTAAAACAGAGCAAGATGAAGTATTAGCCGCAATTAACGACATTGCTTTAGCAATTCCAAACTTGCCAGACGAGTCAGTACCTGAAGGTAAAGACGAAGACGACAACGTTGAAATTTTAACGTGGGGCACACCTAAAAAGTTTGATTTTGAAGTTAAAGACCACGTTGATGTAGGCCAAGACCTAAACGGCTTAGACTTTGAAATGGGCGTTAAAATTAGTGGCGCACGCTTTACTGTAATGCGCGGCCAAGTAGCGCGTATGCACCGTGCACTAACGCAATTTATGCTAGATACGCACGCTGACAAAAACGGCTACACAGAAATGTATGTACCGTACTTAGTAAATAGTGCAAGCCTTTACGGCACAAGTCAGTTACCTAAGTTTGCAGGCGATTTGTTTCATACATTAGGCCTTGTAAATGACGATGGTGAACAACAAGCCGGCTTTAGCTTAATTCCTACAGCTGAAGTACCGCTTACAAACAGCGCCCGCGACGAAATTTACGACGAAAGCGATTTACCAATTCGCTTAGTTGCCCACACTCCGTGTTTCAGAAGTGAAGCAGGCAGCTATGGTCGCGATACACGTGGCTTAATTCGTCAACACCAGTTTGATAAAGTTGAACTTGTACAACTTGTAAAGCCAGAAGACTCAATGGCAACGCTTGAAGAGTTAACAGGTCACGCAGAGCAAATACTACAAGCGCTTGAACTTCCGTACCGTAAAGTAATTTTATGTATGGGCGACATGGGCTTTGGTTCAGCGAAAACATACGATTTAGAAGTATGGTTACCTGCGCAAGACACATACCGCGAAATTTCATCATGTTCAAACATGGCTGATTTTCAGGCACGCAGAATGCAAGCACGTTTTCGCCGTGAAGGTGTTAAAAAGCCAGAGTTACTACATACACTAAATGGTTCAGGCTTAGCTGTTGGCCGTACACTAGTAGCTATACTAGAAAACTACCAACAAGCCGATGGTTCAGTAGTAGTACCAGAAGTATTACGCCCATACATGGGTGGACTTGAAGTAATTGGTAAGCAATAAAAATCAAGTTTAAGTTAAGCAAGCTTTAAGCTTGTAAATCTTAAGACGAAAGCCGCTATTTGCAATAAACAGCGGCTTTTTTGATTTAGGTTAAAGGTAAAAACTTAAAGAAAAAATTCAAGTCATCTTATTAATAATATCGCTTACACCTATTTTTATAGCTCATTACTTTTTTGTCCGATATTACTGATCTCTACCATTTTGGGGTATTTCTACATCAAGGAAACTTAAATATCGGCTAACTAGTTGTTTACAAGTCCTTATTAGCTGGTTAAATTAGAATCTTTGTAATATTTGGACATTTGTCGGTTTATAAAGCGACAAATGTCGGATACAAAGTTGTTAAACCTCATCGAGAGAATGGAGTCTAAATGAAATCAATTATATTGTTATGTTCAATTTTTATTAGTTTTGGTGCGCTGGCTACAGAGCTAGAAATGAAGCCAACAAAATCAGGATTATATGATGTTGGTGGATTTAAGCTTTATCTTGAGTGTTACGAAAATGAGAAGCCACAATTAATACTTGAGCAGGGTTTTGGGCGTTCTGGTTCAGATGGTGTTTGGTTAGAAAATATAAAACGATTAAAAAACGATTTTAGTATTTGTTTATATGACCGAGCTGGATTGGGTAAAAGTGAAAAAGGTGTAATTCCATTCACTGTTAATGATATGGCAAGTAGGCTCAGAAATTTGCTTCAAAATGCTAATATCAAAGCACCGTATTATTTTGCTGGTGGTTCATATGCTTCTTATATAGTCGCCGCATACAATAACCTTTATCCACAAGAAGTCATGGGAGCTGTACTTATTGACCCACCACCACTTGGGTATTTTTATACAATGGGTACTAGATGGCCTATAAACTTTAAAACAGATAATGAAAAATTAGAGCGTTTTTATAAATTTGAGCAAAGTGTTTATGACCCAATGTTTGAAAGGGTTCCTGAAAATGTAGACCATATGAAAAGCTATAAAATATTAGCTGACGCCTCAAATTACGGAGACAAACCAGTAATAGTTGTACGCTCAAAGCAAACAGGTAAACGATACGATCCACCTTTTGTTCCCGATGAAATAGCAAATACCATGGATTCCTTATACGCTGGTGCAGAAAGTTACTTCAAAAATTTATCCACTAATAGCCGCATTATCTATTCGGAATCAGAAAAACACCACCTGCATATCGCAGACCGCGATTTGGTAGTAAAAAGCATTAAAGAACTTGTTGGCAAATGAGGCTTAACAAGTTGCTAAAGTTCGTTCGTAAACTCACTGGGACAATTAACAGTTGGCTTGGCGCTTCGCGCAAGTTTAGCCAACAGTCAATTGCCCCTTAGCAAAGCGTTAAATGCTTAATCAACCATCAACTACAACATAATGTTGTTCTAAGGAAAGAAGTAATGTTCAATCATGTAAAAGCAGTATCTATCAGTGTTCTTGCAGCCGCTATTTTGACTGGTTGCGGTGGAGGTACATCAGATTGCACAGACAGCGATGTTAAAGATACTGTTGTCAGTATAATTACAAATGAGGTTCAAAAGGCACGATGGGGTCAGGAACTATTTTCGAAGGGTTTAGTTGACGATCTTGAAGTAACAAGGATCAAAACTACTGACTATGATGAAAAGTTAGATCGCTATACTTGTGCAGCAACATTCTCATTCACATTTAAGGGTAAAGAGCAAAGTAAAGACATACAGTATGTTAACTCATACCTAGAAGAAGAGGGAGAAACAGAAGTCGCTGTATACGGTGCTGATGATGTAAAAACACGCATGCTGGCATTAGGGATGACAATGGGACGCTGATTTACTGCAACCGCATTTAACAAGCAAATCCAGGTGACGCCTACGGCGCACCTGATTTGGGCGTTAGGCATCACCGAGATGATTATGAATTTAAATATAGAAGGTCAAACATCGACTTTAGTAACGCTTATAACAGAACTCCAACCACTGCTTAATGACGAGGCTTTAAGGATTCGGAAAGATGCCGAAGTTACTGAAAAGATGAAGTTTGACGCTGATTCATGGTGTCGCTCGGTAATGGGAGATAGCTTAGTTAAGTTAAGATTGTTTACAGAGCAGAATTTTAACTACATAGAAACCATGAGCATATTAGCAGTGACGAGATACATTTTTGAGATGTCTGTTTGGTTGCTATTGTTTAAGATGGATTCACGGTATGGTTTGGTTTACTACAGCCGATTAATTGAAACCCAGCTGAGGTATTGGCAGGATTGCAAAGTTCAAACTGAGCGAGAGGTTCTACTCTTGAAAAAGTTTGAAAGCGAAGAAAAATCAATAATGGACGAGGAGCTTAAAAAGCTTAATGATATTATTGATCCTAAGATAAAAGAGAAAGAAGCTTTTAATCTAAGCTCTTTCGTAATGAAAAAGATTGATGATAAAGCCGATCGACATTTCTCTATTTATGCTGAGCAAGCAAAATCAAATGGATATAGTTTTCAAGCTCATTTAGTTGAAAATAAACAGTTACCAATTATTACAAGCTCCATTGCTGAGCTTGAAAACGAAAAGACTAGTTTTTTGTCTTCAATACCTGACGATATTAAACTTCTTATCCCTAAGCGTTGGAACTGGTGTGATATGGCAAAAAAAGTCGACTTAGGTGATGAGTATGAATATATCTATTCGTACACAAGTAAGCTTTTGCATGCGACACCATCAAGCATTACAACAAATCAGAAGAATCTCGAGCTAAGTGAGATCAATATATTTCTTAAATATGTCCGTGTTAAAATTAACGATATATTGAGTTTAGCAAAGCAGTATTCGTAATTAATGCCTAACAAGCAGCTGCAATTTGACTCCGCAAACTGTCACGCTTTTTGTTCCAAAAATCCCGCCAGCTTGCTACGCAATTGCAGAATAATATTGACACGCATCCTATTTTTTGCAGTTTAGTGAACGATAATTAGGATGACACCCATCCTAATTATTACGAAAAAAGCCAATAAAAACAGCATGAAGAGTGAATTATTATAAATAATGAATCACCCAAAAAGCTGCAAACCAAAGGGGTAAATCTTGACTTCAGACGTCAAGTCCTAAAGCACGTGGTAAGTTGGGTTGTCCGATGTTAATTTACTATTTATGACGGATGGCGTGGCTTCGCCACTTATCCGACCTACGTAAAAAGGTAGGTTAGTTAAGCCGGAGGCGCCACCCAACAGAGTTCTTAAATTTATTAATACGGCCTATTGAAACCGCTTTTATCCTCTAAAAGCGAAGCGCCTCTAATCCTCTTTGTGAATTAATTTTCTTGAAACAACATTAGCTTTGCCTCTTTACCGTCAGTTAATACCGCTACGTTACCTTTATCAGTTATAAACACATCTCTTAACCTGCCTGCGGCTTCTGGAAATACGTGAGACTGCGTAAATTGACCACTTACCAGATTAACGCTGTAGAGCTTTTTATCAACAAGAGTAGTGATAAGCACATGTTGTTGCAATGAAGGAAAAGCTGCATGTTTAGAGCCGTAATACGCCATGCCTGACGGCGCTATTGATGGCGTCCAATTAACACTTGGTTTTTGCATGCCTTTATATTCGGTAAAGGGTGAAATACGCGCTTGCGAGTAATCTTTGCCATAGGTGATTACCGGCCAGCCGAAATTAGTCCCAGCGGTTAAGTAGTTTAGCTCGTCACCGCCTGCTGGGCCGTGTTCGTGGCTAACAGTTTGCTGCGTATCGTAATCATAAACTAAGCCTTGAGGGTTACGATGACCAAGTGAGTAGACAGCATGTGCATTTAGGTTTTTATGATTAATAAATGGGTTATCTGTTGGAATGGTGCCATCTAGGTTTATACGTAATATTTTACCAAGTTGGCTGGTGATAATTTGTGCTTGCTCTCTAAAGTCAAACCCATCGCCCGTTGAAACTAATAATGTATTGTCGGGTAGGATAAGGGCGCGTCCTGCGTAATGTTGCGGTGTGTTTTTATCAGTCGCTACTTTAAAAATAACATTAGGCTTTGAAAAGCTAGTGCCATTAAACGTGGCTTTGGCAACAACAAGCCTGTTTGCGCTTGCTTCACCTTGGGCATAGGTAAAAATAACTTCTTTGGAGTCGTTATAATCTGGTGATAACACAATGTCGAGTAAGCCACCTTGGCCTGCAACGTACAAACCGATCAGATCTAGTTTTACTCTTGATTGCACGTTGTTTTTAACTATAACTACGTGGCCATCACGCTCTGTAATTAGCCATGTGCCGTTTGGTAGTTCAACCATGCTCCATGGTGACTGTAATTGCGTAGCCAGTGTTTTTGTACTGTATTGCTCCTTTGGTAACGTTGCATCTGCATTAACAGAAAACGAAAGAAGCGAAAGCAGAGTAAAAAAAGAGATACATTGTTTACGGGGCAAGCCTTTGCTAGCATGGCTAGTATAATAAAAAAGCTTTATTTTAAGTTGAGATAACCATGTCGTTTTTAACACGTATATTGCCTTCATTTTTAGTTTCTTGGTTACTTACATTCACACTTGCTAGCTTGTTTCATAGCCAATACGTTGTCAATGAATTAGTTAATGTAGGTGTAGTGGTGGGCTTTAGTGATCGGGCTAGTTTAACGCTTGATGATTGGTTAGGCTTGCTACCTACCTACGGGGCTATTATTGCTGTGGCACTTGCCATCGCTTTTTTTGCTACAACAAAGCTTAATAAAAAGGTTCAAAAATACAGTACTCAGCTATTTGTTATTGCTGGCATTGTGGCATTTGCTATTGTGTTAATCGCCATTGAATCAATTATGAATATTCATATTATAGCGGGCGCAAGAGGCTGGGGTTTTTATACTCAACTGCTTGCAGGCGCGGTAGGTGGTTTTGCGTTTTCGCAATTATTTAAGACAGCTAAAACCCAAAAAGCGTGTTGATGTGTGAATATAAGTACGGTTGATACGTTATTTGATGATTAACAAATAAAGGCTGCTGTTTATTGTAAACAGCGGCCTTTAAATATGATTTTTAGAGTTTAATTAAAAAATTAAACTAATTAGTTTGTAGCTACTTAGCCCAAAAATTAGGATTAAAACGGGTAGGGTGACTAGGTTTAAAGCCAAAGAGTTAGTGTAGTTTCCCATAACCCCTTTTTGATTAACCAGCCATACAAGGTAGGTGCTAACAATAGGGAGTAATAACCCGTTAGCCGCTTGTGCGAATATAATTACCGCGACAGGGTCTAAACCGAGTGACGCCACCGCAGTACCAAACAATAAAATAATAATAGCAACGCCTTTAAAGCGTAAGTTACCCATATCGTTTGACCAACCTAACATGCCACATACGGCGTAAGCACCGGCAAGTGGCGCTGTAATAGCGCTTGTTAAACCTGCTGCAAACAAGCCAATAGCAAAAAAGTAATGAGCGGCGTCGCCAAGCAATGGCTCTAGTTGCACGGCCATGTTAGCCGCACTAATTTGCCCAGCATCGGTGCCATAAAATGCAACTGAAGCTGTAGATAAAATAGCTAAAGTGATCACACCGCCCAAAGTGATTGATAGGCCTGTATCAACATTTGTTTGTTTAATCATTTTTTGCATGTCGCTGTTACTGTCGTGTCTAGCAGCGAGTACGCCGGAGTGCAAAAATAAGTTATACGGCACAATGGTAGTGCCAACTAAAGCTAGTATGGTTGTAATAGAGCCTTCAGGCATACTAGGAATAAAACCAGCAAATACATCACCCAGTGAAGGCGCTGCCATTACAAGTGTTGAGATAAACACTAAGCTCATTAAAATAACGAGTAAAATTAGCGCGTTTTCAACCACTTTATGTTTGCCGCTATACAGTAAAGCTGCACTAAAAAAAGCAATAAGTGGTGTCCATAGTTGGGAGCTAACTTGAGGGAATATTTCAATTAATCCCATGCTAGCGCCACTTAAGTTACCCGCTTCATAAGCTGCACTGCCCACACCAATGGCGCTGATGACTAAAAATATAGCTAAAGATTTAAATAAAGGCGTTTGAATATGTGCTCTGAGCGCTTGAGCTAAATCTTGCCCGGTGGCAACGCCAAGGCGCGCCGCCATAGATTGTAATAATATAGTGGCAACTACTGAAAACAGTAATGTCCATATAAGTGCAAAACCAAAGTTTGCACCTGCTACGCTTGCGGTAGTAATGGTCCCTGGTCCAATGAAGGCAGCGGTGACAAGTAGTCCTGGTCCTAATCGCATAATTGACCTTAATAGTGCTATTGCATGTTGCTATTTAAAGTTACATCTTACGTTTAAAACCAATATTTATACGCGATGCCGATTGTGTTAAAGCTGTCACTTACAGTAAGTGCCTTGCAGCTGTATTCGCTCCTTGACTGGTTCTTTTTTAATAAGCATATGTTAAAAAAGGGCGCGTAGGATATCAACTTGTATATAAATTTAAAGGGGATACAGTGCGTTTGCATGAATTTTAAACGAATATATAAGCGAATTAAATGAATGATGCCGATATTTATATCGGCATCAGTATATTTACTTTATTAGGCTTTTAATCGCTTCTAAGCCTTTTTTTAGGGTATCTGCATCGGTAGCATAGTTAATACGGATACACTCGTGCTTGTGCGCCCAATCATCGTCAATGCCGATAAAAAAGTTGTGACCTGGGATCACAAACACGTCTTGCTCTTTAAGTTGTTGATACAACACCTCGCTTGTTATTTTTGTATCTTTAAACCACAGCCACATAAAAAATGCACCTTCAACTTTGTGCAAATAAACAGGCAGTTCGGCAAATACTTCGTCAAACAACTCAATCGCTATGTGTGCTTTATTACGATAAAAAGGCAGTACAACGTTGCGGCACAGTGGCAGTAGTTCGTTGTCGTTAATTAAGCGTGTCACTAAGCTTGGGCCAATACTATTTGGCGATAACACCATGCTGCCGTTTACGCGGCCAATTGCTTTAATAATCTCATTGTTTGCAACTACAATACCGCTGCGTAAACCCGGTAGGCCCAGTTTTGAAAGTGACATACATAAAATTATATTTGAGTTCCACGTTAGGTTTGCATCGGTGTAAATACAACCTGGGAACGGATCGCCATATGCGTTATCAATAATGAGTGGAATGCCATATTGCTTAGCAAGCAAATCAAGGTGTTTTACTTCATCGTCAGTAATTACATTACCTGTTGGGTTGGTTGGGCGTGATACGCACAGCGCGCTTATACTGCTGTCGTTTGCTAGTGTTTTCTCAACTGCTTTAAAATCAATGACGTATTTAAACTGTTTTGATGTGTTGCCTGTATTTAAAATTTCGATATCAGGCTTTATGGCAACAAACATATCAGCCGATAAACCTTGATCGGCATAACCTATGTACTCTGGCGCGAGGGGGAATAAAATCTTTTTTTGGCTGCCATCCGGCATTTCGCCTGCCAACATATTAAACAGCACAAAAAAGTTAGCTTGACTGCCATTACCGAGTGCTACGTTATCAGCGCTAATATCCCATGCGTACTCTTTACTTAGCTGGCCAGCTAATGCAGCTCTAAACTCGTCGTTACCGGTTGGGCCATCGTAAAGCCCAAATACTTGCGATACTTTATTGCTGGCAACAAGTTTTTGTAATTCACTTAAAAAAACCTCATTTACTTGTGGTACTAATGCGGGATTACCGCCACCCAGCATAACAATATTAGGATTGTTACTGTTTTTAGCCCCGCCTAAGTCTTCCATTAATTGGGTAATGCCGTTGGGTTGTGTAAATTTAGTGCCAAAGTTTGAGTAGTTCATAATGCATAGCGTTTGTTAATAATGGGGAGGGCAGTATAGCGTAAATATAGGGCTTAAATCCGATGATGAGAATAATTCAATGCTGAGATTTACAGCTAGTTAAAGTAATGTAATTCCTTATAAAACAAAGGCTAAGTTAAGACTTTTTAACGCCGTATAAAAACTCTTCGCCGCAGTCCATATACAAATCAAATTTGGCCATGACTTTGGTGAAAATAGGGGCGTGTAAAAACTCGTTTAACCATGCACGAACATGCGTATATTCACTTTGTAAGTACCAGTGTTTATCTACGCGGGCAAACTGTCTAATAAATGGCAGCAGGGCATAATCGGCTAGACTTTTTTCATCGCCTATTAAGTATTTATGCGTGGTTAGTTTTACTTCAAATTGCTTAATAAACTCTTCGCAGGCTTTTTGATAATAAATTTGTGCCATGTCTTTTGTACGAGCATAAAATTTGTACTTTTCGAGCACCGGTTTAAATTGCGTGTCGTTTAGCTTAATTAACTCAAGCATGCGCTCAAGTGCTAATGGGTCTTGAGTATGCAGTAAATTATGCGGATCGTTTTGCTTTAAAGCCCACAGCATTATATCGAGGCTTTCATCTATAACTTGGTTATTAGGCAGTAATAAAACAGGCACAGTGCCTTTAGGCGATATTTGCAACAGATGCGGCGGTTTATTTTTAGTTTTTATAGCGCGTAGAAGTATTTGTTGCTCTGCCATTAAAATACCCATTCGTGCACGCATTGCGTATGGGCAGTGTTGTAATGAATATAATAATGGCAATGTCATGTTAGTTACCTTAGCTGTTTAGGCCTTCAACATACTGCTGGCGGGTTTGTACTTTAACCAAGCTATTTAAGTGTTCAACCGCTTGTGTTTGCCCGTTAATTAAATCTTGAAAATGCGCAAGTAACACGGCTTTATCCAGTTTTTCTTTATCGCCTGAGCCAATGTCGGTTAAATCAATCATAAATTCGTCAAATTTGTCGGCAAAGTCACTCACAATATCCATGTTTAAAAATTGCTCATGGTTGTAAATACTTGGGTAGCCGCCTTTTTGTTTATCAATAGCAAAGCTAATACCTTTAACATTGGTAACGGTGGTTTCTTTTTTACAGCTCAGCATACAGCTTGCGTCAATACGTGGTTTTTTACATCCTACTGTTTGCTGGAAAAAACATTGTCGGCTAGTCATCATTAGTATTGGATGATAAATGCTGTACATCATTTTAAAATTGTTAGGGCGTTTAATATTACGCATTTGTGGTTTGTTTATTTCGTTTGAAATAAACGCGCCTTTTGCGTTTAAATCTTCTTGTAGTGTTAGTAACGCATAAGAGTTTGTGGTGTTTAACAACGGGCCTGCAATCCAGTCAATACCCATTTGTACTGCTTTAAATGCAACGCCTGTGTTGTTACTAATAATAAGCTTAGGTTTTACAACCTCGAGCAAACGTACCGCTTCTTCAAAATCTTTACCAATTAACACCGCCGGAAACCACGGAATTAAATGTGGGTGCTCTAAAAATACATTAATGTATTTATCGTTATCGGTTCTAAAGCTCTCTGGTAATTTAAAGTAAACATCGCCATCTGTTAAATCACATAGATGAACGTCTTTTATGTCCGATATTAAAATAGAGAGTGTTGTTTTGTTATCGGCTTTAGGGTGGTTTACTAGTTTTGGCAGTTCAACAGGGGCGAGTACGTCTTTGCCTTCGTTTAATAAAAACGCGACTTGCTTTTTAATACGGGCAAGCTCTTTAAACGGAATGCTCAAGTTGTTGCCTAAGTTTGAGTAATCCATATTTTTAATTTCAAAATTGGCATTACTAAAGGTTTTAAAGCGTTTATCAATAGCTGCAATGTCCACAATCGATTTATCGGCGGTTTGCATAGGCATTTGCGATTGAACTTCAAAGCGTAGAGGTTGCAGAGCGCTTTGCTCTGCTAGGGTGTTGTCGTGTTTATCGTTTATTGTCAGTGTTACTGTAAATGGCTGGTTTAATTGGCCGCTAAACTCAAAGCGTAGTTCTCGCTTTGAAATATCTAAAAACTCAATTTTCTTTTTAACTAACGTATCAATGTCATTTTTTTCTGCGGCGAGCTCTTGTTGTGCATCGTAAATTTGCACAACCGAAATCGCGTTACTCTTTTCGTTAGCGTGATCAAAGCTATGGTCGCGCGGGTTGTCGGTAAACATGTTTTTTGTCATGTCACCTTGCAAAAACTTATTAGTAAAATTACGGTTAAATACTTTGTATAAGCTTGAATCATCTTCAATTAAATTACCTGTTTGTACAAAGGTATCTATTTGTTTGCGCCAGCTATCAATAACGGTATGTACGTAGTTAGCACCTTTAATGCGGCCTTCTACTTTTAACGAGTCAACACCCGCGGCTACCAACTCCGGTAAATCAAAATAGGCTGAATTATCTTTTAAGTTTAACGGATGTTTGTTACCCATGGCGGTTGGCTCGTATTCATCACGACATGCCTGTGAGCAACGACCACGGTTACCTGAGTTACCCACACTTACTGAGCTTGAATAACATTGCCCCGAAAACGCAATACACAATGCACCATGTACAAACACCTCGGTTAATACATCGCATTTGTGCGCTACGTCGGTCAATATTTTAATTTCAGTTAAGTTAAGCTCGCGCGATAAATTTACACGTGTAGCGCCAATGCGCGCTAAAAACTCAACCTGTGATTCGTTATGGGTGGTTAACTGAGTTGATGCGTGAATATGCAAAGTAGGAAAGTGCTTTTTAACTATATTGAACAACCCTAAATCTTGCACAATAATGCCATCGAGCGTGGTATTTACGAGTTGGTTAAGTAGCTTAAATAGCGCGCCCATTTCATGCTCTAATATAACTACATTAAGTGTTAAAAATATTTCACAGCCGTATTCATGGGCTAGGCGAAGTGCGCCGTTAAGCTCATCAAACGAAAGATTAGACGCTCGGTTACGTGCATTAAAGGTATCTAATCCACAATAAACCGCATTAGCACCGGCTACAATGGCGGCTTTTACCGCGTTAACATCACCGCCTGGGGCTAATAGTTCAATCTTTCTACTCATTACAATGTCGCTTCGCTCATATTTAATTGCCGCGAATTTTATATGGTTAAGCACGTTAATGCTATTTATTGAGGGATATAATAAAGACTAAAATAAAAGAGTGCATAAAATTACAATTAAGCTGGCTGATTTATTACGTAAACATGTAATAAAATGATAGTTTATAAGCCAGCAACACTTTCAACTTTACTTAGGCGAACCCCATCAGCAATCAATATCTTAAACAGTTAGATACAGATTTAAAAAGTGATGAATCTGGAATTATTAACACCCAACTAAAAATAGCCACATTTAACCTGTTTAACTATCTTGAGCCGCCCAATGCATACTATGAGTTTGAGAAAATTTATACTGTGCAGCAGTGGGCTAAAAAGCAGCGTTGGATTGTTGATTACTTAACAGAACATGCCCCTGATGTGATTGGTTTTCAGGAAGTGTTTAGCATTGACTCATTAAAAGAGCTAGTAGGCGAGCAAGGTTATAATTACTTTGCTGTAGTGGATACGCCAGAGGTGATTGATGACTTTATTTATAAACGCCCTGTAGTGGCAATCGCCTCTAAATACCCCATAGTTGAAGTAGCAGTGGTTGAGCACGATAGTGAGCTTGCAAATGCGCTTGGCCTTAATAGTGAGTTTACTTTTAGTCGTAAAGTACTAAGAGCAACTATAACGCTGCCGCATATAGGCAATACTGATTGTTATGTGGTGCACTTTAAATCTAAGCGCCCAATGATTAATGTTGATGAACACAATAAAGAGCTTGCACCTGAGCAAAACATAATCGAAATTTTAAAAGCGAATGTAGCGGGCGGGTGGGGCTCAACTATTCAGCGTGGCAGTGAAGCTACATTACTAATGATACAAATGATTACTCGCCGTGAAGCTACGCAGCAACCCATGCTATTAATGGGGGACTTTAATAATGAACTTGCGGATGGCGTATTAAGCCATTTACTGACAAGTACGCTACGCTTTGCGCCTGCATTTGATGCTAAAACCTACCTCGCTAAATATTGTTTAAATGATTCATGGGATTTGTTTGTTAAGTCGCAGCTAAGCGAAGATGAACTGTCTAATGGTGAGGCAATGACTAGCGATGAAATAAGCGATAGTGAAAGCAATAGCATTTTTGATTTAGCTGATGAAAACGAAGCAAAAAATGTTAATGCAACTAAGCTTATGCCCTTAAGAGCACCAACACATTATTATGGCGCGAGCAGCTCCGTGCTTGATTATATTTTATTATCTTGTGAGTTTGATGCCAGCTACCTTGGCAGTTTTTTTGAGGTGATTGAGTATAATACTTATGATCGTCACTTAATTAACCCCGAATTTGAGCGTGATGATTTAAGTACCGATCATGGTATTGTGTTAGTTACACTAAAACTAAGAAGCTAGGCTTGCTCTATGCATAATTATGCTAAAGTTATAAATTAAAAGTATTCATATAGCAGCAATACTTGATGTATTGCGCCGGTTTGTATATTTTATCATCAGCCTTTTGAATTGTATTAATAATAAATTACTAAAATGGTAAATATGGAATTTTATACCTACTTGAATCATAAGCGAAATATGGATTTACCTTCGCAAATACATAGTTTCATTGTAAAGCGAATTTATAATTTTACATTTTTAGTGAAAGCTTTGCTTTTTGCTTTGTTTGTTAGCTTAAACAGCGCTTACGCACAAGAAACCACCTCATACAGTTTAACTAATGAATCTAATGCAGGGCTGCTAAAAAGAGCTGAATTACTTATAGATACTGACGTTATAACAAGTATAGAACTAAGTAAGTCGTTGTTGTCACAAGCGCAAAGTGCTGATGACACGTTACTCAGCGCAAAGCTACATAACTTGCTAGGTAGGGCGAATAAAAAAAATAACAATATTAATGAATCTCTCGAGCACTTTTTACAATCCTCTGTTTACTACAGCAAATTAAATGATTCACGAAACCAAATAAAGGCATCTATTAATTATATAAATATATTATTAGAAGAAAAACGCTATGACGAACTTACTACCCGCATTGAAACTCTATTACCAACAACCCTTGTGTATGGCGATGACTTTTTTATAGCGCAAGTGCTCCTTACTAAGGGGGATTCGTTTTATGAACAAAAAAAGTACAATAACGCGAACGCGCAATATACATCTGCTTTAAAATACCTTGTTGACGAAGACGAATTAATACAAAGACAGTTAGGTGAAACGTATAAAAAATTAGCTCAGTCGTATAAACGCCTCAAAAATAGAGAGCAAACGGCTCACTTTTATACAAAAGCTTTAGAGGTATATTCTAATTTAGGTGATTTAAAGCTAATGGCGCGTACTTTAAATACACTAGCAGAAGCCCACCGTTATTTAGATAACTTAGTTTTAGCCCTTGATTATTCTACTCGCGCATTAGAAATACATAAAGACATTGACGACCCTGTTGGCTTTGCTAAGGCATTACTAGGGGCGGGTATTATTTATCGTCATATTAACCTTTATGAAAAATCACTTGAACATATAAATGAGGCATATTTATATTATAAAAAAGTAAATAACATGCTTGGGATTGCTAAAACATCAAATCAAATGGGACTGGTATATACACGATTAAGGCAGTTTGATCAGGCCGAATTTTTCTATCAAATAACTATCGATTTGCCAAAAGGTATGGTCGAGGAAAAAACGCTCGCTTCAGCTTTAAGAGAAATGGCTGTTATTAACCTCGAATCTGGCGACTTAGCATCAGCAATGCAATATGCTAAAAAAGCTTATATCACTTATAAAAACAAAAACCTTACATCGTACATTTCTACAACAGCACGTATTATTGGTAATATTTATCGTGCCCAAGGAAATAACAACAAGGCTATAGAGTATTACAAAGAGTCATTGTCGTTTGCCAGAGAAGCAGGTGGTAAACTTTATGAGGTAAAGTCGCTTACTGCGCTTGCGGGCATTTTAATTGGTATTGATACAAATGAGGCGATTTCTTTACTGAAAAGGTCACTCGCTTTATCAACCGAAATAGATGATAAATTACATATGCTATATGCCTATCGTGAAATTCGAATAGCAGAAAAATTGCGTGGTCGTATAGAAGAGTCACTTCGTTATGCAGAAGAAGAAATAGCCCTAACCGATATTATTCAAAATGAAAGAAGTGAAGATAAGTTGGCGCTTGAAAAAGCACATTTGCATTCGTACAAAATGGAAATAGAGCTTGAGACGTTAAGAGAAAAAGAAAAACGCCATCAGCTTGAGCTTGAAAAGAAAAATAATCAAATTGAAATCGCCGCCCAAGCTAGAGTTATATCAGAGCTAGAGCTTTCAAAGAATAAATACGCCAGTATTGCGCTAGCATTTTTATTAGCCGCTTGTTTAGCTATTGTATTACTGGTTTATAGAAGTTTTATTGCCTCTAAAAAACGTAATGAAGAGTTAGACTATTTGGCAGCAAGAGACCCTTTAACCAATTGTTATAACCGTCGTATTTTATTTGAGGTTATGAATCGCGACTTTTTGGATTTACCTCAGATTGAAGAGTACTGTATTTTAATGGTCGATATTGATCATTTTAAAAGCGTTAACGACACCTATGGGCATAGCATTGGCGACACAGTACTTTGTGGCGTAGCCGAACTTTTACAAGCTAATATACGTAAAAGTGATAGCGTGGCCCGTTTTGGTGGCGAAGAATTTTGTATTATTTTGCCCAACACAACTCAAGAGCAAGCAATACGTATAGCTGAGGCTATTCGTATTAAAGTTGAAAAAGCGACATTTGATGATATTCCTGTTACGTGTAGCTTTGGGGTTACGTCTATTAAATTTAAAGCCAGAACACCTTCTGAGTTGATTGAACAGGCTGATTTAGCTCTTTATGAGGCTAAGTCCTTGGGGCGTAATCAGGTAGCGTTATGGGATGCTTCGCTTGAAGAGTTTAAACTTTATAGATCGGAGTAAATCCAGCAGTATACAGTTTAGTTTTGATGTTATTTTTTTAAATTATAACAAGTAAATCTTATACAATGCTGTGTGTTACTTACATATGTAATTAGGTTTATTAGATTAACCCTTTTAATATCAGTGTGTTAACTTAGGCTTCAAAATTGCAATCAATACTAAGTTAAAAACAAAATAAGGGATTTAATAATGACTGAAGTTGCACTTTCGGCCTATTTGGCATTTTACCTCTATTTAATTATGTTGCTTTTACAGTGGGCTGTGGCTACTTTTAGCAAAGCTAAAGAACCAAATGCTGTACCAGGTAAAATTGACGAGGATTTATCGCACGACAGCTTTATATTTAGAGCACATCGTACGTTTCATAATACGCTTGAAAACAGTGCATTATTTATAGGTACGGTGTTATTTGCGTTTGTAATTAATTATCAAAGCCCGATTTTTGCAATGTGTATTTGGGTGTATTTAATTGCGCGTTTAATTCACATGGCGCTGTACTACGCTATAGCAACGGAGAAAAACCCAAGCCCACGTAGTTACTTTTTTTTAATCGGCGTACTTGCTAATGTGGTTATGCTGATAATGATAGGGTTAAGGCTAATCTCTTAATTTATAAAAAAGTTATAAAATTTATTTATAACGATAAAAAAAGCGAAGAGCCTTTAAGGCATCTTCGCTTTTTTGTTTAAAGTAGAAGCAGAATAAAACTACCTCTAGCGTAATGTAATATTAATGGCTAATCGACGCCTATAAACCCGCCTGTTTGGTGTGTCCATAGGGCTGCGTATATTCCACCCTTAGCGATTAATTGTTCATGAGTGCCTTGCTCAACTACGCCGCCGTCATCAAGTACAATTAATCTATCCATTTGTGCAATGGTTGATAGCCTGTGCGCTATGGCAATAACTGTTTTACCTGTCATTAAATCATCAAGACTTGCCTGAATTGCGGCTTCTACTTCTGAGTCGAGTGCGCTGGTGGCTTCGTCGAGTATAAGTATGGGTGCATTTTTAAGTAGTACACGTGCAATAGCAATACGTTGGCGTTGACCGCCTGAAAGCGTAACACCGCGTTCGCCCACTTGTGCATCAAAGCCTTTATTGCCTTTGCTGTCGACCAAGTCGTTTATAAACTCAAGCGCCTTAGCTTGTTTGGTCGCGTTGATCATCTCATCGTGGGTTGCATCGGGGCGACCGTACAAAATATTGTCTTTTACTGAGCGATGAAGCAAGGAGGTATCTTGCGTTACCATTGCTATGTAGCGGCGTAGGCTTTCTTGGCTAACGTCTGTGATGTTTTGCCCATCAATTTTTATTGTTCCAGAGTCGGCATCGTAAAAGCGCAGTAATAAGTTAACAAGTGTTGATTTACCCGCGCCAGAGCGACCGACTAAACCAATTTTTTCGCCAGGTTTAATATTTAAGTTTAAACCGTTCATTACAGGGCTGCGATTAGTCTCTTTTGCAGCTTTGCCGTAGTTAAAGTGTACGTTGTTAAACTCAATAGCACCTTGGCTTACGTTAAGCGTATCAGCATTTGGTTTATCGGCAACTTCGATAGGGTTCGACAGTGTTTTCATACCATCGGCTACGGTGCCAATGTTTTCGAATAAGCTGCTTATTTCCCACATGATCCACTGCGCCATACCGTTTAATCTAAGCGCTAAGCTAACAGCAACAGCAATAGCTCCGGCGCTAATTACGCTAAGCGACCATAAATAAAGTGATACAGCGGCAACCGAAAATACTAATAGGTAATTTAAGCTTTGAATAACAAAGTTTAAACTGGTTACTAAGCGCATTTGCTTGTACACAGGCTGTAAAAATACATCCATGCTTTGTTTTGCGTATTGCTCTTCACGCTGGGTATACGAAAACAATTTAATAGTTGAAATGTTAGTGTAACTATCAACAATACGACCAGTCATTTCTGAGCGCGCATCGGCTTGTGAGCTGGCAATTTTTTTAAGGCGCGGTACAAAGTAAAGTTGCACGCAAATGTATAAAACCAACCAAACTAATAAAGGGATCATTAAGCGCCAATCAGCTTCGGCAACTAAAAATACCATTGAGCCAAAATAAACCACGATATACATTAATACATCGAGTAGTTTGGTCACTGTTTCGCGAACGGCTAAAGAAGTTTGCAGTACTTTAGTGGCTATTCTTCCTGCAAATTCATTTTGATAAAAGCTAACACTTTGGCGCAGTAAATAACGATGTGCTAACCAACGAATTGACATAGGGTAATTGCCAAGCAATGCTTGGTGCAAAATAGCAGAATGGAAAAAGACAACAATGGGCAATACTAATAACAGCATGACAGCCATTTTAATAAGTTCAGACTTTTGCTCTATAAACAAAGTTTCGGGCGTGTAGGCGGTTAACCAATCAACAAGCTGCCCCATATAGCTAAATAAAGAAACCTCTAAAATAGCGAGCATGGCGGCACTGATTGACATAAGCAGCAACGACAGTTCCATTCCTTTGGTGTAGTGGCGACAAAAAGCAAATAAAGTAGAAGGCGGCTGAGTGGGTTGGTCCTCAGGAAATGCTTTTGTCATTTTTTCAAATAATCGATACATTTTAAAAACTTAAATGGCAAATAATGACGAGTATCATACCATTTAAGTATTTTTAAATGCAGGTTTGTAGGGCACTAATTATGAGTATTATTCTTATTTATTGCGTTGGGTTACTTAGGTTTATTCCTTCGCTCATGTATAAATCGTCATATCTGAGACCACCATTTCCGTAAGGCTTTTTAATTGGGCCTGTATTACAGTTTGCTAAAAAGTATATAAGAGGTTGTTCGCGCTTCATTCTAAATTGTGCATTTTTATATACCAGCGTTTGACTGTTAAACTCACCACCTTTTACGTAAACATCATATTGCTGACCTTGCTCTGAGGCTGCTGCGTTATTAACAACGTACCATACGTCGTACCAAGTATTTGTTTGCAGAGGTTTAGCTGACTGTTTTGTAGTGTAGTTTTGAATGTTGCTATATCCGCTGTCGGTTTTAACCATTAAAGCGCCATCGTTTACAAACCCGTTTGATTCTGTTTTATCGGTTACGCGAAGTGTTGGCTCAAACGCATCGTACGCATGTTTATTTATTAGCGCTGGAGAAAGGTTACTCAATCCAAAAGCATGGTTATTAGGAAACGCAGCCACGTTTATACGCATATAAAATGTGTAGGTGGCGCCAACTTCAACCGCTTGTGGAAGTTTTGTATAAGAAAGCGCTTTACGATTTCCTACAATGCCCTCAGCTGCAGGCTTTTTTAGTAAATAATGATTTATTGATGAGTTTGCTTGTTCTGATTGTATAACTGTTATTTGTGGATTTTTAACCTGTGGTTTAGTTTCATTTTGGGTATCGACACTTTGCCAGTCGCTAAGAGAGTTTTCAAAATTATCAATAAGCAGCCAATCGCTCGATGTATTTTTGTGAATGGTTGAACACGACGCTAACGCGCTTAACAAACATAAAAGTGACATGTGTTTAAAATGCATAATTGGCTCTCAGTAAGTTTAGATGTTTTTGGTTAACCAATTATTGTTTTGGCTATAACTTCAAAGTAAAGGTTATGTAACCAATTTAATGTTTTTATGTCAATCACTAAAACAAAAGTTATGGTTTAATAGAGCTTGAGAAATATAATGTTGTTATTGTATTTATAAAATCAACTCAGCAAATTTTAACTGAGTATAAAAATAATTTAATAGTTAGGATGTTATATGTATACGGGTTCGTGTTTGTGTGGTGAAGTAAACGTTGAAGTGTCGGGCAGTATAACCAGCATTATTCATTGTCATTGTTCACTGTGCAGAAAAAACAGCGGGACTGCATTTGCAACCAATGGCTTTGTAAATACAAGTGACTTTACAATAACAAAAGGTCAAGAACGACTCAGTGAATATAGTTTTAAAGCAGGGCGCACACGTTATTTTTGTAGATGTTGTGGCTCGCCTGTTTACAGTAGCAACAGTGATGACAAAAGCAGAATACGAATTCGTTTAGGAATATTTGATAGCGATATTACTGAGCAGGTTTTATCGCATAATTTTGTTACGTCTAAAGCTAACTGGGAGAAGTTAGAAACAAGCTTACCGTGCTATGAAAAACATGAACCTGGGCGGTAAAGCGTTTCATTCAATGTGGTAAATGCTGTTAATACTTTTATAAAGGTCTGGCGCAAAGTTTATAAACACCGGTGAGTTTTGTATTTCATCAACGTTTATATGCATTAATGTTTGCTGGCTTAGTATAAGCACTATATTTTTGTATTCGTTAAACTCTATTATCGCTAAGCACTTAAAGTGTTGTCTTAAAAGTACTAAAAGCATTTGCAGCTCTTGGCCAGTTTGTGGGTTTAAATTAATGATTACTTGCGTATTTTGCTCACTGCAGCGATTTATATTTTGCCAAAAGCTATCGCTGGTTAAAAAAGGCTGATGATATTCACCACTAAAAATATCGATAGTGATTACGTTAAAGTGATCAGGGCATTGGGTAATATATTGTTCGGCGCATTGTAAATAGCTGCTGTGCTTAATTGGTAACTTAAAGTGCTGTGCAGCAATTAAGGCAATGTTTGGGTTTATTTCTACCGTGTTAAATGTATTGATGGTGTTTATGTAATGCGTATTACTTTGTAAGTGATACATAATTCGCTCAAACCCTGCAGTGCCTAAACCTAAATTTAATATATTTAGTGTATCTACCGGTTTAAGTAAAAATAACATCATACATTGGTTTACAGGCACTATTACTTGCTCAGGGTGTATAAGGTTCATAACGCCTTGAATTGTTATATCTTCATTGGTTTTTTGTGCAAGCGTTAACCAACGGTATTCTTTGTTTTGATACACGCATACGGGGCCGTATGCACTTTGCTGCGACTCAATAAGGTTACTTTTAATTGTATCTTCTTTTAGCTGACGCATAACTTAAACTATTAATGTATACACAATTACAGTGTGCCACGAAAATCGCATTTTTTTATAGATTATTGTGTAACAAGGTTTGTAATTTAACCTCTAAATATAATATTGTATTAGCAATTAATTACTTAGACGTTATTCAAGGATTGGAAATGGGGTTGATTCTAGGGCCTGCTGTTTTAGTGTGGTTTGCGGTATTTATCTATTCTTTACGATTAGGGTATGTGCTTATTTATAAAAATATGAGCGTGTTAACCACAGTGTCTACTTTTGCAATTAGTATTGTTGGTATGTTGGCTTTTATGACGTATGGATATAGGCAGTTTGTAAACAATACCTCTGTTTGGGCATTTGAGATCCCGAGTTACTTTTTATTTAGCAAAATAGCTTTTATAGGTGTATTGAGTGGTTTTTTACTTAACTACTATATTAAGCCTGAAAATAGTTCGGAGTTTTTGAGCTGTTTAGCATTTGTATTAATATTTATGTTTTCTGCTGGTGTGCTTGCAAGCTTAGGAGGACATGAGGCCTTTTTGAAAGAATTTGATATTAAAACCACTCATTAAAAGTATGCATAATAAATTTTGGCCCAGTACCTACTAAAGGTAGTGGGCTTTTTACTTTCCTAGTAACCTCTTGTAAATGCGCTTTAGCGTGCTCCTTTCTGCATCTACCTCAAATGTATTGCCATAAAATCTTAGTTAAGTAATGGTTACACTATAATAATTAGGAGCTAATAGATGCTTAAAACACCTTTGAAAATCACAACAACGTTACTTAAATTTACTGCAATTGCAGGCGCCTGCACACTTGCATTATCAGCACATGGGAAAACACAACTTCAATACACAGAACAGCAAAAATTACATGATATAGCAGCTCAAGTATCAGCCGAACGTATTGGTAGTGACATTCAAACGCTGGTGGATTTCGGTACCCGCCATACGCTTTCAGAAACTAAATCGGATACTCGAGGCATTGGTGCGGCTAGGCGCTGGATAAAAAATGAATTTGAAAAAATATCCGCGCAGTGTGGCGGTTGTTTGGAAATCATTGAAGTAAAGGACACTATATCGGGCGAAAAACGCATTCCTAATCCTGTTGAAGTGGTTAACATTGTGGCTATTCAACGAGGGTCAAGCGAACCTAATCGCATGGTGATTATGTCGGGTGATATAGATTCTCGTGTAAGTGATGTTATGGACTTTACGAGTGATTCACCTGGGGCAAATGATAACGCATCAGGTGTAGCGGGAGTAATTGAAGCTGCTCGTGTTTTAAGTAAATACAAATTTAATGGTTCGGTAGTTTACGCGGCGCTTTCGGGCGAAGAGCAGGGTTTGTTTGGTGGAAAAATATTAACGGCTTATGCGCAAAAGCATGACTGGCAAGTTCATGGCGTTTTAAACAACGATATGATTGGCAATATTACCGGTATTAATGGGGTAACTGATAATACAACTGCGCGTATATTTTCAGAAGGTACCCGTGTTGTAGAAACAAAAGAGCAAGCTAATACTCGCCGCTTTACGGGTGGTGAAGTTGATTCGGCGAGTCGAAATTTAGCGCGCTACATAGATACTATTGCTGACAGATACATTCCTAACCTAGATACAATGCTTGTATATCGATTAGATAGATTTGGCCGTGGTGGGCATCATCGTCCATTTAATGATGCAGGTTTTGCAGCAGTGCGTATTATGGAAACTAACGAGCACTACGATCGTCAGCATCAAGATTTACGCACTGAAAATGGCGTTGAGTATGGCGATACTATTGAAGGCGTTGATTTTGATTATACGGCTAAGTTAACTTCACTTAATGCGGTAACTATGGCATCTATGGCGTGGGCGCCCGCACCGCCAAAAGAAGTTAAAATAAAAGGAGCTGTTACAGCTGATACATCGTTTTCATGGCAACAAAGCAATGATGAAAATATTGCTGGCTATAAAATTTATTGGCGTTACACGAGCGAGCCGCAATGGCAGTTTAGTAAATACGTTGGTAAGGTTTCACAGTACACACTTAAAAACGTAGTGATTGATAATTATTACTTTGGTGTAGCCTCTGTTAGTAAAGACGGTTTTGAGTCGCCAGTAGTATTTCCGGGTGATGTGGGTTCGTTTGATCACAATATAAAATAATAGTTTGGCTAAAAACACAGCAAACAGAGCGCTTTAAGGTGCAAATGACCGTTTTATACTTGCACCTTATTTACTAAGCCCTTAGAGTGTTAAAAAAGAAGTAAAAGGTTAATAAAAATGCAGCAACAAGAAAAAAAGCCGTTAACAGCAAAAGAACAAGTTATAACTGATGAGCAAAGAATGCAGTGGCAACGCGAATGTTTTCAAACAGCGCAAAAGCATTTAGCCGAAAAGGGCATTATGCCAAAATCAGTAGTTGATAAAGACAGTCGATTTTTAGCACCACTTTGTGCAATGTGGAAATTTAAAGCACAGAACGGTAAAACATATTGGGTAGTAACAGGGCGGTTACCTACAGATCATGCTGAAGTAAGTGCAGCTACAGATGCTCGTGATGCAATGCGTTACTTTTCTTTGCAGTGGCAATTAAAAGCGGATCAGATTATGAGTACAGGCGCGCGTGATAAAACACAGGTAGACTTTGCTAACTTACTTATCAATAGAGCACATGGCTTGTACGAAATGTATGATAATGAGCCGCTATGGGCAAATGAGGCAAAGTAACGACGGTTTGGGTTAAGTAAAAAGTGGAGGGTGATAGCTTATTTATCGCCCTTTTCTTTATCTAATGCACAAGTGTGAAGGGAGTAGTATTAAACGCCGAAACAGGGCATTGCATACGTTGCCTAGGAATTCCCGCCTCCATAAATACATTCCCTTGCTGAATAAAGCCATTTCGCTTAAAACGTTCTACCTCATTTAAAATACAATTAATGCTTACTTCTTCAATACCTTGGTTTGAGGCTAATTCAACAATAAAGTTGAGAAGCGATTTATACACTTTGCGATTACGGTGCTCAGGTAATACAGCTATTCTGCCGATCAAGCCATCTTTACATAATCTACCTGTTGCTATTGGGCAGTTTGCATCGTCTGTAACAAGTACATGTAATGCAATTTTATCTAGGCTATCAAATTCGATATGCTTGGGGATATGTAACTCGTAAACAAAAACTCGCTCTCGAATTTTTTGTAGCATATCTTTTTTTATATCCCATTCAACCTTATCAACCAGATAGCCCATTGCAAACTCCTATTGATACCAAATTAGAATGAGTAAGCAATCACAGCAAAATTATTTAAGCCAATATCAGATGAAAATTAAAAATTTTAACTGACCTGTATACATAATATTTTACGCTGTAACGTGCTCATCATTATTAATAAAATTGGTATTATTACTCGTGGTCTATATTAAACCAGATCCCCTCATTAACAAGTGTAGTAAAAGTTTGAGTAAAAACTAAACTTGGCTTTATTAAATTTAATGCTGAACTTTCAAACTCAGTATGATCGGTAAGTAGTTTTACCGCCGCTAAGTCGGTTAACGGCATAGCGTAATTTTCGCCATTTACACTTAGTAAAACTTCTGTATCGAGTTGCTGATAAATAGCGCGTGTGCCACCTAAGCGTTCAAACACTGCTTCTTCATTACTTAAATCATCGCTTATTTGCTCTGACGTAAATGGAGGCTCTACTGGCGCTAAATCCATTTCATGTTTGGGCTGACTAAGCGTTGAGCCTAGCCATTGTTTAAATAAATCGTCATTTTCTAAAAGTGCCGCCATCAATGTTTTAACTTTATCAACTTCAAGGTTTGTAAGTTCACCCTTTGATTTTCTTAATGTGATGTTGTGATCGGTATAACGTTTTTGTCCGCTTTCGGTATCAATAATATGATCGGCAAAGCTCGACAATAAATCTTGTTGGTTTGGCGCCCTAAAACCAACTGAATAATTTAGTGCATTTTCTACAGCGTAACCTTCGTGAGGGCACCCTGGTGGAATATATAAAATATCGCCAGGCTCTAATATGCAATCGATTACGGCTTCAAATGCTTCTACTTGCAGTAATTTTTTGTTTTGAGCAAACTGCTTAAGTGTTGGATCGGGCAGGCCTACGCGCCAATGACGTTTACCTTCGCCTTGAATAATAAATACGTCATATTGGTCTAAATGTGGGCCAACACCACCATTAGGCGTTGAATAGCTAATCATTAAATCATCTATGCGCCAGTTTGGAATAAACCTAAATGGCTCTAGTAGTTGTGCAGCTTCAGGATGCCAATGATCAACAGCTTGCACTAATAAGGTGGCATTTTCGTCTGTTAACTTTTCAAAGTTTTCAAATGGACCTTGGTGCGTTTGCCAATCATTTTTATGATTGGTGATAATACGTGACTCTATGCTTTCTTCCATTGCGAGACCGGCAAGTTCATTAGCATCAAGTGGGTCTTGAAAATCAGCAAAACCTTGTTTGATTAAAAGCGGCTTTTTTTGCCAAAAATGGCTTAAAAACTCTTGCTCAGACAAATTATTTATTTTTAAATGATACATACATTATGCCTACTAGTTAGTGCAATGGGGTTAAAACAAAAAAAGCGAAAGGATGATCCTTTCGCTTTTTAAAAGAGCGATTTAGTTTTTAAACTAAATCATCAATAAACTCAACAGCACGACCAATGTAATTAGCAGGTGTTAGTTTTTTCATTTCTACTTTAGCGTGCTCTGGAAGGTCAAGACCATCGATAAAGTCAGCCATTATTTCTTGATTTACACGTTTGCCGCGTGTTAAATCTTTAAGTTTTTCGTATGGCTTTTCAATACCATATTTACGCATAACTGTTTGAATCGGCTCGGCTAGCAATTCCCAGTTTTGATCAAGCTCGTCAGCTAAACGTTGCTCGTTTACTTCAAGCTTGCTTACACCTTTAAGTGTTGATTGGTATGCAATGATCGCATAACCCATACCTACACCTAAGTTACGTAATACCGTTGAATCGGTAAGGTCACGCTGCCAGCGAGAAACTGGTAATTTTTGTGCAAGATGAGCAAAAATAGCGTTTGCTAAACCTAAGTTACCTTCTGAGTTTTCAAAATCAATTGGGTTAACTTTATGCGGCATTGTAGATGAGCCAATTTCGCCCGCAATTGTTTTTTGCTTAAAGTGATTAAGTGCGATGTAACCCCACATGTCACGGTCAAAATCGAGCAAAATAGTATTAAAACGTGCAATTGCGTCAAACAACTCTGCAATATAGTCATGCGGTTCAATTTGTGTAGTAAATGGGTTAAGTGTTAAACCTAAGCTTGATACAAATTTATCTGCGTGAGTATGCCAGTCGTAATCTGGGTATGCACTAAGGTGAGCGTTGTAGTTACCAACAGCACCGTTAACTTTACCTAGCATTTCTACTTGAGCAATTTGGTCTCGTTGACGCTTTAAACGCATGTATACGTTAGCAAACTCTTTACCCATCGTTGATGGTGTAGCTGGTTGCCCGTGCGTACGAGTCATCATTGGGATTGCTTTGTACTCAATCGCTTTTTCTTTAATTGCGCTTAAAAGCTCATCGCAATAAGGAAGCAAAACCTTGTTACGTGCTTCGCTAAGCATTAAACCATGAGATAGATTGTTAATATCTTCTGAAGTACAAGCGAAGTGAATAAATTCATTGATTGCATGAAGCTCACTGTTATCGGCTACTTTTTCTTTTAATAAGTATTCAACCGCTTTAACATCGTGGTTTGTAGTGCGTTCAATATCTTTAACGCGCTGTGCATCAGCTTCGCTGAAGTTATCTACAATGGCGTTTAGAAGTGCATTAGCTTCTTCGCTAAATGCAGGTACTTCTTTTATATCGCTTGCTGCAGCTAACGCTTGCAACCAACGCACTTCAACAATTACGCGGTATTTAATTAAGCCAAATTCGCTGAAAATACTGCGTAGTTCAGTGGTTTTGCTGCCGTAGCGACCATCCACTGGAGAGATAGCCGTTAACGCTGAAAGCTCCATAATAACTCCTAAATTTTAGTTTGAACGATAGTTAAATTTTTGTTTTAGCAATGGCGAGTATTTTTCTTTTTGCAAAGAAAAAGTGACGGCGTTTACCGCCCATTTGTCGCCATAATACTGCACTTCTAATGCCGGCTAATAATAACGCACGGATTTTATTTTGAGTGAGCTGCTGTTTTAATAACTCGGGTTTACCATAAACCTGTATTCGGTGCCCAAGGGGGCTCAGCACCGACGAGTATATATCTGCTAAACCGGCAACAACGCTCTCGTCGGTAATAGCAAAATGAGCTAAACGACGATGAATATCATCAATTCGTTTGCCTAATTCGTTTAAGCTTTTTTCGTTTGCACTTAGTGCTCGCTCAAGCTGCATCAAACCACCTACGTATTTTACTATTTCAACATCTTTTTGAGCGCCAGCAGTTAGCTGCGCCATTAATGTTTTATAGCCATCACGTAAGTTGTCAGTACCTTGGTAAACATCTTCTGGCGATGCCGGTGATGTTTGAATAATGCTTGAAAGTAATACTTCTAAGTCGTGCTCATTATTACTGCCGTACTGGGCAATTTTTTGAACTTGCTTAGCAACCTGGCACATGGCGGCAAGCGCCATGACTTGGTGTTCATTCATTACTTAATCACCGAGTCAATAATACCACCACCTAAACACACATCTTCTGCATAAAATACAGCAGATTGACCTGGCGTAACTGCTTTTTGTGGTTCATCAAATAATACACGAGCCATGCCGTCTTCACCTACAAGTAGGGTACAGCTTAAGTCTTCTTGGCGGTAACGTGTTTTAACTGTGCAGCGAGTGGTACCTTTAGGGCCAACGCGGTCTACCCAATGTAATTGGTTTGCATTAAGACCATTACTGTATAGGCGAGGGTGATCTTTGCCTTGGCCAACAACAAGTACGTTACGTTCTAAATCTTTATCAACTACGTACCATGGTTCGCCAGAACCTTCCTTCATACCACCAATTAACAAGCCTTTGCGTTGTCCAAGTGTGTGGTACATTAAGCCTTCGTGCTCGCCTACGTTATTACCGTCAGTGTCTTCGATAACGCCAGGTTGCGCTGGTAAGAACTTTTGTAAAAAGTCTTTAAATTTACGCTCACCGATAAAGCAAATTCCGGTGCTGTCTTTTTTATCGTGAGTGATTAGGTCTTGTTCTTCTGCTATGCGGCGCACTTCTGGTTTTTCGATATCGCCTACAGGGAATAACGTTTGGCCAATATGTTCATGGCTTAGGGTATATAAGAAGTAGCTTTGATCTTTATTGTTATCAAGTCCGCGACACATTACGTATTTGTCATCGCGAAGTTCACGGCGAACGTAGTGTCCGGTTGCAATAAAGTCAGCACCGAGTGCTTGAGCCGCAAATTCTAAAAAGGCTTTAAATTTAATTTCTTTATTACACATTATATCTGGGTTTGGCGTACGACCCGCTTTGTACTCTGCTAAAAAGTACTCAAATACATTATCCCAGTATTCAGCAGCAAAGTTCACTGTGTGAAGCTCAATGCCTAATTTGTCGCACACGGCTTGTGCATCTTTTAAGTCATCAGCGGCGGCACAGTATTCATCATTGTCGTCTTCTTCCCAGTTCTTCATAAACAGGCCTTCTACTTGGTAGCCCTGTTGTTGTAATAAATATGCAGATACAGAAGAATCAACACCGCCGGACATGCCAACAATGACTTTAATGTGACTATTTTCGCTCATGAATAATTTCGCTTATACAGATTGCTGTTAACTTGGAAAGGCCGCGATTATAGCATGTATTTTGTTTGTGCTTAAAGAGCGTAGGGCGGCAAAGGACATAATTTGTCACTATTTTATTTGTATAACAAATAGCAAAGTAACCTTACGAAGTATTATATAAATTTATTTATCGATTTTTTGATGAAAAAACGATACTTTCAAATTCCTCAAAAAACATAAACTAGGGATTAGTGCAGGAAACTATAATTTAGTCGTCGTAAATTGTATCTAATCTCAAAGCCTTTTTGCTTAAGCTATCTTCAACACACTTGAGCACTAAAGGGCTCCTAAGCGGTAATGATTTTATTTGCTCTAATGTATGCCAATTAGCGCTGATAATGTCAGAATCTATTGGTGTTGGTGCTTTTATATTATTAGGTGCTTCAAATAAAAAGCAGAATCGCAAATAGTGCACTGCGTTATCGGCATGCAAATTATAAACACCTAAAAAACCAATAGGCGCAAGCGCTAAGCCTGTTTCTTCTAGTAGCTCTCTGCTTGCAGCTTGTGCAAGTGTCTCATTTTGCTCTAAATGACCCGCAGGTTGATTGTAACAAATTTGCTTTGTAAATTTATCGCGCTCTTTTACAAGTAAAAACTCATTTTGCTTTTTTACTATTGCTGCAACCGTGACATGCGGTTTATGCATCAACTACGCCCTTAATTACTTTGTATTCACCACAATTAATATCATCCAACGTATAGTTGCCAATGCTATAGCGGATGAGGCGAAGTGTAGGGTGTCCAATATGCGCGGTCATTCGACGAACTTGTCTGTTTCTACCTTCATTAATGGTAATACTTAGCCAAGTGGTAGGGATTGCTTTTCGCTCGCGTACAGGGGGATTACGCGCCCAAATTGTTGGCTCATCAATTATTTTAACGTTAGCGGGGAGTGTAAGCCCGTCTTTAAGTTCTACGCCATTACATAAATCATTAATTGATTCACTCGTTGGTTCACCCTCAACTTGTGCCCAGTAGGTTTTATTCGTTTTTTTATCAGGAGCAGTTAAGGTGTTTTGTAGTTTCCCACAGTTTGTTAAAAGCAATAAACCCTCACTGTCTCTGTCTAACCTTCCTGCTGCGTAAACTTCTTTAATAGGTATAAACTCTGCAAGCGTTTTTCTGTCTGCGTCATCCGTAAATTGACATAGCACATCAAACGGCTTGTTGAATAACACAATTTTTCTGTCTTTAGATGCTATCTGCGGCTTTATTTCTCTTTTACCAGATGGCGTTTTGTTAAGTGCACTGCGTGAATAAGTACGCCCAGTACTTCTTTTTGGCTTGGTTTGTGTTGCTTGATTATTGCCTGATTTAGCTCTCATTATATGCACCTAGCTGGTTTTGGTAATCCGGCAATTTTTGTTGCTTGCTTGGCTGGGCCTTTAGGAAATAATTTATATAAATAAAGGCTATTTCCTTTATCTTCACCGAGTGCTTTAGCCATTGCTTTTACAAGCATTCTAATTGCTGGGCTGGTGTTATATTCAATGTAAAAATCACGAACAAAATTAATGACTTCCCAGTGTTGCTCACTAAGTGTGATGTTTTCTTGAGTAGCAATTACAGGCGCCAGCTCCTTTGACCATAAAGTATGGTCGAGCAAGTAGCCTAGTTTGTCGGTTTCAATCTGTTGGTTGTTAAATTCAAGCATGAGTTACCACGTAATTGATTGATTAGTTGATAAAGTGAGTGCCACAAAGTCTTCGTAGCTAATTGCTTTATCGTTATCTGCTAATTTTATTGCACGTACTTGCGCGTCTTGTTCAAGTATTAACAGTGTATCTGCAAATTGCCTAAATTGTTTTTTTGCAAAGCAGGCATCACCAACAAGTAGTACCTTATCGCCTGATAAAATTAAATTCTCAAGCTGATTTGCCGAGTAATAGTTAAGCGGCTTTGAAAAAATATGTAACGTACTCATAGGTTCACCACATGTTGCTGCGCTTTAATTAGTGTTTGTTGTTGACTAAAGTTAAGAGCTTTTGCCTCTATGAGTAAATCATGTTTATTTAAACCATAATCAAGCAATGATTTTTCACACACGAAAATGTTTTCAACATCATAAATTTCGAGTGTTTTAATATTTTTAAAAAGGTCTTTTAAGCCAATATTGTTTGGTTGCTGATGCTTTTTTAAAGCTAAAACGGCGGGGCCGCTAAACAACCAACTTACATTTTGGTCAACAGCAGCAAAAATCAATGTCATATCTAGTGCATCACGAATATTTAAATCGTCAAATGGGCTGCACTGACTCATTACTAATACGTTTATCATTTAAATTGCACCCATTTATCTGCGTCGCTTGCAAGCATTGCAAATTCAGCTAACCCTGCGACTTTAAATACACCTGTGTTTTTAATATCTAACCCGCGCTTTTGCGCGGCGGTAACACACAGCATTAAATTTAGTTTTTGATCAGCGAGTTGCTGCCAAAGTGCTGAAATTTGAAGTTCGTCTGAGGATAAATCAAAGTGGGTAGATGCATGATAAATACCTTGCTGGTATAAAAAAATAGCATCAATGGTGTGCCCTTGGGCTAAACATGCATTCGCAAATTTAGCTATGCGTTGCGTGGTATCGTGATCGGATGGTGGTGTATGTAATGAAAGAACAAAGCGTGCCAAAACAATTCCAATAAAAAAGCCCCAATAAAGGGGCTATTTTAACAGAACTATTTAATTAGTCATCACTTGCGCCAAGTAGAGCAAGCAAAGAAGTAAATAAGTTATATACGCTTAGGTATAAAGACACTGTTGCGCGAATGTAGTTAGTTTCACCACCGTTTATGATTCGGCTTGTATCAAATAAAATCAAACCAGACATAATCAGTACAACTGCTGCATTAAGCACCATAAACATCAATGAACTGCCAATAAAAATATTAACGATGCTTGCTACAATCACAACGATTAAGCCAACAGTTAAAAAGCCACCCATGAATGAGAAGTCTTTTTTAGTATTTAGTGCATAAGCAGATAAACCAAAAAAGATAAGCGCTGTAGAACCTAAGGCTTGCATAATAAGCATTGGGCCATTAGGTAATGCAGCATAATGGTTAAGCAATGGACCTAAGCCTGCCCCCATTAAACCTGTGAAAGCAAACACCCAAAATACACCAGATGCTGTATCTGCTTTTTTATTTACAACAAATAATAAACCGAACGAAACGAGTGTAAACACAATTCCCATAAAGTAAGGTAATTGTAGTGCCATTGAAATACCGGCTGTAACTGCACTAAATGCAAGTGTCATAGCTAGTAAAAAGTAGGTGTTTTTAAGTACCTTGTTTGTTTCAATGGTAGACATTACCGGTTTTGCGGTATTGTACGATTGATTAAACGCCATTGTAGAGCTCCTTTAAGTGAAACGTGTGTGTTTCGATAATTTAACTAAAATTAGATTATCAACTCTTATATGTTTGGGCAAACCTTTGTAGATCAATAGAGTTAAATATTTAAATAAAAGTATATTGATGGCTAAATTAAAAACATTTTGTTTTAACTTTAAACAAATCAATTGTTTTTTAGGCACTTAAACAATTAATTTAAAAAAAAGCTTCACAAAAGGGATGGGTTTCCCTATTATGCAGGCCGTGCGGAGAGATGGCAGAGTGGTCGAATGCACCGGTCTTGAAAACCGGCATGGGTTTATAGCCCATCTAGGGTTCAAATCCCTATCTCTCCACCACTTATTTAATAAGTGTGTGGTAATTAAAATATCATTCATTTAAAAAGTTATTAGTACACTCTTACTTTTAACTTAGCAGTATCGGAGAGATGGCAGAGTGGTCGAATGCACCGGTCTTGAAAACCGGCATGGGTTTATAGCCCATCTAGGGTTCAAATCCCTATCTCTCCACCATATAACAGAATAGCCCGCTAACTTAGCGGGTTTTTTTGTGTTTGGAACAATATCAGTACACTTATACCAACCCGCAATAATACTTAATCATTTTGCGTGGCTAAACGTGTCGCTCCCTGCGTTAAAAAATTCTCATTTTGAACAACTAAATAGCGAATTTATTGGCTAGCTGTAAACACGTTTATCCGCCCTCTAAATAGATCACTTAATTAAGCGAATTGGTATTACATCTCTTATCTCTTATTAGTAAAACCTTAAAAGCAGATAGAATTGCTCACACATCATCTTCTGATGTTAAAAAACGTTGATGTTCTCTTCCTATTTTTGTTTTTAATAAAACTACCATCACAAAAAACTTTAAATGAGTTGGAATGCACATATTAATGTGTGTTATTTTTAAATATTGGTGGATTAAAGGTATGCAAAATAGGATGTTGTGGCTCAAAGATGATCTAGATTCGAGAAAGTTAGTTGTATATCGTGCCGTCATGTTTTCGTTTATAACGCTTTTTGTACTTTTTGTATTCCAACCTTTTGGCACTTCAAGCGATACCGAGTCTTACAAGTTTCTGCGGCTTTTTGGCTATGGGTTAGTAACCTTTTGTGCTTTGCTATTGTCAGGTTTCATAGAAATAGTGTTACTTAAGTTTAAGCTGAGTAAATTAAACCGTTTAATTATTATTCCTATCACATATATTTTAATTACTGCGATATTCAATCATGGGTATTTTGTGGTTGCTGTACTTGGATCTTGGTATTGGCAGAATCAATTACTTTTTGTAGGGTATATTTTTTGTATTGGTGTATTTCCTCTTATTTTTTTACTTGTGGTAAATAGGCATGTAATAGATTTAACTAAGCCAAGTAAAGTTAGCGTTGCTCAAGAGCAGTTGAGAGAAGTTGAATTCAAGACAATTACTCTCAAAGGTGATAACAAAAACGACAAAATTAACACGCCTCCTCACCATATTTTATTTATTAAATCTTCAGACAACTATTGTGAAATAACAATACAAGAAGGAGCTTCAACTTCACGTAAACTATTACGTGTATCTCTTAGCGGTTTATTAAAGCAGCTTCCAGAAAAAACAATTATATTACGATGCCACCGTTCTTATGCGGTTAACCTGCAAAACATTCAACACTACAGTGGTAATGCTGGAGGGTTGCAATTATCGCTACATACAATTGATATTAAAATTCCTGTGTCTCGTTCTTATGTAAAAGTAATAAAAGATGCTTTGTCATTAATCCCAAAATCATGTTAATCCCCCCTAAAACATGGGCTTTATACCTCATCTTGTAATTGATACCTAATAGGTCGCTTTGTATTTTTACTATTGCCAAGATTAAGTTGAAATTTACAACTTAACGAGAAAAGTAGATATGAAATACGCTATCAAGGCATTTGTAATAATTTCTATATTTGTGTTTTGCCACTATGTAATGAGGCAGTTTTGGGGAGAAGTTTGGTCTATCTGGTTGTCTGAACTTGATAATCTGACTGGCATTTTATTTACCCCCGCTAAATATACTTTTTTATATGGACCGTTAGTTATTGCGGCTATTATTTTGTTTAAACAAAGTGAGCCTTTTGAAACTATAGGGCTCAATTCCTCTGGTTTTATTAACTATGCACTTGCAGCAATTATTTGTTGTACTCCTATGGCAATAGGTTATGGATTTTTGAGTGATGAACTTAACCTATCAATACCAGCAATAATAACTGGCTCAGTTTATGCGGGTTTTTTTGAAGAGCTAATTTTTAGGGCTGCATTGTTTGGTGTTTTATTTAAATATTGTAGATGGGGCTTTGTGCCTGCGGCATTAATTAGTTCAGTAATATTTGGTCTGGGCCATATTTATCAAGGCAATGATGCGATTTCTGCATTGATGGCGGTTGCAATCACTACTGTAGCAGGTACATGGTTTGCGTGGCTATATTGTGAATGTGGTTATCGTATTTGGTTTCCTATGTGGATGCATATTTTTATGAATGCAGCTTACGGAATATTTGGTATGTCGGGTGGCGCAGTAGGTGATCTACAAGGTAACTTATTTAAAGCAACAGCCATTGTGTTAAGTATTGTGTATGTTGAGATGCTAATTCGACGAGGAAAGCTGCGCGAAGTTACATTATCAAAATTATTTCAATGCACTAAAAATGGCATTTACACGCAACAAGCTAACTTAAACTGAGTGGGAAACGACCATGCTAGAATTATTTATTGTAATAATTATATTTAGCTCACCCTTTTTGATTCTTATTATTACTAAACGTTATTTCACCTATAAAACTACAATAATGGCAGCGCACGCAAAATTTAAAGGACTAAATAATAACAAGATAACAAAATTAGAGGAACAAACAGCGATGTTGAGCAAAAGGGTAGCAGTGCTTGAGGAAATAGTAACATCTCGCCACTTTGAGTTATCAAATAAAATAGCTAAGTTATAAGCATTTTGATAAGTGTAACCCAAACTTATGAGCCTATTAATAAAGTAATAGGCTCATACTGCAATAAGGTTTATTTTTAATCATAAATTACGACCATAGTCTCTGTTTCTAACCTTTAGATCTTGGTGCATGCTTTATACATAGAATTTAGATTTGTGTATTAAGGATTTTAAATGAAACATCAGCTAGCAAAAAGCGTAGGGCTTTCGTTATTATCGCCTGTTATTGTAGGCAGTTTACTTGGTGTTTATTACTCACTTACGCTTGAAGGCGAGTTTGTATCAATATTTCTTACCTTATTAATGACTGCTATATCAAATGCACACATAGTAGGTTTAACAATGGCTGCTTTTGTTGTGCCTGGGTATTTACTCATGTTTAAGTATTCTAAAGTTAATTATTCAGGGGTCTTAACTCTTGGATTACTAGGCGGAGCGATATTTAGTTACTTATTAAGTGCCACAACTGGCGAGATATTTTTGATCAATAGTGTAATGTCAGCATTCGCTGCAGGGCTGTTTTTGTTTGGTCTTCGTAAAACGGCAAAAAAATAATCGCAGCATTATTAACCAAGCGCACTGATAAACGGTGTGATTTCCTTTTTTTTACCTCCAAAAGGTTCCAATTTTTCACGACAAAGAGTACCTTTAGCTACTGTATGTTTAATAAGAAGTAGTTTGGTATGCAAAAGCACGATTTTTACCAGTCATTAGTTAAGCAAACTGAATCGCTGATAGCTGGTGAATCCAATGTAATTGCCAATATGGCAAACATAAGCGCGCTGTTATTTACCTCTTTAGAGGATGTAAATTGGGCGGGCTTTTACTTTATGGATTCTCCTACTGAATTAGTACTTGGTCCGTTTCAAGGTAACCCTGCATGCATTCGTATTCCAGTAGGAAAGGGTGTATGCGGAACTGCTGCGGCAACCGTAGAAACACAATTAATTGAAGATGTTCACGCTTTTGACGGCCACATAGCCTGTGATGCAGCGTCTAATTCTGAAGTGGTTGTACCTATCATGAAACATGGTAAAGTATTTGCTGTACTAGACATTGATAGTCCGAGTATTGGTCGATTTGATGCTGACGATAAAGCCGGTCTAGAAGCATTAGTAAAATGCTTAGAGGCGAGCTTGTAATGAAAGATTTGCTAAATGTTCAAGACTACCTATTTGCTGTACAAGATGTCGGCGATTGGGAAGGCGAAGAAGAACATGTAGCGGAAACGCTCAATGATTTGATTCATATTGCATGGGATCGTCTTCCAGATGATTCAGAATGTGAATTTATTGATGAAACAATTAATGGTATTTGGGAACACCTTCGAGGTGATATGGCTGTTATAGAAGCCGATTTCGAAGAGTTGGTCGACTGGGTAACACACTACGTCGATTCGTCCCTTGATGAAAAGATGTGAAAAATAGGTTCTAAAATGGAAACCACAAACAAGCTAAAAGATATTAATGAAGTGTTGGAATTTTTATATCAAGAATTCCCACAATGTTTTAAACAAAAAGATGGCATCAAGCCGCTTAAAGTAGGTATTTTTAAAGATATTGCTGAGCGTATTGAAGGGTCTGAAAAAGTAAGTAAGACTCAAGTTCGTCAAGCGCTTAGAAAATACACGTCTAACTGGCGTTATTTAGAAGCTGTGACCAAGTCAGAGTTTCGTATTGATCTTGATGGTAATCAAGGTGAAAAAGTTGAGCAAGAGCATATCGACCATGCACAAAAAGCATTGGAAGAAAGCCGCGCTAAAATGGCTAAACGCAAAAAACAACAGCGTCCTCGCCAAGATTCTGATTCTAAATCTTTCAAGAAAAAACCAGCTCATGCTAGCAAACCAGGCGATAAAAACGCTCCTGCAGCTAACAAACCTGCTAAAGCAGCGCCGGCTAAGCGTTCAGGAAAAATTGAACCTTTGCCAGCAACTGAGGTCAAGGTTAATAATAAGGTTAAGGTTAAACTTGGCCAAGCACTTGTAAATGCAGTAATAACTGAAGTGAACAAAGATGATGTTCATGTTGAGTTAGTAACAGGTATGCAAGTTAAAACCAAAGCTGACAGCTTATACATTGTTTAAGTTGTAAATAAATTAAGGAGTTGTGTATGAGTAAAAAGTTTACGCTCATTCCGTTAGTTGCTGCCCTGTTTTCAGGTTCATTATTTGCTGCTGTAGAAGCCGTCACTATTGACGATTTACCCCAGCTCAAGCAAGAGAGTCAACATGGTACTGCTAGCAAACGAGTGGCTAGCTTATTTGCTCGTTCACACTATACACCGGTTCAATTTAACGATGAGCTTTCTAGTAAAGTGTACGATCGTTATATCGAATCCCTTGATTTTAATAAAAGCGTTTTCTTAGCCAGCGATATAGCCTCATTTGAGCAATATCGTGATGACTTTGATAACGCTATTACTACCGGTAAATTAGACTTTACGTTTGATATTTTTAACTTAAGTCTTAAACGCCGTTTTGAACGTTACGAGTATTCACTTACTCTGCTTGAAAAAGAGATGACGTTTGATAAAGAAGATGAATACTTTTTTGACCGTGAAGATTCAGCATGGCCTGCGTCACAAGCTGAGCTTGATGAAATTTGGCGTGAGCGTGTAAAGTACGACGCACTGCGTTTAAAAATGACGGGTAAAGATTGGGAAGGCATTAAAGAGGTGCTGACCAAACGCTACAAAAATGCAGAAAAACGTTTAGTACAATCAAATTCAGAAGATGCTTTTCAAATTGTTATGAATTCGCTAGCACGCAGTATTGAGGCGCATACGTCTTATTTATCGCCACGTCGTGCAGAGCAATTCAAAATGGATATGGACTTAGAGCTTGAGGGCATTGGTGCCGTATTAAGCCCTGATGAAGATTACACCGTTATTCGCAGCTTAGTGCCGGGAGGCCCTGCAGATAAAACAGATCAAATTAAAGCTGATGATCGCATTATTGGTGTTGCTCAAGATGGCGAAGAGTTTGTAGATGTAATTGGCTGGCGTTTAGATGATGTAGTTGATTTAATTAAAGGTCCTAAAGGGACTAAAGTACGTCTACAGTATTTAAAAGGTGTTGATGCTCACGGCGCTCCGAAAGTTGTAGAAATCACTCGCGATAAAATCAGACTTGAAGATAGAGCGGCTAAATCAGAAGTATTTGAAGCAAAATATTCTGATTTAACAAGTAAAATTGGGGTGATTGAAATTCCTGGCTTTTACAATAATCTTTCGAAAGATGTAAAAGTAGAACTTGCTAAGCTTAAAGAAGAAAAGGTTGATGGTATTATTATCGACTTGCGCCAAAATGGTGGTGGTTCATTATATGAAGCAACACAATTGTCAGGTTTATTTTTTGACCAGGGCCCAGTTGTTCAAATTCATACCTTAAATAACCGTATAGAAGAGCAAAAAGATCGTGATGGTATAACTTACTATGACGGCCCTTTAACTGTGTTAGTTGATCGTTACAGTGCATCTGCTTCTGAAATATTCGCAGCAGCAATGCAAGATTACGGTCGCGCTGTAATTATTGGTGAGCAAACATTTGGTAAGGGTACTGTACAGCAGCACAAAGGCTTAGGCCGTGCTTATGACCTATACGATAATGCGTTAGGTAGTGTACAGTATACTATTGCTAAGTTTTATCGTATCAACGGTGGTAGTACGCAACATAAAGGTGTTATCCCTGATATTTCGTTTCCATCAGCAATTGATCCTGCACAGTGGGGCGAAAGTAAGCAAGATAATGCACTTCCTTGGGACAGCATTGTTAAAGCGAAATATAAAAAACTAGGTAATTTAACCCCTATTATTACGTACCTTGAAAAACAACACGAAGTACGAATTAAATCAGAGCCAGAATTTGGTTATGTATTTAATGACATTACCTTATACAACGAAGAGAAAGACCGTAAAACTATCTCTTTAGTTGAAGCAGACCGTATTAAAGAAAAAGATGAAGGTGAAGCACGTGCACTTGTACGTACAAACGAACGTCTTAAGCGTTTAGGTAAAGATCCGGTAGAAAACTTAGACGATATACCAGAAGTAATTGAAGAGCTTGACCCATTTTTGGAAGAGGCTGCATTAATTACTCAAGATTATATAAATTATGGTCGTATAGCTAAAAAGTAATAACTGGTTTTACCTCTGTAAAAAAGGCGCATTGGCGCCTTTTTTACTACCTAAAATTTACTAAATTGTTATAATCTTCGATTACATAAAGTTGAGCTGGATTAATGACGCTCAATTAATGCGCTTTACGTGCTAAAAATAATAATTAAACACACAGCAAGTGTGTGTAGGAGTCTCTATTTTGAAGCCATTGGAAGATAAACCAATCAAACCTGCCTCGTTTTTTGATGCATTAATTCCTATCTCTGTATTAATCTGTTTACTTGGCGCGGCTGTATACTTATTCGGTGACAACTCTTCATCCGGTCCTAACCAAATAGCACTTTTATTTGCCACTTTTGCAGCGGCTTTAATTGGTCTTAAAAACGGTTACACATGGAAAAAATTAGAACAAGCTATGATCGAAGGCATAACGCTTTCACTTGGTGCTATTTTAATTTTACTTATGGTAGGTGCATTAATTGGTACTTGGCTACTTTCTGGGACTGTACCAACTTTAATTTATTATGGCTTACAAGTTATAAATCCAAGTTGGTTTTATGCAGCGAGTTGTTTAATTTGTGGCATTGTAGCAATGAGTATTGGTAGTTCTTGGACCACGGCTGCTACGATAGGTGTTGCTTTATTAGGTGTTGCTACGGGTCTTGGACTTGAGCAAACAGTAACCGCAGGTGCAGTTATATCTGGTGCATACTTTGGTGATAAGCTAAGCCCGCTGTCAGAAACAACCAATCTGGCACCAGCAGTTGTTGGCGCTGATTTGTTTGAGCATATTCAACATATGCTGTGGACGACAGTACCGAGTTTTGTAATTGCACTGATTATATTTATATTCATGGGGTTTAATGCAACAGCTTCAAGCGAAGCAGGGCGCATTGATGAAATAACGGCTATTTTACAGCAAAACTTTAATATTGGTTTTGAAATGCTGATCCCGTTAATCGTACTTTTAGTTTTAGCTATTAAAAAAATGCCAGCATTTCCTGCTATCTCAATTGGTGCTGTTGTGGGCGCTGTTTGGGCTATGTTGTTTCAGTCTGATCTAATTGCTAGCCAAATTGATGTTTCTCAAGGACAGCTAGTTGGCTACTTTAAACTTGTTTGGACTACTTTCTTTGATGGTTTTAGCATAAGTACCGGCGATGATAAGATGGATTCGTTACTCAGCGGTGGCGGTATGGCCGGTATGCTTACAACTACATGGCTGATTATGACTGCACTGATGTTTGGTGCCATTATGGAAAAAACAGGTCTTTTGGATATTTTCGTAAAAAGCATACTTAAAATAGCTAAAAGCACAGGTTCGTTAATTGCGGCGACAATAGCTACGTGTATAGGAACTAACGTAATAGCGGCCGACCAATATATAGCGATTGTTGTACCGGGACGTATGTTTAAAGATGAATACGAAAAACGTGGTTTGAAGCCTGTTAACTTATCTCGTACATTAGAAGATGGCGGTACAATTACTAGCCCACTAATTCCATGGAATACGTGTGGCGCATACATGCAAAGCGTTTTACTTATAAACCCTTTTGATTATGCACTCTACGCTTTCTTTAACTTAATTAACCCTGTTTTAGCGGTTGTTTATGCCTACTTAGGCATTAAAATTTTACGTATTAAGCCAAAACAATCTGCCTAATTTTAAGCAGCTCCTTTTAACTTAAAAGGAGCTGCTTTGGAGTATCTATGACTGAATCAAGTAAACCTCAAGCACAATATCTTAAAGACTATAAAGCTCCTGACTTTCTAATTGACCACACAGAGCTAACATTTGACCTACAACCTTTATCAACCAAAGTAAGCTCTTTACTAACACTTATCCGAGTTGGTGATAAAAAAGCACCTTTAGTGCTTGATGGTGTTGATTTGCGTTTACTGTCTTTATCTGTTGATACAGTTGATATAACGGATTATGAAATTGTTGGTGAGCAGCTAATAATCAATAACCTACCGGATAGTTGCCAATTAAGTATTGTGACCGAGATATCACCTGAGACGAATACTTCTTTAGAAGGTTTATATTTATCGGGCGGTGCGTATTGCACACAGTGCGAAGCGCAGGGGTTTAGAAAAATCACCTATTACATGGATCGCCCTGACGTACTTGCCACGTTTGATGTAACTATTATTGCCGATAAAAAGTATCTACAACTTCTTTCTAATGGTAATCAAGTAGATAGCGGTGAAACATCAGATGGTCGTCATTTTGTGAAATGGCAAGACCCATTTAAAAAGCCGAGCTATTTATTTGCACTTGTAGCGGGCGATTTTGATGTTTTGAAAGATACGTACACGACTAAAAGCGGCAAAGACGTAGAGTTAGCATTATTTGTTGATAAGGGTAATTTATCTAAAACACCTCATGCTATTGCTTCACTTAAAAAAGCAATGCAATGGGATGAAGAACGCTTTAATTTAGAGTATGACCTTGATATTTATATGATTGTAGCCGTCGATTTTTTCAACATGGGCGCGATGGAAAATAAAGGGCTAAACGTTTTTAATAGTAAATGTGTATTAGCCAATCAAGAAACAGCGACAGACAAAGACTACCATACGATTGAATCCATTGTAGGGCACGAATATTTTCATAACTGGACAGGTAACCGAGTTACTTGTAGAGATTGGTTTCAATTATCGCTAAAAGAAGGATTAACTGTATTTAGAGACCAAGAGTTTAGTAGTGATTTAGGTTCTCGTGCACTTAACCGAATTGATGCAGTTAAAGTAATGCGTACGCATCAGTTTAGCGAAGATGCAGGCCCTATGGCGCATCCAATTCGTCCTGAAAAAGTTATTGAAATGAATAACTTTTATACTGTAACAGTATACGATAAAGGTGCTGAAGTTATCCGTATGATGCACACGTTACTGGGTGAAACTAATTTTCAAAAAGGGATGACACTTTACTTTGAGCGCCACGATGGGCAAGCAGTAACATGTGATGACTTTGTCAGTGCAATGAGCGATGCATCAGGTGTTAATTTAGAGCAGTTTAAGCTGTGGTATAGCCAATCGGGTACCCCGCGCTTAAATGCAATACAACATTTTGATAGCAGTTCAAATACGTATACATTAACAATAGAACAAGCAGCACCGGACAATCAGCCAGACAATAAACCACTTCATATACCTTTTGCTATTGAACTACTTGATGCGAATGGGGAAAGTATTGCTCTGCAATACAAAGGTAAAAAACTAGATCATGTGCTTGATGTAACAAGTACGACTCAAACATTTAGCTTTGATAATATCTTAGAAAAGCCCGTTGCGGTTTTACTCGAAGATTTTTCTGCACCTTGTATTTTAAATCAGCAAACAACAGAGCCCGAACTATTACATATTATGCGTTTTGCACGCAGTGATTTTTCACGTTGGGATGCACAACAGCAGCTATTTATTAAAGCGATTAAATCTCAGATTACCGACACAACTAATAGCGTGTTGAGCAGTGAAACTATAAATGCGCTACGTGTACTTATAAACACCAAAGAGGGCGATTTAGCCTTAATTGCAGAGCTGTTTAAACTGCCAAGTTTTGATACATTAGCCGCTGAATTTGAAGTAATACCTGTAGATGAGATTATTGAAATAACAGAAAAGTTTGAGCAACAAATTGCTGACGAACTTGCTGATGAACTGCTTGCTTGTTACGCATCTCTTGAAGATGATGGCAGTATAAGTGCAAGCTCCGTTGCTAAGCGCGCTTTAAAACAAACATGCTTGCATTATTTGGCTAAAACTCAAAAGCCAGAGGCTGTAAGCTTTATTAAAGAAGCCGCAAGTTCGACTAATATGACCAATGTACTTGGTGCACTAAGCGCAGTGGTAAAAGCATTCCACCCTATACAAGATGAGCTTTTGAGTCATTTTGATAGTCAATGGCGCCATGATGTTTTAGTGATGGATAAGTGGTTTGCACTGCAAGCTATGCAGTCAGGCAATAAAGCTATAGATAATATTAAGGCACTTTACGAACATCCGTGTTTTGATTTTTCAAACCCGAACCGTGTCCGTGCACTTGTAGGAAGCTTTAGTCACTTTAATACAGCACAATTTCATCGCTCAGATGCCCAAGGCTATACGTTATTAGGTGACTTGTTAATAAAACTTAATGCAATTAATCCACAAAATGCGTCTCGTATGCTAACACCGTTCATGTCATGGAAGCGTTACGATGATGTTCGCTCTCAAGCAATGAAACTGCAATTACAACGCTTAGCTAATCTAGATGGACTAAGTGCTGATTTGTATGAAAAGGTTGAAAAAGCGCTCGCATAAATGATTGAGTATTATTTTACCTTAAGATTGAGCTATAACGAGTGCATGGATTACTACCATGGCCGTTTTAGCTCTTTACAAGTTGTAGAAGATGGCGGTAAAACGATTCGTTTTGCTGCTACACATTTGAGGCCCTTCATTTCAAGTTTAGGTGTACGTGGCCGTTTTAGACTCTTATTAACCCCCGAAAACAAGTTTATCCGCCTAGAGCGAGTGGCCTGACACTCGGTTTTTATGTTATATATACATAAAAATATTGTATTTTTGTTAATTTCAATTTGTCCTATTGTTAAATTACGTGTATAAATTATCTGGTACGACGTCTTACCAATACGTAAGCGTCAACCAAAATATAAAGTATACGGAAGATTAGAGCGAGTATTTGTAATTTCACTGATTCGCTTCTATCGTTATGATTACACTAAAAACAATAACTTGATCACACAAAATGACCCGCGACAGGGGGGAACCAAAATGATAAGAAGATCGCTTTTTGTTAAAAATAGAATCGCTATAGGTATAGCAGCCGCTAGCTTAGGTTTATCTGCAGCAAGTACACAAGCTGTAACATTTGAAGCTGGAGGTTTTGACATTACCTTCGATTCAACCTTTTCATATGGGCAAAGTGTTCGCGTAGAAGACAGAGACTTTAGCCTAATTGGTAAAAGTAACAATCCGGCATTTGATTGGACAGGTTACAACCCTGCGCTAAACAACACTATTTACTCATCTCAAGATGTATGGGCTCAACCTGGCTCTTATTCAAATAATGGTGATGCTGGTAATTTAAATTTTGACAGTGGTGACTCATTTTCAAAACTTTTGAAGGGAACACACGACCTTTCAATAAATAAAGATAACTACGGTTTGTTCACTCGCTTCATGTATTTTTATGACTTTGCGTTGATGGATGGCTATCATGCATATTCAAATCCTACATCAGGGCAGGGGGTTGATCCGTGTGATGATAAAGACACTAAAGCACAAAGCTGTGCAGATATTCGTTTATTAGATGCGTTTGTATGGGCTGATTTTGATTTAAATGATGGTAATAACCCTTTATCTGTCCGTTTAGGTCAACAAGTAGTTAACTGGGGTGAGAGTACACTTATATCTCATGGTATTAACGTAAACCCAGTTGATATTGACCGATTGAAAGCGCCAGGTGCTGAGCTTAAAGAAGCATTCATACCTGTAGGCATGCTTTGGGCATCGCTTGGCATTACTGACAACATTACCCTTGAAGGTTTCTACCAATACCAATGGCAAGAAACGCGTTTACCAGCAGCTGGTACGTATTTTTCGACTAATGACTTTGCAGCAGAAAATGGTTATCAGCAGAATGTTCAATTAGGTTTTACGTCTAATCCTGATATTGATGTCGCTTTTTTAACAGATAGCTTGAATAACTTAACATCTGATTTTGCATTGGCCGCAGCAGCACAAGGTATTGATCCTTCAAGTGCAGAAGGAAGTGCTTTATTAGCTCAAATGTATCTTGCATACCCAACTAAAGTTGCTTTAAAAGGTAAAGGAGATAATGGTAAAACAGAGCCTGAAGATGGCGGTCAGTATGGTTTACGTTTAGGTGTATTTTTACCTGAATTTAATGATACTGAAATTGCACTCTATCACGTGAATTATCATAGCCGTCGTCCGCTTATATCTGGTCGCGTATCAAACTTTTCACAAGCTGCAATTGCCCAAGATTTAGCGATGATCATGACAACAGAAATCACGTCAGATAATGTTGCTGATTTAACTGCTTTTTCTAAAGCTGAAAACGAGTACCCTGAAGATATTAAGTTATATGGTTTAAGTTTTAATACGACTATTGGCGAAACAGCCTTCGCGGGTGAATTTGCTTTTCGCCAAGATGAACCGCTACAAATTGATGACGTAGAGTTACTTTACACAGCTATGCCTGAGCAATTGGCGGTTGCTGGTATTCGTCCTGATTTTGCGGGTATTTCGCAAATGAGTATAGGCGATGCGGTAAGCTCAGTTGGTGCAGGTGAAGTTGCCAAAGGCTACATTGAACGCGATACATCACAAATTCAATTTACAGCAACACATTTATTTGGTCCTTCATTAGGTGCTGATAGCTGGGCTGTAGTTGGTGAAGTGGGTGTAGTTAAAATTCACGATATGCCTGGCTATGACGAAATGCGTTTAAATGTATCAGGCACTGGCCGTAGTGGCACAATAACAGGCCCAGGTACTACTGATTATTCAACATTGCAACTTGGTCTATCAAATGGCGCTGAAGAGAAATCATTCGCTACAGCATCGTCTTGGGGTTACCGCCTAATTGCGAAAGGCGATTACTTCAACTTTTACAAAGGTATTAACTTTTCACCACGTTTTGTATTTTCTCATGACGTAAACGGTAATACACCAGATCCTATGTTCTTATTTATCGAAGATCGTAAATCTTTAGGTGCTACGATGAACTTTAACTACCAAAATGCGTGGTCACTTGATGTGAGCTATAACTCGTTTTGGGGCGGTGGCGGTGTTAATACATTCTCAGACCGCGATTACGTTTCTTTTAACTTAAAATATTCTATTTAGGGGTAACATTACTATGATTAAAAAACCTACCCTCATCGCTACAGCATTTTGTAGTTTGTTTGCAAGCAGCGCAGCCTTGGCTAAATTAAACGCTGATGAAGTTGCTCAATTAGGTCAAAACTTAACGCCAATGGGTGCAGAAAAAGCTGCGAATGCTGATGGTTCTATTCCAGCGTGGAATAATGGAATTACAACAGCGCCTGCAGGTTATGAAGCTGGTATGCATCATCTTGACCCATTTACAGCTGATAAAGTGCTTTTCACTATCGATAAAAGTAATATTGAAAAGTACAAAGCCAATTTAAGTCCGGGTCAAATTGCTTTATTTGAAGCATACCCAGACACATTTAAAATGCCAGTGTATGAAACACGCCGCTCAGCTTCGTACCCTCAGTTTGTTTATGACGCGACTAAAAAGTTTGCACCGACTGCTGAATTAATCGAAGGCGGTAACGGTATTAAAAATACCGCGATAGGTATTCCTTTCCCTATTCCTAAAACAGGTTTAGAGGCAATTTGGAATCACTTATTACGTTACCGTGGCCAGTCTATTGAGCGCTTTGGTGGTCAAGCTGCACCGACTGCATCTGGCTCTTACAACTATGTTGGTTTTGATGAGCAGCTATTAGTTAAATACTCAGACCCAAGCGCTACACCAGCAGAGCTACAAGACTCAAACATTTTGTTTAAGTTTAAACAAAGCGTTACAGAGCCTGCACGTTTAGCTGGTACTGCATTATTAGTTCATGAAACAATGGACCAAATATTAACGCCGCGCCAAGCATGGACTTATAATTCGGGGCAACGTCGTGTTCGTCGTGCACCTAATGTTGCATATGATGCACCAGGCACAGCTGCAGATAGCCTGCGCACTACCGATGATTTTGATATGTTTAATGGCTCACCAAATCGTTACAACTGGACGCTAAAGGGTAAGCAAGAGTTATACATACCTTACAACAGCTATAAACTTCATAGCGACAAGCTAGAGTACAATGATATTTTAATGCCTGGCCATATTAACCCAGAACATACACGTTACGAAAAACATCGTGTTTGGGTTGTTGAAGCTAACTTAAAAGATGATACACGCCATATCTATAAAAAACGGGTGTTTTACATTGATGAAGATAGCTGGCAAGTACAGGTAACTGATATTTATGATAACCGCGACCAACTTTACCGTGTAGCCATGGCTTATGGCCTTAACTATTACGAAGTTCCTACACAGTGGAGTACTCTTGAGGTTTATCATGATTTGAATTCTCGTCGTTATTTAGCAATTGGTTTAGATAACCAAGAAAAAATGTACGATTTTTCAAAGTCGTTTAACGATAACGAATTTACTTCAAGCGCTTTACGTCGCGCAGGTAGATAGTATTAAACTAGGCACTTAACAATATGTTAAGTGCCTTTTCCTTTCTCATCGCGTTTGTCTTACAGCGCGCAACGCACTCCCTAGTAAAAAGACAAACAACTCTCTCGTACAAGGCGATTAAAATTTATGAAGTATTTGGTATATGCCAGCCTGATAATAAGCGGTGCGAGTGTTGCACAAGAAGCCCCTAACTATGCAATCAGTGCAACAAATGCAGCTAAAACCTTACTCACTGATATAACTAACACGGGTAATGGCTTAATTGCTGTTGGTAAACACGGTACTGTTATTAAAAGTACATCGGGTGTTTCATGGCAACAAGCTGAGCTAGTTCCAACTCAAGTGCTCCTAACTGCCGTTGATTTTAGTAACGAAAATAATGGATGGGCGTGTGGCCACGATGCAACAATCATAAATACTACTGACGGTGGCGTTAATTGGCAGCTACAACAAGCATTACCTGAATTAGACAAACCATGTTTAGATATTTTATTTGAAGATGACTTAAAAGGTTTTGCAGTTGGCGCATATGGCATGTTTTATCAAACTACAGACGGTGGTCAACATTGGCAAAAACGCTTTTTAGATTCGCTACTTTTTAGTGATGATCGTGATTACTTAAACGATTTAAAAGAAAATGACCCACAAGGATACGAAGCGGAAACTGCTTCTATCTTACCGCACTTTAATCGTATAGAAAAAACAGACAATGGATTAATGCTCGTTGGTGAAATGGGTTTAATGGCCAGAAGCGTTGACGATGGTCAAACTTGGCAAAGAATAGAAGAAGTTTATCCCGGTTCATTCTTTGCAGTTGCCTCTGATAGCACTCAAGAAATTGTGGCGGGGCTACGAGGTAATGTTTTTACAAAGCAAAGTGGCGAAAAGCAGTGGCAGCATTTTGAAAATGTTAAAACAGCGACGATTAACAACATCATTAATTATAATAACAAACAATGGCTCATGCTCGCTAATAGTGGCGTTATTTTTCATCTTCAAGATGGGTTACTCACCCATGAGCAGCTTGCTGACGGTAAAGCGATTCTTGATGGTGTAATTTTAGATAACAGATTGATCATGGCTACAGAAGATGGCATTAAAGTGAAGGAGTTAACCCCTTAATGCATAAGTTACTCGATTTTATTGAAAAGGCGATTTTTAGACATCGCTTAATTATGCTTATAAGTTTTGCACTTATAACCTGTTTACTTGTATTTAAAGCGACTCAAATTCAACTTGATGCATCGTTTAATAAAAATATCCCGTTAAATCACGATTACATGAAGGTATACACTAAACATGAAAAACAGTTTGGTGGTGCAAACAGTATTTTAATTTCAGTATGTGACGACAGCGGAGATATATTTAATCCAGAATTTTTTACTCAATTAAAAGCGGTTCACGATCAGCTTTATTTTATTCCTGGTGTAAATCGTCCTTTAGTGAATTCTATATTTTCACCTAGTGCTCGCTTTGTAGAAGTAGTAGAGGATGGCTTTGCCGGTGGTCCAATTATTCCTGCAAACTTTAAAGCAGATACGCGTGGATTAGGTGTAGTAAAGGAAAACATTGAAAAAGCAAAAGTTGTAGGGCGTATGATTGCCAGCGATTACTCTTGTGCAATGGTAACGGCTCAACTTTTAGAAACAGATCCTCAAACACAACAAAAATTAGACACATTAGCTTTTGCACAAAAGCTAGAAAGTGATTTAAGAGAGCCTTTAAGTACAGACAAAGTAAGTATTCATATTATTGGCTTTGCAAAAATGGCTGGTGATATAGCTGAAGGCGCAAAAGGGGTAGTCGTATTTTTTGCCATTGCTATCGCCTTTACCTTTATTATGGTTTGGCTATTTTGTGGCAGTTTAAAGCTAACTATTTTGCCAATCGCGTGTTCTATTATTGCTGTTATTTGGCAATTAGGCCTGCTTTCAAGTTTAGGGTTTGGACTAGACCCTATGTCCATTTTGGTGCCGTTTTTAGTGTTTGCTATTGGTGTAAGCCATGGTGTGCAGATGATCAATGCGATTGGCAAAAAAGTAGGTGAAGGAAAAAGTACGCGAATTTGTTGTCAGTCAAGTTTCAGGGCTTTATTAATACCTGGTGGTATTGCACTGCTTTCAGATACCGTAGGCTTTTTAACATTACTTACTATTGATATTGGTATTATCCGCGAACTTGCTATTACAGCGAGTTTAGGTGTGGCAGTAATTATATTTACAAATTTAATTTTGCTGCCAGTTTGGGCGTCGTACATGAACTTTGAAAACAGTGTACATATTCAATCTGGTGATGCTGAGAAGCCTAATATACTTGATAAGATCAGAGACATTTTAGTAAAAGCAACCGATCCTAAAATCGCTAAAATGATTATCGGTTTTACCCTTGTTTTTTTTGCTCTAGGCTACTGGCAAGCTGATAAAATGCGTATAGGTGACTTACACGCAGGCGCGCCATCTCTGCATCAAGATGCCCGTTATAACCAAGACACGTTTTTAATATCGGATAAGTACACTATCTCGTCTGATATTTTAAAAGTAATTGTAGAGGCGTATCCTGCAGCATGTACTGAGCATGATGTGATGGAGCGTATAAGCCGTTTTCAATACAAAGTTGAGAATGTGGCCGGTGTGCAGTCTGCTGTAAGTTTGAGCTCTGTAGCTCAATCGGTTAACGCGGGCTACAACGAAGGCAATTTAAAATGGCAGAGTTTGCCAAGAAATTCAGCAAGCTTAGTACAGTCAACGTCTCGAGTTGAAACTAGTACAGGCTTACTTAACGGTGATTGTTCTGTTATGCCAGTGATTATATTCTTAGATGATCATAAAGCACAAACTATCGATACTGTAATTAAGAGTGTTAAGCAATTTGCCCAAGAAGAGGGCACTGATAAATTGGCATTTAAATTAGCATCAGGACCTGTGGGCGTAATGGCGGCTACTAATGAGTCTGTATCAGAAGCACAAATACCCATGATGCTTTACGTTTATGGTGCCGTTATTATTTTATGTTTAATGAGCTTTAGAAGCGTAAAAGCAACAGTAGCCGTGGTATTACCGCTTTATATTGTATCAACCCTTGCCCAAGCACTTATGGTACAGCTGGAAATAGGCTTAACAGTTTCTACTTTACCTGTAATTGCATTAGGTGTAGGCATTGGTGTTGATTACGGTATTTATATACTGTCGTCGATGATGGGGCAGCTTAAGCAAAACGTACCGCTTAGTGTTGCTTATCGTAATGCGCTTGTTGAGCGTGGCAGCGCGGTTCTATTTACTGGTATTACATTAGCTATTGGTGTGAGCACTTGGATATTCTCAGATCTTAAATTCCAAGTTGATATGGGTATACTATTAACCTTCATGTTTTTAGTGAATATGTTAGGTGCAGTGTTGTTATTACCCGCAATTGGTAGCCTTCTCTGGACTGACCAGAAAAAATAATGTGAATACTTTTGCTCCTAAATGGCCAGTAATGGCCATTTATATCTATATTTTGTGAATAGATGACCAAATAGCTGAAATGCTTAAAATGTTTTCATCGAAAAGGCTGTTTATTAGCTGTAAAAGGGTTAGAATTTAACTGACTCCACGCTAATAATACGCTGTACAAATATTCTGCTTTTAGCAGTAATAGATTAAGGAACATACAATGACACGAAATGAAGGCCAAGCCTCGGTTATCCTAGATAATGTCTGTAAGCTGATCCAGAAAAAAGTTCGCGCTGATAATGTGTTACTCGTTGAGAAATTCGCCAAAGCCTTGTACAGCAATATGTCTAAAGAGGATTTGGCAAACCGCAACGATAGTGACCTATATGGCGCAGCATTAAGCCTTTGGAACTCGCTAGAAAAAAATACTACTGACGACGCAGTTATCCGCGTTTTCAATCCAGAAGTGGCAAAAGATGGCTGGCAGTCATCACATACAATCGTTGAAATTATCACTAAAGATATGCCGTTCTTAGTTGATTCTGTTCGTATGGCCATGACTCGTGAAAATATCGCCTCTCACTTATTACTTCACTGCCCATTAAAAATTAAGCGTGATGAAAACGCTAAAATTTCTGGATTATCAAATTTAAAAGCAGAGCAAGAATCTTCATCTACTAAAACTGTATTTTTTATTGAAATTGACCGTCAAACAGATTCTTCTGTGATTGAGTCTTTCAAAAAAGAATTAGAGTCTGTGCTTGTTGATGTGTCAGTTGCTGTTGATGATTGGCAACCAATCCGTAAAAAATTGATTGCAGTGACTAAAGAGTTACCTAAACGTCATCATAATAAAAGTAAAGATGAAGTTTCAGAAACAACTGAGTTTTTAGATTGGTTAGCTAAAGATAATTTTACCCTAATGGGTTACCGTGAATATGAGTTAAGCCCAGTTCAAGGTGATTACCAACTAAAAGGTAAAATGGATACAAGCCTAGGCTTGATGAAAAACTCAACTGAAGAACACACTCGCTTATTATCAGAATTACCTGAAGTTGCACGTCAAGAAGCTCGTAGCAGCAACCTACTGATCTTAACAAAAACTAACTCTGTTTCTCGTGTTCATCGTCCAGCTTACATTGATTATGTTGGCATTAAGCGTTTTGACGATGAAGGCAATGTAATTGGTGAAGACCGCTTTATCGGTTTATTCTCATCAAGTTTTTACAATAACAGTGCTACTGATGTGCCTGTGTTAAAAAGTAAAATTAATCGCATTATGGAAATGTGTGATTTTGCTAAAGGTACTCACGCTTACAAAGCTGTTTTAAATATTTTAGAAACCTACCCACGTGATGAGCTAGTTCAAGCGCGCGAAGGTGAGCTACTTGAAGTTGCTATGGGTGTGTTACAAGTACAAGAGCGCGATATGTGTCGCTTGTTTGTACGTAAAGATGCGTATGGTCGTTTTTTATCTTGTATGGTTTATGTACCTCGCGAGCGTTATAACACGGCTCTTCGTCGTGAAACGCAAGATATATTAGCTAATGCATTTAATTCTGACGATAAAGTCGAATTTACTACTTATTTCTCTGAGTCAACACTGGCGCGTACTCATTACACCGTTCGTGTGACCGACAACAAGATCGAATATAACGTGAAAGACATCGAAAACAATTTAGTAGAAGCTGCACGTACGTGGGAAGATAAACTTCAATCTGCACTTTTAGAGTCTGCGGGTGAAGCTCGTGGTAACGATTTAAATCGTAAATACTGTAATGCGTTTGCACGCTCATACAAAGATGAAGTGCTTCCAAGTGCTGCGGTTGTTGATATTGAAAAGTTAGAACTACTTAGCGATGAAAACAAACTAGAAATGTTGTTTTACCGTCCTCAAGAAGAAGCAAACAGCAATATTGTACGATTAAGCTTATTCCATAAAGATGAGCCGATTCACTTATCTGATGTTATGCCAATGCTTGAAAACTTTGGCCTTCGCGTTGTTGGTGAAACACCATACTCAGTTAAAACTAGCGATGGTCGTATCAACTGGATCATGGACTTCTCGATGCTTATTGACAGCAAAGGGATGGCGGATTTTGATAAAATTTCAGCACGTTTTCGTGCTGCATTAACAAATGTTTGGGGCAACCGCCTTGAAAACGATGGTTTTAACCGTTTAGTGTTAATGGGTGGTCTAACAGGCCGCGAAGCCTCTATTTTACGTGCGTATGCTAAATACATGCGTCAAATTGGTGTAACGTTCTCACAAAGTTACATAGAAAGTACATTTGCAAATTATCCAAATATCGCAGCGCAAATTGTTAACTTGTTTGCTAAAAAGTTCTCAGTTAAAAGCCCTGCAAGTGCTAAAACACTTGAAAAGCTAAGCACGCAAATTTATTTAGAGCTTGAAAATGTAGCAAACCTTGATGATGACCGTATTATACGTTTATACGTAGATATGATTGTTGCGACGCTGCGTACTAACTATTTCCAAAAAGACGATGCCGGACAGTTTAAGTCTTATGTGTCGTTTAAAATACAACCTAGCTTAATTCCAGATGTACCACTTCCTTTACCTGCGTTTGAAATTTTTGTTTATTCTCCGCGCGTAGAAGGTGTGCATTTACGTTACGGCAAAGTAGCGCGTGGTGGTCTGCGTTGGTCCGACCGTCGTGAAGACTTCCGTACTGAAGTACTTGGCTTAGTTAAAGCACAACAAGTTAAAAATACGGTAATCGTACCTGTTGGTTCTAAAGGTGGCTTTGTATGTAAACAACTACCGACTGAGCGTGAAGCGTTTATCAAAGAAGGCCAAGAGTGTTATAAAATCTTTATCCGTGGTCTTTTAGATATTACTGATAATATTGAGCGTGGTGAAATAGTACCTGCGCGCGATGTTGTTCGTCACGATGAAGATGATGCTTACCTAGTAGTTGCAGCCGATAAAGGAACCGCTACTTTCTCTGATATCGCAAATGGCATTGCTAACGAATACAATTTCTGGCTAGGTGATGCATTTGCATCTGGTGGCTCGGTTGGTTATGACCATAAGAAAATGGGTATCACAGCAAAAGGCGCATGGGAGTCAGTTAAACGACATTTCCGTGAAATGGATATTGATTGTCAATCTACCGATTTTACAGTAGTAGCAATTGGCGATATGGCAGGCGATGTATTTGGTAATGGTATGCTGTTATCTAAGCATATTCGTCTACAAGTTGCCTTTAACCATATGCACATTTTTGTTGACCCTAATCCAGATGCTGCTACATCTTACCCTGAACGCGAACGTTTATTTAATATGCCGCGTTCTTCTTGGGAAGATTACAATAAAGAGCTAATTTCTGCCGGTGGCGGTGTGTTCTCTCGTGCAGCTAAATCAATTACGCTTAGCCCAGAAATGAAAAAAATGTTGGGCACTAAAAAAGCTAGTATGACACCAAATGAGTTAATGAAAGCCTCATTAATGATGGAGTTTGATTTACTGTGGAATGGCGGTATTGGTACATACATTAAACACTCTAAAGAAACTGATGCCGATGTAGGGGATCGTGCAAACGATGCACTACGTATCAATGGTAGAGATTTAGGCGCTAAAATAATAGGTGAGGGCGGTAACTTAGGTGCAACGCAATTAGGTCGTGTTGAATTTGCAGCTAAAGGTGGTCGTGTTAATACTGACTTTATTGATAACGTAGGGGGTGTTGCCTGTTCAGATAACGAAGTTAACATTAAGATTTTACTTAATGGCTTAGTCGCTGAAGGTGACCTAACACGTAAACAACGTGATGAGCTACTTTACTCAATGACAGATGAAGTTTCTGAATTAGTATTAAAAGACTGTTACCGTCAAACACATACTATTTCAATTACGCAGTCTAAAGGAACTTCAACGCTCAAAGAAAAGATTCGCTTTATTCATGCGCTTGAAAAAGAAGGCAAGTTAAACCGTGCTATCGAATTTATTCCAAGTGATGAAGAATTGGCAGAACGCGCCGCTGCAGGTAAAGACTTAACTCGTCCTGAGCTTTCAGTGCTAGTGTCTTACGCAAAAATGGTATTAAAAGAGTCTTTAGTAAGTGATGAAATTACTGAAAACCCTTACTATCGCCAATTGCTTGTTAAGTCATTCCCACGTCCATTGCGTGAGAAGTTTAACGATGCGATGAACAACCACCCACTTCGTAAAGAAATTATTGCAACTAAACTTGCTAACAGTATCGTTAACGATATGGGTTTAAACTTCATGGTACGTATGCATGAAGAAACCGGTGCTAATGAAGCTGAGATAGCAATGTGTTACTCAATTGCTAGCGAAATATTTGAAATGCGTGAAACATGGTCTTCTATTAGTGCACTTGATAATAAAATACCAGCAGCAGTTCAAACTGAAATGCTTTACCAACTTCGTCGTACTGTGCGCCGAGCAACGCGTTGGTTCTTACGTCATCGTAATAAGTCACAAACTATTGAACAAGGAATTGAATTCTTTGCGCCAACCTTTAAAGATTTAAGCGATAACTTAAATACGTATATGATTGAAAAAGAAAATGATCGTATTGTAATTGAGGCCAATAAGTTAATTGACGCGGGCGTTCCAACAGATATAGCTAATCGTATTGTTTCTTTATCAAGCTTATTCTCTGTGATGGATTTAGCAGAAGTTGCGAATAGTTCAGGTAAGAGTATTTCGATGGTGTCCAATACTTACTTTAAACTAGGTGCAAGAATGGGTCTGCATTGGTTCTTAGAGCAAATAACTAAGCAACCAGTAGCAAATCATTGGCAAGCACTTGCTCGCTCGTCTTATCGAGAAGAGCTTGATTGGCAGCAACGTACGTTATCTGAAGTTGTATTAAATAGCTTTGAAGGTGATGAGAGCGATGTTGATAGTCAAATAGACGAGTGGATGGATAGCCAAGATTTATTACTTCAACGCTGGAAACAAATGCTGGCTGAGTTTAAAACATCACAAAGTCACGACTTTGCTAAGTTCTCGGTTGCACTTCGTGAACTTATGTTGTTAAGCCACAATTGTGATACGTCAGGAAAATAATTTAGCTTTAATCAGTTAATTGTTTAGTAAATAAATAACTGATTGTTAAAATTGTTATACAATACCTCAGCCTTTTCTGAGGTATTTTTTTGTCTAAAATTTAAAAAGAGGATTATATTGATGTTTTATGATTTAGCTCGCCGTTTTATGTTTACCCGTGATGCGGAGTGGGCGCATGAGTTTGCACTTAATAATCTTCGTCGTTTTACCAATACACCTTTAAATTTAGCTTGGTCGCAAAATATTTCTGATAAGCCAGTCGATTTTTTGGGTCTGAAATTTAAAAACCCTGTAGGGCTAGCAGCTGGCCTTGATAAAAATGCGGAATGTATTGATGCATTCAGCCAAATGGGCTTTGGTTTTATTGAAGTTGGCACTATTACGCCGCGTGCTCAAGCTGGTAATGATAAACCTCGTATTTTTAGGTTGCCAGAATCAAACGCTATTATTAACCGTATGGGTTTTAATAATAAAGGCGTTGATAACTTAGTTGCAAATGTAAAAGCAGCAAAATACAGCGGCATACTCGGTATTAATATTGGTAAAAATAAAGATACGCCAAATGAACAAGGTAAAGATGACTATATTCATTGTATGCGTAAAGTGTTTGAACATGCCTCATATATTACGGTAAATATTTCATCACCAAATACACCTGGCTTGCGTGATTTGCAATATGGCGCTGCACTTGATGATTTACTGCAAAGTCTTAAAAACGAACAGTTAGATTTAGTTGCAAAGCACAATAAACAAGTGCCTATGCTTGTAAAAATTGCACCGGATCTAGATCAAATTCAAATTCAACAAGTAAGTGAATCACTTTTAAATAATAAAATCGATGGTGTAATTGCCACCAACACCACGCTTGAGCGAGCTGCAGTTATGGGCCAGCAATATGCAGAAGAAGCCGGCGGTTTATCAGGTCACCCTGTTAGAATGCGTTCTACAGAGGTAGTGAGTGAATTGAAACGCTTAACACAAGGTAAATTACCAATCATCGGAGTTGGCGGAATAGATGATGCGCAATCTGCAAAAGAAAAGTTCGATGCAGGCGCAAATTTAGTCCAGGTTTATACTGGGTTCATCTACAAAGGTCCACAATTGGTAAAGTCGATCGTTAACGGCTTATAAGGATCAGTTATCTAAGCTTTTGATCGTTCGATAAATGTTCTAAGCAAGCATTTTAAAAGTGGTCAAAAGCGGTTATACTGTGGGCAATAATTATTCAACATACCCAAGGAGGAGTAAATGTTACAAGCATCAAAGCAATGGCAGTGGATTACTTGTCCTAATAAAAATCGTTTATTACTTGATTTAAATGACGACATGCAATTATGTACGCCCTATAAGTTAAGACAACTCACCGATTCTGTTTTTAAAAATCCACGTTTTAGTTTAGAAGATGCTGCATTTTATGAACAAGTTTATAACTATTTAGATGGGTTTGAATTGTGGTCTGCTGCTCAAATTTGTCAAATATCGCTAAATGCAACCGCTGTTAAGTATCACTTAAAACCCGTTTTATCAAAAAGCTGGTTTTTTGAAGAATACACTGGAACAGAGCCAAGTGTAGAAGCAATAGTTAAATTAATATCTAAAGCGCAGACTGGCGATTTTTTAATTGTAGAGCATTGCCCTGATGCATCTATTTGCTTAAATTTAAGCGAAACCTTTAAATTAGACGAAAATTTATCTTTAGCGCAATTTGAAGTAATCCGTATTTTGAATAATCGAGTACACCCCATCCTAAATCAGCAATATCAAAGTCAAACCGCCTAACCAAATTTAAGTCTTAAGCGTGTCTTTATGGCGTGTTTGTCGCCCAACCTATGTTATAATCCTGCGCAATTAGCTATTAAGGGTTATTACTTTGCAATTTATCGCACTTACTTCTATCGGAATCGAAAATTTATTGGTTGATGAACTAACAGAACTTGGCGCAACTGTGTCTAAGCAAACTGTTGGTTCTGTTCGTTTTGAGGCTGACTCATTACTGGCGCAAAAGGTTTGTTTATCAAGTCGTTTTGCAACGCGTGTGCTTATGCTTATTGAAGAAAAAGAAGGCGTAGATGACAAGAATAGCCTGTATAATTTTGCTCGCTCGCAACCTTGGCAAGAGTGGTTTGGACCAACTCAAACATTCGCTGTCGACTTCAACGGTACCAATGACTCATTAAAAAACACACAATTTTCGGGTCTTGTAATAAAAGATGCGATTGTTGACTACTTTAATGATTTATACGAGCAGCGTCCTAACGTTGATAAGCAAGATGCAAATGTGCGTGTTGTTGCACGATTAAATCGTTACGGCGTTTCTATGTATATTGATTATTCGGGCCCTCGTTTGTCTGAACGTGGTTACCGTCAAGGTCAAGGTAAAGCACCAATTAAAGAACATTTAGCTGCTGCATTAATTAAACGAAGTGGTTGGCTTGATAATGTAAAACAACCTTTATTCGATCCATGTTGTGGTGCGGGTACTATTTTAATCGAAGCGGCTGGGATGGCACGAAACGAAGCACCGGGATTATTTCGTGAAGGCTTTGCTTTTGAGCGTTTACCCAGTTTTAGAGCCGCTAAGTTTAAAGAACTTAAAGAAGAGTTACTTGCTAACATTACCGATCCTAAATTGTGGTTAATTGGCCACGATTACGATGAACAAGTTTTAAATAAAGCGATTGATAATGCCAAACGTGCTGAGCTTGATGATGTTATTAAGTTTAAGCAAAGCGATGCAACTAAACTTACTGCTGTTGCAAAATTACCGGGTGTTGTAATTTCAAACTTACCTTATGGTGAACGTATTGGTTCTATGGCTGAGCTTGTTGATTTACACCGTAATTTAGGTGTTGGCTTTAAAAAGCACTTTAATCATTGGAAACTTGCCTTACTAGGTATGGACGAGAGCTTATTTAAACTTTTAAAACTTGTGCGCCTTAAGCGTTATAAGTTTAAAAATGGCCCACTTGATGTTGAACTTAACTTATATCAATTAGATGATAAGCAAGTAAGTTTGACTACCGATGATAAAAAAGCGCTTAATTTTGAGGGCTCTACGTCATTCGCAAATAGATTGAAAAAGAATAAGCAAGGCTTAAAAAACTGGCTTAAACAAAATAAAGTAGACGCTTATCGTGTTTATGAAGCGGATATCCCTGAGTACAATGTTGCTGTAGATATTTACGGTGATTCTGCGGTTATTTTTGAATATGCAGCGCCTAAAGAAATTGATGAAAAAACATCAGAAAAACGCCTGCAAGACGTAATAACATTGACTTCGCAACAACTTGATATCTCACCTGAAAATATTGCTGTAAAAGTGCGTAAAAAGCAAAAGGGCGAAGAGCAGTATACGGCCATGTCTAAACAAAACCGAACTATGGTAGTTGAAGAGTTTGGTGCTAAGTTTAAAGTTAATTTATTTGACTACTTAGACACAGGTTTGTTTTTAGATCACCGTTTAATGCGTCGTTATATTCAAGAAAATGCGAAAGATAAGCGCTTTTTAAACTTGTTTGCATACACAGGTACTGCCTCTGTGCATGCTGCACTTGGTGGCGCTAAAGCAATTACAACAGTTGATTTATCTAAAACCTATTTAAAATGGGGCCAAGATAACTTCGATTTAAACAATATCAGTAATACACGTTACCGTTTTGAACAAGCAGATTGTTTAAAATGGTTAGAGCATGCGACAGCACAATATGATTTGATATTTTTAGACCCTCCAACGTTCTCAAACTCAAAACGTATGAAAGACGCGTTTGATGTGCAAAGTGATCACATTAAATTATTAACGTGGGTAAAAAAGATCTTAAGTCCATCAGGTACTTTGATTTTCTCTAATAACAAACGTGGTTTTGTAATGGATGAAGTTGGCCTGATTGGTTTAGGTTTAAAAGCCGTTAATATCTCAGATAAAACGCTATCACCAGACTTCAAACGTAATAAAAAAATCCATAATAGCTGGCTAATTACGCATGGCTAAATGGATTTTATATCATACTGATGGTTGTCACTTGTGCGAACAGGCTGAGCAACTTATCACTGATGTACTAAATGACAACAGTGAGTTATTACTAATCGATATTATGACTGATGAGCAGCTTATTGCTGAGTATCAAATTACTATTCCTGTATTAAAAAGTGAAAAAGGCGAGAAATTATATTGGCCTTTTACTTTACACTCTGTGCGCGAATTTTTAGCACAAGCAGAATAAGAGCAAATAAGAACTATGGATTTAATAAGAATTTTAAAAGCACAACTTGCTTTTGGTACACATGCTTTGCTTAACAAAGCAGACGCTGTTATAGAAAGTGGCGAAAGAGTGTGTGTAGTTGGTCGAAATGGCGCGGGTAAGTCAACCTTATTAAAAGTACTCGATGGACAAGTTGTTTTAGATGATGGTGAAATAAATCAGCTTGGTGGTATTCGAATTTCTCGTTTAGAGCAAGATCCACCAAAAGGTGCAAGCGGAACTGTATTTGATTACGTTGCACAGGGTATGCCAGAAATCGCTAACCTACTCATTGATTTTCATCATGTTAGCAACGAACTGCAAACACAATGTACTGATAAGTTATTAAATAAACTTGAACGTTTATCAAACCAACTTGAAGCCGCTGATGGTTGGCGTTTTGATAGCCGAATTCAATTAGTTTTGACACAATTAGAATTAACACCAGAGGCTAAGCTTGAGTCTCTTTCTGGTGGCTGGTTACGTAAAGTAGCACTTGCGCGTGCACTTGTAAGTGAGCCTGACTTATTATTACTAGATGAGCCAACAAACCATTTAGATATGGCTAGTGTAATGTGGCTTGAACAGTTTTTAAAAGAATTTAAAGGCGGCATTGTATTTATATCGCATGACCGTGCGTTTATTCGCGCTGTCGCTACGCGTATTTTAGATTTAGATCGCGGTAAACTTATTTCCTACCCAGGTGATTACGCGACTTATCTAGAGCAAAAAGCGCATGATTTAAAAGTAGAAGAAGCGCAAAATGCATTGTTTGATAAGCGTTTAGCTGAAGAAGAAACGTGGATTCGCCAAGGTGTTAAAGCGCGAAGAACGCGTAACGAAGGGCGTGTTCGAGAGCTAAAACAGCTACGTAATGAGCGCAAGCAACGTGTTGATCAAGTTGGAAAAACTGACTTTAATATTGAAACAGCTGATCGCTCAGGTAAGTTGGTATTTGAAGCTAAGAACCTTTGCCATGCATTTAAAGACAAAGTTATTGCTGATGATTTTTCGACACTTGTAATGCGTGGCGACAGAATTGGCCTAGTAGGCCCAAATGGTATTGGTAAAACAACACTATTAAAACTAATGTTTGGTGATTTAGAACCTGATAGTGGTATTACTAAGCAAGGTGTTAATTTAGAGTTTGCTTACTTTGACCAATACCGTGAAAAACTTGACGAAGAAGCAACTGTTCAAGATAACGTTGCCGAAGGTAAACAAGAAGTGATGATGGGCGGTCGTTCACGCCATGTTTTAGGTTACCTGCAAGACTTTTTGTTCCCTCCAGCACGCGCTCGAACCCCGGTTAAAGCACTCTCTGGTGGTGAAAAAAATAGACTGCTATTAGCTAAACTGTTTTTAAAACCATCTAATATACTTGTTCTCGATGAGCCAACGAATGACTTGGACATTGAAACGTTAGAGTTATTAGAGGACATTATTAATCAATATCAAGGTACAGTGCTGATTGTAAGCCATGACCGAGAATTTATTGATAATACATGTTCTAGTGTATGGGCATTTGAAGGCAATGGTAAAGTAACAGATATCGTCGGTGGTTATAGCGACTATGAAGCTTATGTTGGTTACTTAGCTGAACAAGAAAAAAAAATTCAGCAACAACCAGTAAAAAAAGTTGAAAAAGTAGCCGCTCCAGCTGCAAAACCAGCAGCTAAGACAAATAAACTCTCTTACAAATTAAAACTTGAATTAGAGCAACTACCGAATAAAATGGAAAAACTAGAAGCTGAAATTGAAGCTCAACAAGCTGTAGTGAGTGACGCAAACTTTTTTAAACAAGAGAGTGATGTAACAACTAAAGCATTGAACCATTTAGCACAACTTGAGTCTGACCTTGAAGCTGCCCTTGAGCGCTGGGAAGAACTTGAAGAATTACAGAATCAGTAGTAAGGATTAAAATGAAATATAAATTACTCGCTGCCAGTATTTTAGCGACATTAAGCACTTCAGCAACAAGTGCGACGTACCAGTTAAGTGAATTAGGGACTCTTGAAGACGCTAAATATTCTTATGTAACAGATGTAAGCGAAAGCGGGCATATTATTGGTTTCGCAAATGGTTTATACAATTTACCTATTGATACAAGCTATATAGATTTTACTGAAAACCTTATTGAAAATAGCTATGACAATACAGAGGCAGCATTTGAATTAAGTGATAAAGAGATTACCTTCACACTTGATGACATTGAAAATAATGATGCGGTACTTACTAATGCTGATGCACACACTTTCATGGTTAGTTTTTTATCTTCAATTTCTACAAATTTTGAATATCAAAAATTAAGCTCATTAGTAGGCATAAAATATAATGATACACAAATAACTGAGCAACCATTATTTGATATTGCATCTGTTGATTATGACGGACTAACACGTTCAACTACTAACCTTTTTAATGCTGTAACTGAAGATGGTGTTACAGTCGGTTGGGGAAGCGCTCCATACGATAAAGTATCTTTTACACCTGATGGTGAAGATGATGCAGAAACATGGTTTACTCATGAATTTATCGAGCGTGGGATTGTAATAAGCGCTGATGGCAGTGTAAGTGTTGAGTTAGAGCCTGAGTTTAATGAATACGGTGGTACAAGTCGTGCCAACGATATTATTAAAACTAACAGTGGTTATACCGTTGTAGGTAACATGTCTACAAGCATTCCAGATGACAGACAAGATAATATTGATGATAACTGTGATAATGAAGACGAACCTACGTCAGTATGTATCAACTTGTTAAATACAAATATTACACGAGGCTTATTTAATAAGCGCGCTGTTAAATGGGAACTTGATGAATCACTTAATATCACGTCTGTTGAAGAGCTTGGTATGGCACTGACACCTGACGAAGGTGAAGCGGAAGATGATGCATTTACAAGTACTGCTTTAGCAGTGAACAACAACGGGACAATTGTAGGATCATCGAATACACGTTATTACAAAAATGACGATACAATTCTTACAATGCCAGTTTATTTTAAAGACGGTGCGGTTGTTGATTTTATTAATCAAGAAGATGACTGGCAGTCTGGTAAATCAATTGCTATTAATGATAACGATGTAATTACAGGTTATGCAACTAAGCGTATTGAAGGCACTCTTCGTAATAAATTCTTTTACCATGATATAGCAACGGGTAGTACGGTTTTCCCTACTGATTACTTTTCAAGCTCAAGTTCTTACGGTAACGATATAAACAACCAAGGTTATATTGTAGGTGAAGGGGAAGTGGGTGTTTCTGATAGCTCGCGACTCAAAGAGGCCTTTATTTACAAAATTGGTGAAGACAAAATCACTAATCTAAACGATTTACTGCCTTGTTATGACACCGACGGTGAAACTGATTACGCTTATACTATGGTTGAAGCGACTGCTATCAACGAAAATAATGAAATATTTGGTACTGCGACTAAAACAGTCGAAAAGCTAGATTCATTAGGCGGTGTAGTAACTGATATTAATGGTGAAATTGAATATGAGAGTATTGCAATAGCAGTTAAACTAACGCCCATTGCAAATGGTGAAGTAGAAAGCTGTGCTCCAGTAGAAGCTGAAGTTTATGAGCGTAACTCTGCTAGCTTCCCTTGGTATACATTATTGTTATTACCACTGGTTGGCTTAAGGCGTGTATTTCGCTTTTAAAGTTTATTGATTATAAAAAAACCAACTTGATAAAGTTGGTTTTTTTTCGTCTATAATATTTTATTAGATTAGGATTGCAGCGATTATTTAGCTTTAACGCCACTAATTATTTCGTGATAACCATGCTTTTTTCACAGAGCGGCGCCAAATAATATCGATACCAAAATATCCTATAATTGATGCAATAGAAGCACATACTAATGAACCTAATAAAAATGCAGGACCAATTGTTTCTATACTTTCTAAAAACCAAGACCAACTTGCTTCAAATACAAAGTGTTGTTCTGGCTGATTAAGTATTAACGTACCCACTAAGTATGAGCCATAAAAGATAGGTGGCATGGTTAATGGATTCGTAAGCCATACTAAAGCAACTGATATGGGTAAATTAACCCTAAATAATATAGCACCTGCTGCGGCTAAAACCATTTGAAAAGGAACAGGGATGAAAGCAAAAAATAACCCGACCGCGAAGGCCCCTCGAGCTGAACGTCTATTTAAATGCCAAAGATTTGCGTCTTGCAAAAGTCGTCCAAATATTTTTAGTGATTTATGATGTCTAATTTTATTTGGATCAGGTAAAAATCTTTGGATCGTTTTTTTAGCCATTTAAAGCAACCATTTACATCAGTGTGGATAAGTCTTGGGTTTGTAATTGGCTGTGTAGCAACCGTGTTTTATTATCAAACTCTCGAATTTACAGTCTTCACAATTTTCATTGTAATAGTGAGCGCTTATTTTAAGCCGTTTTTAAACGTATTGTTAGGCTTTATTTGTGCAATTTGCTTTGTTGGTATGCATTTTTACCTTTTTTATAGTTTTGAAATACCAAAACCGAACGAAAAGTATGCACTTGATTCTACATTAGTTGTTGAAGAGATTATTTCTGATAAAAAACCTCAGTATATCAAAGCCAAAATAGTGGCATTAGATGGGAGTAGCTTTTCGAATTTTAGAGCACCCAAAGCAATGCTCAGTGTTAATTCTGCACAGCCTTTTACAGTCGGGGATGAATTCTCTGCATTAATCCATTTAAAATATTTTCGCAGTAATAAAAATTTTAATGTGTTTGATACTGAACGTTATGCATTTATAAATAGAATATTATTTAAAGGCAAAGTTCTCAATAAAGAGCTTAATATAATACACAGCGATAAACAAAGCATCGTACTAGATTATCAAAACTTCATTAAAAATACCTATACAAATACAAGATTGCAGTGGCTCTATTATGCATTACTCAGTGGTGATAAATCGTTAATGAGCTATACAGATAAACAATTAATGCAATCACTTGGGTTAAGTCATTTACTGGCTATATCGGGTTTACATATTGGTTTGATTTTTAGCTTTGGTTATTTATTCATTCGATTTATCTGTACGAAAATAAACTTTTCAATTGGTCAATCATTTAATCTTACACTTTACTACAGTTCGTTCGGTTTTATAGCTGCATTAGTTTACGTATATTTAAGTGACTTTTTAGTATCAGCAACGCGAGCACTAATTATGCTGGGTTGTTATTTGTTACTTTATTTTCTTGCTAAGCAGCCGCTGCGATGGCGGAGTATTTTATTTGCCTTGGTAATAGTGCTTGCTGTTAACCCATTTAATTTACTTAATCCAGGTCTGTATTTTTCATTTTTAGCGGTCGCTATAATTTTTACTGTTATTAATAAATTACCAATATTAAATACACGAATCAAAAACAAAATTATTGCGTTATTTGTTATTCAAGTAGCATTGTTTATCGGTTTATTACCACTTTCACTTTATTTTTTTAATGGCGTAAGTATTGCGGGCCTAGTCATTAACTTAATTGCGATACCGTTTCTTTCCATCATTATTTTGCCATTTTTGATTGTTTTTACATTACTGAGTACTTTTTTAGATATAGGTAATTTAATACATTTGTTTGATACAGGGTTATATGCGTTATTTAAATTACTTTATGAAATACCCGAGTCGTTAAGATGGCTGATAACAGGAAGAATCGAGTTAATATTCGTCATTTTTACCTATATTACTATGTTGATGATTTACTTCCTCCCCTATAAATTGCTCTCTTTCATTCCTTTAACAGTACTTTTATTGAATAATCTTCTAAAAGAAAAGCCTAACTGGCAGCTTCATGTGTTTGATGTTGGGCATGGTCTCATGGCATTAATTGAAAAAGATAACCAAGTGCTTATTTATGATTTTGGTCCAAGTTATTTTAATCGTTTTAGCCGTACGCGAAGTATTTTATTGCCTTATATAAAAGCAAATAATTTCACAGTAAAAACAGCGATTCTAAGTCATGAAGACAGCGATCACGCTGGAGGAATAGAGCATTTTATTGAAGCTGGATTTGGGGAAACATTAAAGCAATTTCATCCTGAAAATACACTTAATGTGTGTGAAGTCCAAAGTGTTGATTTTGTCGGTTTAAGAGTAGAAAGCTTTAGCACTATAGGGTATGGAAATGAAAACGACGATTCATGCGTTGTTAGAGTATCGAGTAATACTTATAGTGTGTTATTTACAGGTGATATATCAAAATCCCGTGAAGCCTCATTATTAGCGAATAATACACCGTTGAAAAGTACAGTCATGTTAAGCCCGCATCATGGCAGTGATACATCCTCAAGTGTTAATTTTATTAGTAATGTTGGCCCTAAAGTTGTGATTCATTCAAGTGCTTATAAAGGACAGTGGGAATTTCCCAAGCCCGTTGTTGTCGAGCGTTACAAAGCAATAAGCGCCGAGCAATTTACAACAGGCGTTGAAGGACAAATTAGTATTAAATTCTACTCAAACAATTTGGTCATAGAAACAGCAAGAGGGCAGGAAAGTTATTGGTTTATCAAAGATTGACGTTTAGTTTTATCTCATCGAAGGATACAATACAGGGAGTTACTGTATTTAGAGAGTGTTATGGATCAAAGTACTGCACAAATTTATAAACGTCTTGTTTCGTATGTTGGCGCATACAAAAGCGTCGCTTTTATCGCAATTGTTGGGATGATAGGCTATTCAGCAATGGATGCTTTATTCATTCAATTAATGAAGCCGTTTATTGATCAAGGTTTAAACCAACGAAATACAGAAGTTTTAAAGTACGCTCCTTTTGTAGTTATCGCGTTAGTACTAGGGCGTGGTGTTTTTAACTTTATGTCTTCGTACTGTTTAAGTTATGTGGGCTCTCAAGTTGTACGCTCTTTACGCCAAGAGTTATTTGAGCACATATTGCATTTACCCGTTTCTTTTCATGACAAAAACTCAACAGGCGATTTAATTTCAAAAATCACTTTTGACACAGAGCAAGTTCAACAAGCAATTACTAAAGCGTTACTTATTGTTGTACGTGAAGGAGCCTTTGTTGTCTTTTTACTTGGTGTAATGTTTTATACCAGTTGGAAGCTCTCACTTATATTTTTAGTCATCATCCCTCTCGTTGCCATTATTGTAGCGGTTGTATCGAAACGTTTTCGCCATATTTCTAAAAGTATCCAATCAGCTATGGGGCAGGTTACACGTAGCTCTGAACAGATGCTTAGCGGACATAAAGTTATTCATGGATTTGGCGGACAAGACCAAGAAATAAACCATTTCTCAAAGATTAATAATCATAACCGCCAGCAGCGCATTAAAATGGATGCGACAAAAGCTTTAAGTGTATCAATTATTCAAATATTAGCAGCAAGTGCTATGGCTGTTATTTTATGGGCTGTATCTCTTCCATCAATGATTGATACGATTACCTCAGGTGACTTCATGGCATTAATTGCCTCAATGATGATGCTATTGCGCCCACTAAAACAACTCGCCAATGTTAATAGTGATATGCAACGTGGTATCTCTGCTGCACAAAGTATTTTTTTAGTGTTAGATGAAGAAATGGAAAAAGATACTGGCACCGTTTCAGTCGATAAAGTTAAAGGGGTAATTGAAGTTAAAAATGTAACCTTTAAGTACCCAACAAAAGATGAAGCCGTATTAAACGATTTGTCGCTAACGATTAAAGCGGGTGAAAGTATTGCCTTAGTTGGGCGCTCAGGCTCGGGTAAATCAACAATTTCTAATTTATTACCACGCTACTATGACTTAGAGTTACCGAGTGAAATATTACTTGATGGTATAGCCCTGCAGGATTATAAATTAACAGATTTGCGTCGCCAATTTGCTTTAGTGTCTCAGCAGGTCGTGTTATTTAACGATACGATTGCTAACAATATTTGTTATGGCATAAAGCATGATGTGTCTGAGGAAGAATTAGAGCAAGTTGCTAAACAAGCGCATGTTTGGGAGTTTGTTAAAGACCTGCCAGAGCAATTAAACACCATGGTAGGTGAAAATGGTGTAATGCTCTCCGGCGGTCAACGCCAGCGTATAGCGATAGCACGGGCAATATTAAAAGACGCACCTATTTTGATTTTAGACGAGGCAACATCAGCACTTGATACCGAATCTGAAAAGCTTATTCAGCAAGCATTAGAAATGCTAATGAAAGATAAAACCTCAATTGTTATTGCGCATCGCTTATCTACTATCGAAAACAGTGACCGAATCTATGTTATTGATAACGGTTGTGTAATAGAAAGTGGCGATCACAATAGCTTATTAGCAAATGACGGTACTTATTCAGCCCTTTGCAAAATGCAGTTTGGTGATCAGACGTGAGTAAAATAGAACAAAGCTGGTATAAACCATTTGGTCTAATTACTTTGCTGTTATTACCATTAAGTGCTTTTTTTTGGGTTGTATCGTCATTTCGAAAATACTTATACAGCGCTAAAATACTTAAACCTTTTGAGTGCAAAACGCCTGTAATTGTAGTTGGCAATATAAGTGTTGGCGGTAATGGTAAAACGCCTTTTGTTTTGTGGCTGTATGGTCATTTAACACAGCAAGGTTTATCAGTGGGAATTATTAGTAGAGGATATGGTGGGCAATCAAAAAATTACCCACTGTTAGTTACTGAGCTTGTAGATGCTCAGCAGGCTGGAGATGAGCCCGTACTTTTATACCATCGTTTAAAGTGCCCAATAGCGGTTGGGCCTAATAGACAACACAATATCGATTTATTAGAAAATAATTATACACTCGATGTTATTATTTCTGATGATGGAATGCAGCATTATAAAATGCCTCGTAGCATTGAGTGTTGTATTGTTGATAATGAGCGTCGTTTTGGTAATGGCTTTGTTATGCCAGCAGGGCCACTTCGTGAAACAACTAAACGTTTGCAAAGTGTCGATATAGTAATTGAAAATGGTGGTGAGGCTAATAATAGCTACACATTACAAGTAAGTAATCTTCGCTTAGTTAACTCAAGCGATTATGCAAAAAGTAACGTAAGTGAAGCACATGCAATAAGTGCAATTGGGAACCCTAAACGGTTTGAAAACTCATTAGAAGCACAAGATATTACGTTATTATCGACTCATCATTTTAGAGATCATTATGCTTTTAAAGTAGATGATTTTGCCCAATTTGGTGATGATTGCATTATAATGACCGAAAAAGATGCCGTTAAATGTAAGTCCTTTGCAAAGCCTAATTGGTATTATTTACCAGTAGATGCACAACCTACCGATAGCGTAATAAACACATTAAATTCAATATTAAAAGAAAAAGGAATACTCAATGGCCTTTGATACAAAATTACTCGAGATAATTGCGTGCCCTGTTTGTAAGGGAAAATTACGCTTTGACAGAGAAAACAACGAACTAATTAGCACAGCAGCTAAGCTTGCTTATCCTGTTCAAGACGATATTCCAGTATTACTTGAAAATGAAGCTCGTGAGTTATCTTTAGAAGAGGTTGAAAAGTGGAATTCGTAGTTGTAATTCCTGCTCGTTTTGCATCGACCCGACTACCAGGTAAACCGCTTGCTGATATTTGTGGCAAGCCAATGGTTCAACACGTTTACGAAAAAGCATGTTTATCAGGTGCTAGTAAAGTAGTTATAGCAACCGATCATCAAAAAGTATTTGATGCAGTAAGTATGTTTACTAATGATGTAGTAATGACGCGTGAAGATCACCAGTCGGGTACTGAACGATTAGCTGAAGTGGTTGATTTGCTTAAACTTGATAGCAATACAATTGTGGTTAATGTACAAGGCGATGAGCCATTACTTGCACCAGAAAACGTATCTCAAGTTGCTGCACTATTAAGTGATTCAACAGCACCAATGGCAACGTTAAGTGTTGCTATTGAAGAACGTGATGAAGTATTTAATCCTAATGCCGTTAAAGTGGTTAGCGATATAAATAAAAATGCCCTGTATTTCTCTCGTGCAAGTATACCGTTTGATAGAAATACGATGATGGGTGATAGCACTGCCCTTAATTTAGCCCCGTTTCAACGCCATGTAGGTATTTATGCGTACAGAGCGGGTTTTATTAAACAATACATAGAGCTGAGTGTATCACCATTAGAATTACTTGAATCACTTGAGCAGTTACGTGTTTTGTATCACGGTTATAAAATTAAAATAGAACAAGCTCAAATAGCCCCTCATGCAGGTGTAGATACGCCTGATGACTTAGCTAAAGTGATAGCGCATATTAAAAGTAAAAACGTGTGAGTGAGCAAGTAAGTAAGATATTAAAAGTTGTTCATACACATAACGACTTTTATATTTTAGAAAAGCCAGCGGGTCTTAATTTTCATTCTGAAGAGGGACCCGGCTTTGTTGTTTTAGCCGAACAACAATTATCGCAAAAGCTTTATGCCGTTCATCGTTTAGATAAAGTGACATCAGGGCTGATTATTTTAGCGCGAAACAAAGCCGCTGCAGCCGCCTTTACTGTTATGTTTACTGAGCATGCGATTGCTAAATTTTATTTAGCGATTAGTGATGCTAAACCAAAAAAGAAGCAGGGGTGGATAAAAGGCGATATGGCTAAGTCTCGCCGTGGCTCGTTTAAGTTACTAACGAGTACACTTAACCCTGCAATCACCCGATTCTATTCTCTGAGTTATAAGCCAGGGTTTAGAGGGTATATTTTAAAACCTTACTCTGGCAAAACACATCAACTAAGAGTGGCACTAAAAAGTGTGGGCGCAGCTATTTTAGGCGATGCAATGTATTCAGGTACACCATCAAATCGTACCTATTTACATGCATATGCATTGAGCTTTTTTTGGCAAAGTGAACAAATACAGCTAACTTTATTACCCGATAATGGTGATGAGTATTTGGCGTTAATTAAACATCAAGATTTTCAAACATGGCAATCGCCATGGCAACTGGATTGGTAAATGAGCGAAAAAGTTACAGATATACGTTTTGGTGGTATTAAACGTTTATATGGTCATCAACAGTTTGATTGGCTTCAAGAAGCACATTTTTGTGTAGTAGGGATTGGTGGTGTAGGAAGCTGGACAGCAGAAGCACTTGCACGTACTGGTGTTGGTAAAATAACACTTATAGATTTGGATGATATTTGCGCCACTAACGTAAATAGACAAATTCACGCGTTAACGGGCACTATTGGTCAAGCTAAAGTCGATGCAATGAAAGCGCGCTGCGAGCTCATTAATCCACAGTGCCAAGTTCATGTAATAGATGACTTTATTACGCTTGATAATATTCAAGAGCATATTCAAGGTTTTGATTATGTAATAGATTGTATTGATGCAGTTAAAGAAAAAGCAGCATTAATTGCTCACTGTAAACGTAATAAACTACCTATAATTACAACTGGTGGTGCTGGCGGGCAAACAGATCCTAGCCAAATAACCTTTGGTGATGTAGCTAAAACTACGCAAGACCCATTACTTGCAAAGGTGCGCTATATTTTGCGCAAGCAATATAATTTTAGTAATAATCCTAAACGTAAGTTTAATATTGATTGTGTTTACTCAACAGAGCAATTGGTTTACCCAGGAAGCGATGGCAGCGTATGTCATGCTAAGCAAAGTGCTGATGGCACAATGAATATGGACTGTAATAATGGTTTTGGCTCTGTGACTATGATCACAGGAAGCTTTGGTTTTTTTGTTGCTGCAAAATCGGTGCGTAAATATCTAGATAAAAAACAACGCTCACAAGCTTAGTTTTCGTTAACTAAGCTTGTGTTGTGCCATGGTTTGTATCTTATCAACCATGGCTTTAATACCATTACCACGTGATGCGCTTAAGTGGCTTATAAGGCCGAGCTTTTCAAATTCTTCATACGCATTTTTATTCACTACCTGTTCTGGTGTAAGCCCGTTGTAAAGCGCTAAAATAATGGCTAATAATCCTTTTACTATACGAGTATCAGAGTCACCTATTACAACAAGTGTATTTTCGGTTAAGTCAAATTCAACGAACATCCATACTTTGCTTTCACAGCCTGGTACAAGTGCATCATCAGTTTTCAAAACATCAGCTAAAGCCGGTAACGTTTTTCCTAAAAGCATTATCTCACGATATTTTTGCTGCCAAGCGCTCGCATTTTTTATAGATTCTGTGACTTTTTTAAACGTATTTGTCATGAGTTATCCTAATTAATTCTATTAAACTGGCGTTCAATCTAATAAAGCGATACATTTTTTAAGTGAATCAATGAATATATCTACATCTTTGTAGGTATTATAAAAAGAAAAACTCGCTCTTAACGTTCCATTAAGCCCTAAATGTGTCATTAATGGTTGCGTACAATGGTGTCCACTTCTGACTGCAACCCCATATCCGTCAAGTAAAGTTGCCAAATCATAAGGATGTTCATCTTTAAAATTAAAACAGAGTGTACCAATATTGTCAGATAGGTTGCTGAATATGGTAATGCCATCCACCTTTACCAATTTTTGTGCCGCGTAACTAAACAATTCTTGTTCATATTGCTGTATTTGCACGTGATCTAATTCATTTAAATAGTCTAATGCGGCACCAAAGCCTAAAACTCCAGAAATATTTGGTGTGCCAGTTTCAAATTTTGCAGGCGCAGGGCGATAAGTGCTATGAGTTAAGTAAACTTTATCGATCATTTCACCGCCGGATTGGTAAATATCTAGCGTATTTAGCTCTTCATATTGGCCATAAAGTACACCTAAGCCTGTTGGACCGAGCATTTTATGGCTTGAGCAAACATAAAAGTCACAGTTTAATTCACGTAAATCGGGTTTTAAATGCAGTGCACCTTGGGCTCCGTCCACTAAAACAAGCGAATTCACCTCTTTTGCAGCTACAATTAGTGGCTTTAAATCAGTGATATTACCCAGTGTGTTCGATGCTTGTGTAATAGCTAATAAGGCAGGTTTTGTTTCTTTTATAAATTCACAGCATTGTTGGGTGTTTAGCGTGCCGTTATTATTTAGCGGCAGAGAGACTAATTTAGCTCCCGTCTGTTGGCTTACTAGTTGCCAAGGCACTATGTTTGCGTGATGCTCAAGCGGAGATATTATTATGGTATGACTTTCATCTAAACGCTTTTTTAAGCCGTTAGCGACCAAATTTATGGCTTCTGTAGCACCTTTAGTCCATACAATCTCTTTACTTAAGACATTAAAAAACCTTGCAGTTTTATCCCGGACTTGTTCATAAGAATAAGTGGCTTGCTCGCTAAGTGTATGGCGTCCACGGTGTACATTTGCATTTTGAGACGTATAAAACTCAGTAATTGTATCTATAACTGATTGAGGCTTTTGTGAGGTTGCTGCTGAGTCTAAATAAACAAGCGGGCAGCCGTTTATTGTTTGATTTAATGTCGGGAAGTCTTTTCTAATTTTATTTATATCAAACTTTAAAGTAGGCATAGCTCATCTACATAGTGTTTTTAAGGCAGGGATTGTAATCGGTTTATGATAATTCTCAAGTGCTGTTAATAAAAAAGGCCGCAAAATGCGGCCTTTTAAACTAACCAGCGCTAATTAACGCTTGTCAGTTGATACGTAGTCACGTTGAGTGTAACCAGTATACATTTGGCGAGGACGGCTGATCTTATGACCAGGTTGAGATAGCATCTCATCCCAGTGAGTGATCCAACCAACAGTACGTGCCATTGCAAAAATTACAGTGAACATGCTTGTTGGAATACCAATCGCTTTTAAGATAATACCAGAGTAGAAATCTACGTTAGGGTATAGTTTCTTCTCTACAAAGTACGGGTCTTCAAGGGCAATTTGCTCAAGCTTCATAGCAATATCAAGAAGTGGATCTTGGATATTTAGCTCAGCTAAAACTTCATGACACGTTTGACGCATTACTGTAGCACGTGGGTCGAAGTTTTTGTAAACGCGGTGACCAAAGCCCATAAGGCGGAATGGGTCAGCTTTGTCTTTAGCTTTAGCAACGTATTCATCAATACGGTCCACAGAGCCAATCTCTTCTAACATGTTTAAACATGCTTCGTTAGCGCCGCCGTGAGCAGGTCCCCATAAAGAAGCAATACCAGCTGCAATACATGCATACGGGTTAGCACCTGATGAACCAGCAAGACGAACTGTTGAAGTCGATGCATTTTGCTCATGATCTGCATGAAGCATAAAGATTTTATCCATAGCTTTAGCAGTTACAGGGTTAACTTTATATTCTTCAGCAGGTACAGAGAACATCATGTGTAAGAAGTTTTCTGCGTAGCTTAAATCGTTACGTGGGTATACAAACGGTTGGCCGATGTTTGTTTTATAGGCCATTGCAGCAATAGTTGGTAACTTAGCAACTAGCTTAACTGCACTTGTTTTACGTTGTTCTGCATCAGTAATATCAAGGTCTTCATGATAAAAAGATGATAATGCACCCACTACGCCACAAAGCATTGCCATTGGGTGAGCGTCAAAGCGGAAACCTTGGAAAAAGTTAGCAATCTTCTCGTCAAGCATAGTGCTTGTAGTGATTTCATTCTTAAAAACTTCATATTGTTCTTTAGAAGGTAACTCACCATTTAAAAGTAAGTAGCAAAGCTCAATATAGTTAGAATCTTCAGCTAATTGCTCAATTGGGTAACCACGGTGAAGTAGTACACCTTTACCACCATCAATATAGGTGATTGCAGATTCACAAGAACCAGTCGACATGAAACCTGGGTCATAAGTAAAGTGACCATGTGAACCTAACGTACGTACGTCGATTACATCTTGGCCAGCAGTGCCTTGATAAATTGGAAGTTCGATTGGATCTAGTCCATCAATATGGACTGTGGCTTTTTTATCTGCCATCGCTATGTATCTCCTATTAAGATATCTATTCTGATTTTTAGATTTTAAAGTTCTGAAATATGTTTTAAGCACATCTTCGCATTTTAACGTGAAAGAGGGGGTTAAAGTCAATTTTTATAAACATTATGCATATATGTATAATAAATATTCGGTATTAATTAAATATAATACTATTGGCTAATTCGCAAACATCTCTAAATAAACAAGAATTGTAAAAAGTCCTGTGGGTATATATACTAACGGTGGTTTTAAACCGTATTGTATTTGGGTAAACATATTCTTAACAGCTTAAAATTTACTGTTTTGTGAACTTTAACTATTTTGATACGTTTATTCTGATAGTTCCATCAGTAATATTTGGTGGGTTTTTAGAAAAACAAGTAGATGAGCTCCACTGTGAGCAAAGATGGGCAAGTAACTGTGAAAAAGCAAAGACCTGTAAATCTAGATCTAACAACTATATCTATGCCGGCAACGGCTAAAGCTTCAATTTTTCACCGCGTCACCGGTGTTGCATTGTTTTTTGCTTTAACGTTTGTCATTTGGGCTTGGTCTGAGTCTCTCTCTTCAGCTGAAGGTTTTGAATTCGTCAAGGGTCTGTTTAACGGATTCATTGCCAAATTTATAGCTTGGGGCACTGTTTCTGTATTAGGTTATCACCTTATTGGTGGCATCCGTCATATGATTATGGATATGGGACATTGGGAAGAACTTGAATCAGGTAACCTCAGCGCTAAAGTATCAATGGCTCTTGGTGTTGTGTTTGCCGTATTGGCAGGGGTGTGGATATGGTTTTAAATCAAGCAACTCTAAAACGTGATGGTGTACAAGATTTCGTATCTTTACGTACCACGGCATTAATAATCAGCGCGTACGCGATTTTTATTATCGGCTATTTTTTAGCGACGCCAGAAGTCACTTTCGAAGCCTGGACAGGCCTCTTCTCTAACCTAGCAATGAAAGGGTTTACTTTAATTACCCTTATTTGCATTATGGTTCATACCCGCATTGGCCTTTGGCAAGTTCTTACAGACTATGTTAAGTGTTCGAAGTTGCGTGCTGTTTTAGGTTTTGTTTTAAACCTAATGGCCGTTGCTTACGTAGCTATTGGTCTAATCGTATTATGGGGTGTTTAAGTGAAATATTCTGTTCGTGAATTTGACGCCGTAGTAATTGGTGCAGGTGGTGCTGGTATGCGCGCTGCTTTAGCAATTACAGAATCTGGCAAAACGTGTGCATTAATATCTAAAGTATTTCCAACGCGCTCACACACTGTATCTGCTCAAGGTGGTATTACAGTAGCGCTTGGTAATTCACACGAAGACAACTGGGAATGGCATATGTACGATACCGTTAAGGGTTCCGATTTTATCGGTGACCAAGACGCTATTGAATACATGTGTCAAACTGGCCCAGAAGCTATTACTGAATTAGAAAACATGGGACTACCATTTTCTCGTTTTGAAAATGGCCGTGTTTACCAACGTCCTTTCGGTGGTCAATCGAAAAACTTTGGTGGTGAACAAGCCGCACGTACTGCTGCTGCAGCTGACCGTACTGGTCATGCTTTACTTCATCTTCTATATCAACAAAACGTTAAAAACAAAACAAATGTATTCTCTGAGTGGTATGCACTTGACTTAGTTAAAAACGACAATGGCGATGTAGTAGGGTGTACAGCAATTGAGATTGAAACAGGTGAAATCACTTTCTTCAAATCTAAAGCAGTTGTATTAGCCACTGGTGGTGCTGGTCGTATATTCGCATCAACAACAAATGCTCACATTAACACCGGTGACGGTGTGGGTATGGCAACACGCGCTGGTATTTCTATGCAAGACATGGAAATGTGGCAGTTCCACCCAACGGGTATTGCAGGTGCTGGTACGCTAGTAACTGAAGGTTGTCGTGGTGAAGGCGGTTATCTTTTAAATAAAGATGGCGAGCGCTTCATGGAACGTTACGCACCAAATGCAAAAGACTTAGCGTCTCGCGATGTTGTTGCGCGTTCAATGATGACTGAAATCCGTGAAGGTCGTGGTTGTGATGGTCCTTGGGGTCCTCATATCAAGCTGAAACTTGACCATTTAGGTGAAGAAACGCTTAACCTACGTCTTCCTGGCGTATGTGACCTAGCTAAAACTTTCGCTCACGTTGATCCAGCTAAAGAGCCAATTCCAGTAATTCCTACTTGTCATTATATGATGGGTGGTGTTCCTACTAACGTAAATGGACAAGCACTACAAATCGATGCTCAAGGCAACGAAAAAGTAGTTGAAGGTTTATTTGCTGTTGGTGAGATTGCATGTGTATCTGTACACGGTGCAAACCGCCTAGGTGGTAACTCATTACTAGATTTAGTTGTATTTGGCCGTGCTGCTGGTAACTTCTTAGGTAAATACCTTAAAGATGTTGAAGTATCAAAAGCGGCTTCAGAATCAGATTTAGAAGCGTCTCTTGCACGTTACAACCGTTGGGAAAATTCAACGGCTGGCCAAGGTGAAGATCCAGTTCAAATCAAAAAAGACCTACAACAATGTATGCAGCTTAACTTCTCGGTATTCCGTGAAGGCGATTCAATGGCTTCAGGTCTTCAAGAACTTAAAGAAATTCGTGAACGTCTTCAACATGCTCGTCTTGATGATAAATCATCAGACTTCAATACGCAGCGTATCGAATGTCTTGAACTAGATAACTTAATGGAAACAGCTTACTCAACTGCAGTAGCTGCAAACTTCCGTACAGAAAGCCGTGGTGCACATTCTCGCTTTGACTACCCAGATCGTGATGACGAAAACTGGTTATGTCACTCAGTATTCAATCCTGTAACGGATGAAATGAGTAAGCGTGATGTAAACTATGCGCCTAAAACGCGTGAAGCTTTCCCACCTAAAGCACGTGTTTACTAGGAGATAGACGATGGCACAAGTACAATTTTCAGTTTATCGTTATAATCCAGATGTTGACAACGCTCCTCGTATGCAAGAATACACCTTGCAAACAGAGGAAGGTCACGACATGATGGTGTTAGATGCACTTATTCTTTTAAAAGAACAAGATCCTACACTATCTTTTCGTCGTTCATGCCGTGAAGGTGTGTGTGGATCTGATGGTGTTAACATGAATGGTAAAAATGGTTTAGCATGTATTACTCCTTTATCTACGCTACAAAAAAATGGCAAAGGTAAAATTGTAGTACGTCCATTACCAGGCTTACCTGTGGTTCGTGACCTTGTTATTGACATGAGTCAGTTCTACACTCAGTACGAAAAAGTTAAACCTTATTTAATTAATGATCAGCCTGCAGCAGGCGAGCGTCTTCAATCTATTGAAGAACGTGATAAATTAGATGGGCTATATGAGTGTATTTTGTGTGCATGTTGTTCGACATCGTGTCCTTCGTTCTGGTGGAATCCAGACAAGTTCATTGGTCCAGCAGGCCTTCTTCATGCTTACCGTTTCTTAGCTGATAGCCGAGATACAGCAACTGAAGAACGTTTAGCGGATTTAGACGATGCGTTCAGTGTGTTCCGTTGCCACAGTATCATGAACTGTGTTAGCGTTTGTCCTAAGGGTCTTAACCCGACTAAAGCAATTGGGCAAATCAAATCTATGTTATTAAACCGAGCGGTTTGATTACTTAGTAAACGTAAGGTGGCTAATACAGATTATTAGCCATCTTGTTATGATAACTATTAATTTCTGCGCTAAAGAAAAGGGCTTATAAATGCACGAAGGTGTGATGAAGGCATGGCTAGAATCTTCACATTTAAACGGCGGCAACGTTGCTTATGTAGAAGAGCTTTATGAAGCGTATTTAGACGATGCGACTTCTGTGCCAGATGAATGGCGAGAAGTGTTCGAACAATTACCTAAAGTTGATGGTGTGGATGTTGAAGTAAAACATTCAGAAGTTCGAACGCAGTTTGCACAGCTTGCAAAAAACAAGCATAGAGAAGTAGTGGTAGCAGAGGGTAGTGGCGGAGACCTTAAACAGGTTAAAGTTCTACAACTTATTAATGCTTTCCGTTTTCGTGGACACCAAAATGCAAACCTAGATCCATTAGGTATTTGGCAACGAGAGCGTGTACGAGATTTAGAGCTAGAGTACCACGACTTATCTTCAAGTGATTTTGACCGCGAGTTTAACGTAGGATCGTTTGCCGTAGGCCGCGATACTATGCCTTTAGGTGAACTATACCAAGCACTAAAAACTACATATTGTGGTTCAATTGGCGCTGAGTATATGCACATCACATCAACAGAGGAAAAGCGTTGGTTACAACAGCGTTTAGAATCTGTCCAGTCTAGGCCAAAATTCGAAAAAGATGAAAAGCTGCGTATCCTAAAAGGATTAACTGCTGCTGACGGACTTGAAAAATATTTAGGGGCTAAGTTCCCAGGTGCTAAGCGTTTCTCACTTGAAGGTGGCGATGCGCTAGTTCCAATGTTAAAAGAGCTTATTCACCGCGCAGGTGAAAGCGGCCAACAAGAAGCTGTTATTGGTATGGCTCACCGTGGTCGTTTAAATGTTCTTGTAAATGTACTTGGTAAAAATCCATCAGAATTATTTGATGAGTTTGCTGGTAAACATAAAGAAACATTAAGTTCTGGCGATGTTAAATACCACATGGGTTATTCATCTGACTTTGCTACTAAAGGTGGCAATGTTCATATGGCGCTTGCGTTTAACCCGTCTCATCTTGAAATTGTAAATCCAGTTGTTATGGGCTCAGTACGTGCTCGTCTTGATCGCTTAGGTGACAGTTCTGGTATTAAAGCTTTACCAATTACAATTCATGGTGATTCTGCGGTTACAGGCCAAGGTGTTGTACAAGAAACGTTTAACTTATCACAAACTAACGCGTTTAGTTGTGGTGGTAGTATTCGTATTGTTGTAAATAACCAAGTTGGTTTTACTACATCAAAACAAGACGATGTACGCTCTACAGATTACTGTACTGACATTGCTAAAATGGTTCAGTCACCTATCTTCCATGTTAACTCTGATGACCCTGAAGCAGTTGCATTTGTTACTCAAATTGCACTTGATTTCAGAAACCAGTTTAAACGTGACGTAGTAATCGATTTAGTATGTTACCGTCGCCATGGTCACAATGAAGCTGATGAGCCTAATGCAACTCAGCCTGTTATGTACCAAAAAATTAAAAAGCACCCAGTTCCACGTTTAATTTACGCAGATCAACTTATAGCTGAAGGCTCTTTTTCTGAACAAGAAATAAAAGCACTTGCTGATGAGTACCGTAATGCATTAGACGAAGGCAACTGTGTTGTTTCAGAAATACAACCAGAGACATCGCATTCTTCAGATTGGGCAAAGTATGTTGGCCATGAATGGGATGTTGATTACGATGCTAGCGTACCTGTTGAAGAGCTCAAAGCACTCGGTGAGAAAATCGCTTCTTACCCAGAGCAATATAAAGCACAGTCACGCGTTAAAAAGATTTACGATGATCGTAAATTAATGGCTTCTGGTGAGAAACCTCTAGATTGGGGTATGGCAGAAACACTTGCTTATGCAACAATTGCAACTGAAGGCACTGACATTCGTTTAACTGGTCAGGATTCAGGGCGTGGTACATTCTTCCATCGTCATGCTGTTGTTCACAGTCAATCAGACGGCGCTACTTATACACCTCTACAGCACTTAAGCGAAGATCAAGGTACTTTTGAAGTATTTGACTCTGTTTTATCTGAAGAAGCTGTTGTTGCTTTTGAATACGGTTATGCAACTGCAGAGCCTACTTCATTAGTACTTTGGGAAGCACAGTTTGGTGATTTCGCCAACGGTGCACAAGTTGTATTTGACCAATTCCTAAGTTCTGGTGAGCAAAAATGGGGCCGTTTATGTGGTCTTACAATTTTGTTACCACATGGCTATGAAGGACAAGGTCCAGAGCATAGTTCAGCTCGCTTAGAGCGTTTCCTACAACTATGTGCTGATCACAACATGCAAGTATGTGTTCCATCTACTCCTGCACAAGTTTACGCTATGCTTCGTCGTCAATCAGTTCGACCGCTACGTCGTCCGTTGATTGTTATGACGCCTAAGTCGTTGCTTCGTCATCCTCTTGCAACTTCATCGCTTGAAGAGCTATCGCATGGTGTTTTCCATAATATGATCGACGAAGTTGATGATATTAACCCTGAGAAAGTTGAACGCGTTGTATTTTGTAGTGGTAAAGTTTATTACGAACTATTACAAGAGCGTCGTAAGCTAGAGCAAGATAATATTGCTATTGTTCGTGTTGAGCAGTTATATCCGTTCCCACATGACGAAATGCAAACAATTATGGAGCGTTACCAACACGTAACTGATTTTGTATGGTGTCAAGAAGAGCCACAAAACCAAGGTGCATGGTACTGTTCACAACATCACTTTATTGATGCAATCCCACAAGGTGCTAAATTAAAATATGCAGGACGTAAAGCGTCTGCATCACCAGCGTGTGGTTACATGTCAGTACATACTAAAGAACAACAAGCGCTCGTTGCCGACGCGCTTACTATAGAAAATAAAGGATAAGCAATGAGCACAGAAATTAAAGTTCCTGTTCTTCCTGAGTCGGTTGCAGATGCTACCGTTGCTACATGGCATGTAAGTGTTGGCGACAAAGTAACTCGCGATCAAAACTTAGTAGACATTGAAACAGATAAAGTGGTTTTAGAAGTTGTTGCACAGCATGACGGTGTAATTACAGAAATATCACAAGAAGAAGGTGCAACCGTACTTGGCGATCAAGTTATGGGTTTACTTGGTGATGCTGATGCAGCGCCAGCAAGTGAAGGTTCATCTAAAGAAGAATCAGCACCAGCTAAATCAGAAGACGCGCCAGCGGCGCAATCAGCACCAGCATCAGAAGGTAAAGAAGTGGACATTAAAGTACCTGTACTTCCAGAATCAGTTGCAGACGCAACAATTGCTACATGGCATGTACAACCGGGTGACGCAGTAACACGCGACCAAAACTTGGTAGATATTGAAACAGATAAAGTTGTTCTTGAAGTAGTAGCTCAAGAAGATGGCATCATGGGTGATATCATTCACAACGAAGGCGATACTGTACTAGGCGAGCAAGTAATTGGTTCGGTTAAAGCAGGCGGTGCACCAGCGGCTCCAGCTGCAAAAGCAGACGAAACGCCAGCAGCAGATTCTAGCGAAAGTTCAGATGTGTTAACACCATCAGTTCGTCGTTTAATTGCTGAGAAAGGCTTAGACGCTTCTAAAATTAACGGCACGGGTAAAAATGGCCGCGTAACTAAAGAAGACGTTGATACGTTCTTAAAAGCACCAGCGCCAGCGGCTAAAAAAGCAGAAGCTTCTGCTCCTGCAGCACCGATGGGCGATCGTACTCAAAAACGTGTTCCTATGACTCGCCTGCGTAAAACGATTGCTACACGTCTTCTTGAAGCTAAAAATTCAACTGCAATGTTAACAACATTCAACGAAGTGAACATGGAACCAATCATGAGCCTTCGTAAGCAGTACCAAGAAGTATTTGAAAAGCGTCATGGTATTCGTTTAGGTTTCATGTCTTTCTACGTGAAAGCGGTAACTGAAGCACTTAAACGCTTCCCAGATGTTAATGCATCAATTGATGGTGACGATATTGTTTACCATAACTATTTTGATATCAGCATTGCAGTATCTACTCCACGTGGTCTAGTTACTCCAGTACTTAAAGATTGTGACAAACTATCTGTTGCTGAAATCGAAAAGGGTATTCGTGAATTAGCACTTAAAGGTCGTGATGGTAAGCTAACGCTTGCAGATATGACCGGTGGTAATTTCACTATTACTAATGGCGGCGTATTTGGTTCATTACTATCTACACCTATCATTAACTTGCCACAGTCTTCAATTTTGGGTATGCATAAAATCCAAGACCGTCCGATGGCTGTAAATGGTAAAGTAGAAATACTTCCTATGATGTATTTAGCTCTTTCTTATGACCACCGTATCATTGATGGTAAAGAATCAGTTGGTTTCTTAGTGACTATTAAAGAGTTACTTGAAGATCCAACTCGCTTATTGCTAGATGTTTAATCTAGTTGTATGAAATGTAAGCTGTGAATGAACATTCACAGCTTTTTTTTTGCGCCTTTGGTCTTACTGGGGTTTTCATGTTAAGCCTTGGGATCTATACTAGGTGCGCAATTTGGGATAGTTGTTTATTTGAAAAAATATTCAGCTCTTTTAGTATAAAAAATTGGATAAAGCATCATGAATTTGCATGAGTATCAGGCAAAACAACTTTTTGCCGAATATGGTTTACCAGTTTCTCAGGGTTTCGCTTGCGATACACCTGAAGAAGCTGCAGCAGCTGCTGAAAAAATCGGCGGTGATATGTGGGTTGTTAAAACTCAGGTTCACGCAGGTGGACGTGGTAAAGCTGGCGGTGTAAAGCTAGTAAAAACTATCGACGAAGTAAAAGCGTTTGCAGCTAACTGGTTGGGTAAAAACCTAGTTACTTACCAAACAGACGAGAAAGGTCAGCCAGTAGCTAAAATTTTAGTTGAAAGCTGTACTGACATTGCTAACGAATTGTACCTAGGTGCAGTAGTTGACCGTGCATCTCGCAAAGTAGTTTTCATGGCGTCTACTGAAGGCGGCGTTGAAATTGAAACTGTTGCAGAAGAAACACCAGAGCTTATCCACAAAGCTGAAATTGATCCATTAGTGGGTCCTCAAGCTTACCAAGCACGTGAGCTAGGCTTTAAATTGGGTCTTAACCCAGTACAAATGAAGCAGTTTGTTAAGATCTTTATGGGTCTTGGTAACATGTTTACTGATTTTGATTTCGCACTACTTGAGATCAACCCGTTAGTAATTACAGACGAAGGTAACCTTCACTGTCTTGACGGAAAAATCGGTATTGATGGTAATGCACTTTACCGTCAACCTAAAATCCGTGAGTTCCACGATCCATCTCAAGAAGATGCACGTGAAGCACACGCAGCAAGCTTCGAGCTTAACTACGTTGCGCTAGATGGCAATGTTGGTTGTATGGTTAACGGTGCAGGCCTAGCAATGGGTACTATGGACATCGTAAACCTACACGGCGGCAAACCGGCTAACTTCCTAGATGTTGGCGGCGGCGCGACTAAAGAACGTGTTTCTGAAGCATTCAAAATCATCCTTTCTGACGATAATGTTAAAGCTGTTTTAGTAAACATCTTTGGCGGTATTGTACGTTGTGACATGATTGCTGAAGGTATCATTGGCGCAGTTAAAGAAGTTGGCGTAAATGTACCTGTAGTTGTACGTTTAGAAGGTACTAATGCTGAATTAGGTCGTGAAGTTCTTAAGAACTCAGGTCTAGATATCATTGCTGCTGAATCACTAACAGACGCTGCTGAGAAAGTTGTTGCTGCTGCGGAGGGCAAATAATGTCTGTATTAATCAATAAAGATACAAAAGTTATCTGTCAAGGTTTCACTGGTGGCCAAGGTACTTTCCACTCAGAGCAAGCGCTTGAGTACGGTACACAAATGGTTGGTGGTGTAAGCCCAGGTAAAGGCGGTCAAACGCACCTTGGTCTTCCTGTATTCAACACAGTTCGTGATGCTGTTCAAGAAACTGGCGCAACTGCTTCAGTTATCTACGTACCAGCTCCTTTCTGTAAAGATGCAATCTTAGAAGCTATCGATGCTGGCATCGAGCTGATTGTTTGTATCACTGAAGGTATCCCTACGCTTGATATGGTTGACGTTAAAGTTAAACTAGATCAAACAGGTACTCGTATGATCGGTCCTAACTGTCCAGGTGTTATTACTCCTGGTGAGACTAAGATTGGTATCATGCCTGGTCACATCCACAAACCTGGTAAAGTAGGTATTGTTTCTCGCTCTGGTACTTTAACGTACGAAGCGGTTAAGCAAACTACTGATGCTGGTTTTGGTCAGTCTACGTGTGTTGGTATTGGTGGTGATCCAATCCCAGGTACTAACTTTATCGACGTTCTAGAAATGTTCGAAAAAGATCCACAAACTGAAGCAATCGTAATGATTGGTGAAATTGGTGGTACTGCAGAAGAAGAAGCTGCAGAGTACATCAAAGCTAACGTAACTAAACCTGTAGTATCTTACATTGCTGGTGTTACTGCACCAGAAGGTAAGCGTATGGGTCACGCTGGCGCAATCATCGCAGGCGGTAAAGGTACTGCTGATGAGAAATTTGCTGCATTAGAAGCTGCGGGCGTAAAAACTGTACGTTCACTTGCTGAAATCGGTAAAGCACTTAAAGAGAAAACAGGCTGGTAATTGCTTGTTTCCTCTGAAAAGGCCCGCTTATGCGGGCCTTTTTGTTATTGAGGTAAATTTAGAACGGATAACTAATATGCTGAAAAAAGCGTACAGACAAATCTTGTCGTTGCTTATTTATGGCCAGCTCGTTACATAATGCATGAATTGTTTTCTCTACTTGGTTCATAAAGCGGCCATAACCAATTTCATGTTTATCCTGCTGCGTTGCGACAATAACAAAATGTAGTGTTTCTACTAATTTTGTTGCTTCATAAAAATACTTAATTTGATTTTCATTTGATTCAACATCAAAACTCAACTTTTGTAACTCTGTATTACCTTCATTTTTATCTATTTTACTGTTTCGGACAATGGGTATTGCGCCATTAGCTACCATTGCACCGTGTGTTAGTTTGTTTTGTTCACATGCGCGTTTAAAACTATCTGCAAAGTAATCATAAAACTTTTCCACATCGTTATTGTTCACCATTGTTTGAAACTGTGTTTTGATGGCCCGAGAAACCGCAATGGTAAATGTTGCGTAAGTCATTTCAGCATAGTCACTAGGAATATTACATTGCCTTGATTGATAGCGAGGGTAGAGGCTTCTGAGTTTATATCCATAACTCTCTTTATTTCCCTTATCTTTAGCAAATAAATCGTAAGTTAGATGTTGGTGATCGCGAAGTTTAAATTGGGGCTGATTTATAAATAACTGTTCTTGTAAAAGGGTCAATACTTTTTGTACTCTATTGTGAAACAAAGCTGAGTTTGCACGTAAGTCTTCACCCGTGGCTAAAAACAAGAAACGTATTTTCTTACTTTTTATATTTGATGAGTAATAAATTTTATGTGCTTCGTGATAACGAGGATTATAAAAAAACAACATCTGCTTGTCGGTTTCTAGTTGATATGACTCATCATGAAAGCGTACAACCGGTAGTTTATCGTTTGCTAATAAATGTACATTATGCAGTTCATACTCATCACAACATGCAAATAATTGACGCGCAATACGCTCGTAGCAACAGTTTATAGTGCTAAAGCTATTATAAAATGCTTCATTAGGTATTATTTCAGCCAATAAATAGTGGTTAGCGCGTGCATTAGTTGGAATATATACACGGTGTTGATTAAGTGTCGCCATCTTAGAATCCTTATAAAGTAGGTTATTTAGCTACTATAATTGGCTTTGATGACCTAAATGTTGCGTTAAAACAAATTTTATTCATAAACAATTGAACAAGTGGATTAAAGTTAATCAATATCTAAAATAAACCTTAATCTATTGCTGTATGTTAGTGTATGTTTTTGTAATAATGCATTAGTTTTGTTATTACGTAATATTTAGAGGATCACACTCCTATGGCGGAAATTGAGAATCGCCCAAGTAACTTTATTAGAACCCGAATTGATGAAGACTTAGCAAGTGGCAAACATGCGACAACGCATACACGTTTTCCACCTGAACCAAATGGTTTTTTACATATTGGCCATGCCAAATCAATTTGTTTGAATTTTGGTATCGCAAAAGACTACAACGGTTTATGTAACCTACGTTTTGACGATACAAACCCTGAAAAAGAAGACATTAACTACGTTAACTCTATTAAAGAGGATGTACAGTGGTTAGGCTTTAATTGGGATGGCGACATAAAGTATTCTTCTAACTATTTTGATACTTTATATGGTTACGCAGTAGAGCTTATTGAAAAAGGCTTAGCGTACGTTTGTTTTTTAACTGCAGACGAAGCACGACAGTACCGTGGTACATTAAAAGAGCCAGGTAAAAACAGTCCTTATAGAGATACTTCAGTTGAAGAAAACCTAGCGTTATTTGAGAAAATGCGCGCTGGCGAATTCAAAGAAGGTGAATGTGTACTGCGTGCTAAAATTGATATGGCAAGCTCATTTATGGTGCTTCGCGATCCAATTATTTACCGTGTACGTTTTGCTCATCATCATCAAACAGCTGACAAGTGGTGCATTTACCCAATGTATGACTTCACTCATTGTATTTCTGATGCGCTTGAAGGTATTACACATTCATTATGTACATTAGAGTTTCAAGATAACCGTCGTTTATACGACTGGGTACTTGATAACATTAGTTTAGAGTGTCACCCCCAGCAAATTGAGTTTTCGCGCTTAAATCTTGAATACACTATTATGTCAAAGCGTAAGCTAAATGATCTAGTAGTAAATAACTATGTAGAAGGGTGGGATGACCCTCGTATGCCTACTATTGCAGGTTTACGTCGTCGTGGTTATACACCAGGTTCAATCCGTGAATTTTGTTTGCGTATTGGTGTAACAAAACAAGAGAATATGGTTGAAATGGGCATGCTTGAAGCCTGTATCCGTGAAGACTTAAACGAAAATGCACCACGTGCAATGGCTGTACTCGATCCTGTTAAAATCGTTATTGAAAACTACGATGCAGATAAAGTTGAAACTTTATCAGTGGCTAATCACCCAAATAAAGAAGAAATGGGGCGTCGTGATGTTCCATTTACTCGTGAAATCTATATTGAACGAGAAGACTTTAAAGAAGAAGCGAATAACAAATTCAAACGTCTAGTACTTGATAAAGAAGTACGCTTACGTGGTGCTTATGTTATTAAAGCGCAGCGTGTTGAAAAAGACGAAAATGGCGAAATCACAACTATCTTCTGTACTTACGACAGCGAAACACTTGGTAAAAACCCAAGTGATGGTCGTAAAGTAAAAGGTGTTATTCATTGGGTTTCAGCACCAGAGTCTATTACTGCAGAAGTTCGTTTATACGACCGCTTGTTTAGCGTACCAAATCCAGCAGCTGCAGAGGAGTTTGAAACTACGCTAAACCCGGAGTCACTGGTTGTTTTACCTAATGCTAAATTAGAACCATCGCTTGCTAATTCACAAGCAGAGCAGGGCTTTCAATTTGAGCGTACAGGTTATTTCTCTCGTGATTCTAAATCAGAGAACGTTGTATTTAATCAAACAGTGGGTCTTCGCGATTCATGGTCTAAAACTCAATAAGTAATACCAATTCGCTTAATTAAGTGATCTATTTTGAGGCTGGAAAAACGTGTTGATAGCTAGGCAAAAAATTCGCTATTTAGTTGTTCTAAATGAGCATTTTTTAACGCAGGTAGCGACACGTTTAGCCCCGCGAAATGATTAAGTATTATTGCGGATTGGTATAATACTTAAAATATACCCAGGATTTACTGGGTATATTCAATATTATCGTCTTTTAGGCACAAAAAAACCTGCACTTAGCAGGTTTTTTTATTGTTAATAAAAGCGGTATTAGCTGTTAGCGTCGCTAAATTCTTTACACGCTGCTTTATCATTACACTCACCGTATAAATACAAAGAATGGTTTGTAAGAGTAATACCATTTTCTTCAGCAATTTCTAGTTGACGACGCTCAATCATGTCATCTTCAAACTCTACTACTTTGCCACATTTCAAACATACTAAATGATCGTGGTGAGTGCTTCCAGAAAGTTCAAATACTGATTTTCCGCCTTCAAAGTGATGACGGCTTACAATACCCGCATCATCAAATTGGTTAAGTACGCGGTATACAGTTGCAAGACCAATTTCTTCACCTAGATCCAAAAGAATTTTGTAAACATCTTCAGCACTGATGTGTTGGTTATCTGGAGATTGTAAAATCTCTAATATTTTAATACGCGGTAAAGTTACTTTTAAACCGGCTTTTTTAAGTTCCAAGTTATGATCAGTCATTAAATCTGTCTCAATTTTATTTGGTTATACTAGACATCTTGCAAAGATGTACACGACACATTAGCAACAAACAGGATAACGTGCCTAAGCGTTAAGTGCAAAGAACAATTGATATATATTGCCACTAAAGCTTAAAACGCTAACTGTTTGATAATTATTTAAACAGCTAGCGATATATGCAGTAAATTAGTCAGCTAATTCACTTAAACACATTTCTTCATATACTTGAGCAGACCATGCTTTAACACGTTGTTCTGTAAGCTCTGGTTGACGGTCTTCGTCGATACCCAAACCTACAAAGTGCTTATCATCAGCCATACCTTTAGACGCTTCAAAGTCATAGCTTTCACTTGGCCAATGGCCCACAACAATAGCGCCACGTTCAGTAACAATATCGTTGATCATGCCCATTGCATCTAAAAAGTACTCAGCGTAATCTTCTTGGTCACCACAACCAAAAATAGCAACAAGTTTACCTTCAAAGTCTACTTCCTCAAGTTCTGGGAAAAAGTCATCCCAGTCACATTGAGCTTCACCGTAGTACCAAGTAGGGATACCGAATAAGATTAAATCAAATTCAGCAATCTCTTCTTTAGAGCTTTTTGCAATATCATGAACAGCCACTAGCTTTTTACCCAATTCTTTTTGGATCATTTTTGCTACGTGTTCTGTGTTACCTGTGTCACTTCCGAAAAAAATGCCTACACTTGCCATGGATTTAAAACCTTTTATGTATCAATAGCCAATCTTTCTTGTAAAATCGTTTCAATCAGCGCACTGCGGCTAATATTTTGTGCATCTGCCATATCACTCAATGCTTGATATAACTGCGATGAAACTTTAAATTCAACACGCTTTAAACCACGTGCTTTATCTCTTTTTATTTGATTACGTTTATTTACCTTTAACTGCATATCCCGAGAAAGGGGATTGGTTTTAGGTCTGCCTGGGCGTTTTTCGTATTCAAATAAATCGAGTGTAGTTCTATCTGTTTCTGACTTCGCCATGCTTAACCTACACCTGCGCCTTGCCAAAATACTTGAATAAGCCCTTTAGCAATAAAGCCTGAACAACCTAAAAAGAGCACGCCCCAAACAATGTATTGTCCGAACTTTGGCACATTGCCACTTTTTAGTACGTCTTTAATTGCCATGCCGATGAATATGAAAATACCGGCTAAGCCAAAATACAACCCTAGGGTATCAAATTCGTTAATTAACTGACTGACCATCAACGTATAACCTTTAAATTAAACGGCGCGTACTATAGCATATAAATATTCATATATTTAGTGCGCTGAATTAAAAACACGCGATTAAAATTGCTTTAAACCGCAGTTAAAAAGTCATTTATCGCTTTATTAACAGCAAGAGGCTTTTGAGCATGAAGCCAATGACCTGCGCCATGAATAATTTTAGCCTTGGTGTTTTTAAAGCGTGCTGTAATTGCAGTACGATGCTCGGGCAATATATAGTCAGAATCATTACCTTTGATGAAAAGAGTATCGCATAAACAAGAATTGTTTTCATTAACATTGGACGTGATTGTCGAATATTTTTCGTCAAGCACATTTAGGTTAAATCGCCATGCAAAATGACCTTCTTCATTTTTAGCGAGGCTTTTAAGTAAAAACTGTCGAACCCCCAGCTCTTCAATATAAGGCTGCATAATTGCATCAGCTTGCTTTCTATCGTCTATTGACTGCGTTGAAACTGCTTTTAATGCTTGTAATATTTTTGTGTGGCGAGCAGGGTAACTAACAGGTGCGATATCAAGTACAACCAATTTATTTACCAGTTCAGGGTGTGTTAGTGCTAATTCCATTGCGACTTTCCCACCCATAGAGTGACCAACTAAATGAGCTTTATCTATGTTTAAATGTGCTAATAACCCAACAATATCTTGAGCCATTGCAGGGTAGTTCATTTCATCACTATGAGGAGAAAGCCCGTGGTTGCGTAAATCAACGTTAATAACATTAAAGTGTTCACTTAATGGTTTTGCGATTACATTTAGGTTTTCTAATGATCCAAAAAGTCCGTGGATCAAAATAACATTAGGGCCTTGCCCTTGTTGCTTGTAATTTAACTGCATACACGCCTCCTGAAAATTTCGCCATAGTTTGCCGAGCATTGCTCTAAAAAGCAAAAAATACAGCGACTATTTATTAAATTGGGCTTTTGTTTGTTAAATCAACAACAATCTAGTAAATATTAATATGTTTACGGGAGTGCTTGTTGTAACTCGCATTTCTGATTGGTTTGGGTATAATCACACGGGAGAAAAAAATGTGACCCGTAATGACAGGAAGAACATGAAACAAATCGACATAGACGACGAGTTATATCAGTATATTGCAAGCAATACGCAAAGTATTGGTGAAAGTGCATCCACTATTTTACGTCGTTTATTAAATCTGAGCGGCGAAAAAATTCAAACCGCAAACGTAGAACTAACTCAAAATAATCAAACTGCGACTACGTCTACCGCCACATTAAAAAGCTCAGAGCTACCTGCTGCTGAGACTTCAAAAAAACAAACGCCTGTAGCTCACGCACCCGTGAAGCAAAAAAGCGATAATGTTTTTAATGTATTAAATAAAGAAGAGCTGGCAATGCAAAAGGGTGTTGTTGGGCGCTTTTTGTTTATTTTAAGTGCATTTTACCGCACACATAAAACTGATTTTTCGGCTGTACTAGATATAAAAGGGCGTGACCGTGTTTACTTTGCTACTAGTAAAGAAGCTTTAGTAAATAGCGGTAGTAGTATGAACCCTAAAAACATAACTGATAGTGAATATTGGGTTATGACAAATTCTAATACAACGCGTAAAAAAATGATGCTTCATGAAGTTGCTCTTTGCCTTGGATATAGTGCAGAGCAAGCTGAAAAAATTCGCGATTACCTGTAAGGAAATATAATGGCTATTCACTCAGGCGCAGGCAAAACTGCTCCACAATCAGCACTGGTTAACGTACCTAAATTAGTATCTGCGTATTACTTAAACGAACCTGATCTTGAACAAAATCCAGAGCATTGTGTTGCTTTTGGTACATCAGGCCACCGTGGTTGTTCTTACGATGTTAAATTTAACGAGTCACACATTTTAGCGATTACTCAGGCTATTTGTGATTATAGAAAACAAAATGATATTTTTGGTCCGTTATTTTTAGGTAAAGATACACACGCACTGAGTGAGGCTGCATTTAATTCAGCTATTGAAGTTTTAGTTGCTAACGAAGTGCAAGTGATAACGCAAGAAAACGGTGACTTTACACCAACGCCAGTTATCAGCCACGCCATAGTTAGCCATAACAAGCTACACCCAAATGAGCTTGCAGACGGGATTGTTGTTACGCCTTCGCATAACCCTCCTGAAGATGGTGGCTTTAAATACAACCCACCTAATGGCGGACCTGCTGATACCGACGTTACTAAATGGATTGAAGACAGAGCAAATCAACTTTTATTAGAAGACTTGGTTGAAGTTGAGTTATTCCCATTCGCTAAAGCTTCACGTTCAGGCTTTATCCGCTACGAAGATTTAATGACTCCTTATATTGATGATTTAGCAAATATCGTTAATTTAAAAGCCATTAGCGATGCAGGTATCAAAATTGGTATTGATCCACTAGGTGGTTCAGGTATTAATTTTTGGCCTGTTATTGCTAAAAAATATAATTTAGATTTAACCGTAGTTAATGATGTTGTTGACCCACGTTTTGCTTTTATGCCACTTGATAAAGACGGCAAAATTCGTATGGATTGTTCATCACCTTATTCAATGGCGAACCTTATTGCATTAAAAGATGATTTTGATGTGTCTATTGGTAACGACCCTGACTACGATCGCCACGGTATTGTAACGCCAGATGGTTTAATGAATCCAAACCACTTTTTAGCAGTGGCAATTGATTACTTACTTAAACACCGTGATTGGAATGAAACAGTAGAGATTGGTAAAACACTGGTTTCTAGCTCTATGATCGATAAAGTAGCAGCGCGCAATAATCGTAAAGTAAAAGAAGTACCCGTAGGCTTTAAATGGTTTGTTGAAGGCTTAAGCAAAGGCAAGCTTGCTTTTGGTGGCGAAGAAAGCGCAGGTGCTGCATTCTTACGTTTTGATGGCTCTGTATGGTGTACAGATAAAGACGGCTTTATTATGGGACTACTTGCTGCAGAAATACTTGCAGTAACAGGTAAAACTCCATCAGCGCTTTATAAAGAACTAGAACAAGAGTTTGGTTCTCCAATTTATAAACGCCTTGATGCACCGGCCTCAAGCGGCCAAAAGTCACGTTTAAAAGCATTGAGTGCTTCTGATGTTAAAGCAGATACACTTGCTGGCGAACCTATTTTGCAAAAACTGACTCATGCACCAGGTAACGATGCGGCAATTGGTGGTTTAAAAGTGGTCACTGAAAATGGCTGGTTTGCAGCGCGTCCATCAGGTACTGAAGATATTTATAAAATATACCTTGAATCATTTAAAGGTGAAGAGCATTTAGCGTTACTTGAAAAAGAAGCTAAAAAGTTAGTCGATTCTGTGATCAGCTAACACTGCTTAAACTATTTTAAAACGGCTGATTTATTCAGCCGTTTTTGTTTCTATACCTTTACCTTGTGCATATATATGCATAAGAGTTTACTCTCACATTATTTTTAAAGGGCTTATTACATGTCAGCCAATCCATCTTACTTAAATGAATTAAAACAAACGGGCGATTTTTTAACGCTTAGCCGTAATAACGAATGGCATTTAGATGCAGGTGAATTTGTTTTAGATAATGGGACTTGTGTAAATATACACGATACCGGTGTAATTGAGTTTCAACCTGCTGTTAAAACAAGCAAAGATGTAATTTATTCAAGCGCTGTACACGGTAACGAAACTGCGCCAATTGAAATTTGTGATGCGCTCATTAAACAAATTATAAAAGGTGAGTTAGTCCTTAAGCAGCGTGTTTTATTTATTTATGGTAATCCACAATCAATTAATATTGGCCTGCGTTTTGTAGAAGAAAACTTAAATAGATTATTTAATGGTCACCATACAGTTGAAGGTGTACCAATGAATAATGAACGAAACCGCGCTGCAAAGCTTGAGCAATACGTAAGTGACTTTTATGCTCGTGGCCAGCAATGCAGTAGCCGATGTCATTACGACTTACACACTGCAATTAGAGGCTCTAAAAACGAAAAATTTGCTGTGTATCCATTTTTACATGGTAAGCCATGGAAAAAGTCACAGTTACAATTTTTATTGAGCTGTGGTGTAAATACCGTACTTATGATGAAATCACCCGCAACAACGTTTAGCTATTATTCGTCGTTTGTTCATGGTGCAGACTCGTTTACAGTAGAGCTGGGTCAAGTTAAGCCATTTGGCCAAAATGATATGACCCGCTTTGAAAAAACAAAGCAAACATTAACTGCATTAATTAGCCAAAATGAAGTTAAATACCCTGATTTTAATGCAAGTGAGTTTGAGTTATTTGCAGTGCACCGCACAATTAATAGAACGCAGGATGATTTTAGTTTCCCTTTTTCTGATGATGCAGAGAACTTTACTGGCTTTGCGAAAGGTGAACTACTTGCAACCGACGGTGATACAGCGATTTACGCTGACGTTGAAGGTGAGGCTATTATATTTCCAAATGCGAGAGTAGCATTTGGCCAAAGAGCACTGCTTACTGTTATTCCAATGGATATTGATAGCAATTTCGTCTAATTGAACTCATCAGACCACTGGTGGCTTCAAGTTAACTATATGATTACTATTAATTAAAGTAACCGTATCGTTAACTTGCCACTTATTTAACCTGTATTTGCTTTTGTTTCGTCCCAGATGTGTTGAATAACACTTTACGTTAACGTAAAGTGTTGGCAGCTTTAATTAAAGATAGTGCAGATGTTGCAAAGTTTAACCAGCAACAATCACCCACAATAATAATTTAAAGGGGCACTATTTTACCGACAACAAAAGAAGGTAGGTTATGAGTAATCCAAATAACGTATCGCTGAATATTAACCACGAGCTTGAATTTATTGATGGCCAAGCACTTAATATTCCAACCCTTAGTATTTTAACTGAGGACGGCGACATTCATCCTAGTGCAACCGCACCTGATATTTCAAAACATACCGCTATTAAGTTATATGAAACAATGCGTTTTATACGTTTGTTAGATGAACGTATGCAAGGCGCGCAGCGCCAAGGTCGTGTTAGTTTTTATATGCAATGCCTAGGCGAAGAAGCCGCAGTTACAGCCTCTGCTGCTGCACTTGATCAAGACGATATGATCATGGCTCAATATCGTGAACAAGCTGCCCTGCATTATCGTGGCTTTACGCTTGATCAATTTATGAACCAAATGTTCTCAAATGAATTGGATTTAGGTAAAGGTCGCCAAATGCCAATCCATTATGGTTCTAAAGCGCTAAACTACATGACGATTTCATCGCCACTGGGTACGCAAATACCACAGGCCACAGGTTATGCATATGGTCAAAAAATAAAGCATATCGACGCTAAAACAGGTGAGCTTGCAAGCACAATTGATAACGTGACTATTTGTTACTTTGGTGAAGGTGCTGCATCAGAAGGTGACTTTCATGCGGGCTTAAATATGGCGGCTGTTCACAAAGCGCCGGTTATATTTTTTGCACGTAATAACGGCTATGCCATATCTACCCCTGCTGATGAACAGTTTAAAGGCGATGGTATTGCGTCGCGTGGTGTGGGTTATGGCATTAAAACAATTCGTGTTGATGGCACAGATGCACTTGCAGTGTATGCGGCGACTAAAAAAGGACGCGAAATAGCCTCAACACAAGGTGAGCCTGTGCTTATTGAATCGATTGCTTATCGATTAGGCGCGCATTCTACCTCAGACGATCCCAGTGGTTATCGCTCTAAAGATGAAGAAGCAAATAATCAAATCTGTCCTATTGATAAATTTAGAAAATGGTTGGTCAAGCAAGATTGGTTAAACGAAGAGGACGACATAAAAGCAAAAGAGTCGATTCGTGAAGAAATTTTAGCAGCGCTTAAGCGTGCTGAAGTTGTTGCCAAGCCCGCTTTAGAAGAATTGGTATCTGACGTTTACGATACACCAATTCCGTTATTGCAACGTCAGTACGAGCAATTAAAAGAACATATAAAACAGCATCCAGATGCTTACCCAGTAACCGCAGGGAGAATTAAGTAATGGCTAAAATGAACATGCTCCACGCAATTAACTCTGCCCTCGATATTACGATGAACGAACACCCTCAAGCCTGTATTTTTGGCGAAGATGTTGGTTACTTCGGTGGTGTATTTAGAGCAACATCAGGTTTGCAAGAAAAGTACGGTAAGCATCGCGTTTTTAATACGCCTTTAACTGAACAAGGTATTTTAGGCTTTGCTAATGGTTTAGCGGCATTTGGTGCGCCTGCATTGGCAGAAATTCAATTTGCTGATTATATTTTCCCAGCGTTTGATCAAATAGTAAATGAAGCCGCTAAATTTCGTTATCGCAGTGGTAATGAATTTAATGTAGGTAACTTAACTATTCGTACGCCTTATGGCGGTGGTATTGCTGGTGGCTTATATCACTCGCAATCACCCGAAGCTTATTTTGCACATACACCGGGCTTAAAAGTGGTTGTACCGCGTAACCCTTATCAAGCTAAGGGTTTATTACGTGCCTCTATTAAAGATGATAACCCTGTCATATTTTTTGAGCCTAAGCGTTTATATCGTGCATCAACAGGCGAAGTGCCAGAAGAAGATTATAGTATTGAATTAGGCACGGCTGAAGTAGTACAAGAGGGTACCGATATTACGCTTTTAGCGTGGGGTGCTCAAATGGAGATTATTGAAGAGGCAGCACAGCAAGCAAGCGAGCAAGGTATAAGCTGTGAAGTAATAGATCTTCGTAGTATTTTACCATGGGATGTTGAAACGATTGCTAAATCGGTTATTAAAACCGGCCGTTTAATCGTGAGCCATGAAGCGCCTATAACTAATGGCTTTGGTGCCGAGATAGCAGCAACAATACAACAAGAGTGTTTCTTGCATTTAGAGTCACCAATTTTACGTGTATGTGGTCTAGATACACCATACCCGTTGGCACTTGAAAAAGAATACGTACCGGACGCACTAAAAGTGTTGGCTGCAATTAAACAATCAATGGATTTTTAGGGGTTACCATGGCGAAAGATTTTATATTACCCGATATTGGTGAAGGCATTGTTGAATGCGAAGTTGTTGAGTGGCTAGTTCAAGAGGGTGATACCGTATCTGAGGATCAGCCAATTTGTGATGTGATGACAGACAAAGCATTAGTACAAATTCCGGCAGTGCATGATGGCATTATTACAAAGCTATATTATCAAAAAGGTGAAATTGCTAAAGTACATGCTCCTTTATTTGCTATGGATGTAACTGGTGATAGTACGAGTAATGAAGTAGTAGAAGAGCCAGTTCAAGCTGAAAATCAAACTAATAACAATGCATCTGATGTAGTTGAGGACTTTATACTACCAGATATTGGTGAAGGTATTGTCGAATGTGAGATTGTTGATTGGTTAGTCGCAGAAGGCGATGAAATAGAAGAAGACCAAGCGGTTTGTGACGTAATGACCGACAAAGCATTAGTACAAATTCCGGCAAAATATACAGGCACAGTAAAAAAACTATATTACCAAAAAGGTGAAATAGCAAAAGTACATAGCCCGTTGTTTCAAATGACAATTGCAGGCAGTGCAGTAAAGCCAAATGTTGATATAAACCAAGCGGTCGTAAAGGCTCAAACTAATGCTGTAGTTGAAAAAACAGCACCAGTTGAAACGCAACAAGCTGCTAAAGTTATCAATCAAAAAGCGGTTGCATCACCTGCGGTTCGTCGTAAAGCACGTGAGCTAGATGTTGATTTAACGTGCGTACCAGGTAGTGGTAAAAATGGACGTATTTACAAGCAAGATATTGAAGAGTTTGTAAAAGGCGAAGTGCCAAATACTATTGATACTTCACCGCTTAATAGCGATGCTTCTCAAAGTGCAGTACAAAACCAAACACAGAATCAAAGCGGTGGCGTACGAGTAGAGCAAATTAAAGGCATTAAAGCGGCCATGGCCAAGCAAATGTTGGCTTCGGTTTCAACTATTCCGCACTTTACGTTTAGTGATGAAATCGACTTAACACAGCTTATAGCTTTGCGCAGCTCCTTAAAAGAGCAGTACAAAGCACAAGGCGTTAAGCTCACCATGATGCCATTTTTTGTAAAAGCACTCTCGCTAGCAATGAAAGAGTACCCTGTACTGAATTCAAAAGTGAATGATGATTGCTCAGAGCTTACCTATTATAACGATCATAATATTGGTATAGCAGTTGATTCAAAAATTGGCTTGTTAGTGCCTAATATTAAGTCGTGCCAGAGTAAGAGCATTGTTGATGTGGCAAGTGATTTAACCCGCTTAACTCATTCTGCGCGAGAAGGGCGTGTTGCACCGGATGATTTAAAAGGAGGGACGATTAGCATCTCTAATATTGGTGCAATTGGCGGCACTATCGCAACCCCCATCATTAATAAACCAGAAGTGGCTATTGTTGCATTGGGTAAACTGCAGCACTTACCGCGTTTTGATGAAAGTGGCCAAGTTGTGAGTAAAGCTATTATGCAAGTGAGTTGGTCTGGCGATCATCGCGTTATTGATGGCGGCACTATTGCACGCTTTAATAACCTATGGAAATCGTACTTAGAAAATCCTTCGGCAATGATGATGGCAATGAGTTAATAATATAATTGTTTAACTAGGGCGTGTTGATCTTTGATGGTTGAGTTTACAGCAGTATGTTTGGTTTTTAGGCAAGCCAGAGCCTATGAAGTGTGGTTACTCCCCATAAATAGGCGATAACGCAGCATAAATGCCAAACATGCGCTGCCCTTCGCGTTTTGCCTAGGGGCGATAAACTCTTTGTTGCTCGGTTTTTACTTAGCCCACTAGGTTACAAACCTCGCGCCGCGATTAAATCGCCCCTAGATTGAACAAATTACAATCCGCAAAGGTCAACACGCCCTAATAAAAAACCAGCAATTTGCTGGTTTTTTGTTTTAAATGAGTCTGTTTTTATTTAAGATACATGTGTTACTAAAAAGTAATAAAGTTAACCCCGTTAGGGAATATAAAAAAATAACACTAAGGAAATTTCATGGAACATTATATGAACGCGCTTCGCAGCTACGCGGATTTTTCAGGCCGTAATCGTCGTAAAGCATATTGGATGTTTGTATTATTTAACTTCATTTTTTCGGTAGTTTGTAATGCGATTGATGGTGTACTAGGTACAATGTTCATTGGCACTATTTATAGCTTAGCGCTATTAATTCCTGGCTTAAGTGCTGGTGCACGTCGCCTTCATGATACTGGTCGTTCAGGCTGGTGGCAGTTACTTTGGTTAGTGCCAGTAATTGGTTGGATTGTTTTAATTGTTTTTCTTGCACAAAACTCACATGAAGGTGAGAACGATTATGGCCCAAATCCAAAAGAACTAGCTGCAGAGCCAGCAGCCGTATAAATAAAATAAGTTAACATCCTAAAAGCTCAGCAATAGCTGAGCTTTTTTGTTTATGGCAATTTTAACTTAAAAAGTAAAGGCCATAGCCAACGGCCAAAGCAGGAATAGATGTATACACAGTCGCAATTACAGCCGCTTTAGGTGCCATTGCAATTGCAGGAAATAACGCATCACCATCGTTAGATATTGCATTAGCAGTTAATGCACTAAAGGGAACAATGCCTTGAATATATAACGTAGTAACAATTATTTGCGGACCACAACCTGGTAAAAAACCAATCACTACAGCAATAAGTGGCGCTAAATAAGCATAATGTGCAAACCAGTTTTTTAAATCAAGCCCTGCAATATTTACTAAAATCTCAAACAACATAAACGATGCCACTACCCATGCGGTCACAAAGTGTGTGTCTTGAAGTACTTTAATAATTTTAGAAGGTGGATTACATTCATCGTCTTCTGAGGTTACTTCTTTATAGCTTTCACCTTTAGAAGAATACGCCCATATAGTTACAGTAAATAACGCCATTGCAGCACCAAAAATACTAATACTTGTGCCTGTGTATTTTCCAAATTGATCAAAGTTGACATTAAATGCAATTAAAAAAGCAATAATGAGGCTTGGAATAATAGCAAACATCCAAACGGGTTTGCTTATTTTAATTATACTAGTTGGCAATACTTTAACTTGGTGTTTTTGTTCTTGCTTTGTTGGGCGTAAAAAGTCTTTTGCATGAAGGGCGTTTACTATAACACCACAAAGCGTGCCTACTACTAAGCCAATGGCCATTATGGTTAAACCCTCAGTAGGGCGAGTGGCAAGGAGTAAAAATGCGGCATCTCCCATTGTAGCTGTTAAAACAGCAACAATAGCCCCAAAACTTGCTTGGCCTTTTGTAAACTGGGTAACCACTATTATTGCACCACCACATCCAGGAAGGGCACCTAAAACGGCAGCAAAAAATATTTCTAATACCGGCGATTTAGCACTTAAATAACTAAGTTCTAATTGAGGTAAATGCTCTATGGCGTAGTAATAAATTAATAATGTAGCAGCAACAAATACGCTAACTTGAAAAAAAGCATCGCTTAGTGCTGTTATTGTAATTTCACGAAGTGATGGCACAGCTAAGCATACCAGCAAAAAAAGCGGTAATAATAAACGTTTATTTTGGCTAACAAAGCGTTTAGAAGCGGGCGTAATAAATCCTATTTGAGAGAGTAAAATCATATAGTGTTACCAATTAAATAAACTTAGTAACACTGTATATTTTAATTAAATGATAATCAATATCATTTGTATCTATTTAAATCGATTACTCTCTTTGAGTTTTTCGATGTTAAACCAATGCTACTTACGTTGAAATTCTGAGCTTGCATTCCACGTTGGCCATTGCTCTTGCTCAGAAATATCAAAACCTACTTTATAAAACAATTGTAAGTCTTGAACAGCACCCGATAAATCCCATTCGTCACGGTAACGATCACACGGTTGATGATAACAACCGCGAAGTACTAAACTCATGCGTTTACGGTAATTAGCTGTCTCTTCGTCAGCTGCGACTGTGCCGCCACCTGCGTACATGGCTGGAATCCCCATATTAGCAAATGCAAAGTGATCAGAGCGGTAATAGCCACCAGATGATGGTTTAGGATCGCCTGATATTGTTCTGCCTTGCTCTTTAGCTGCAGTTGCTAAAAACTCATCCATTTGTGACTTACCAATACCGACCACATTCATGTCTTTTACTTTGCCTAATAAATTTAAGCTATCCATGTTTATGTTAGCGACTGTTTTATTAGCTGCAATCACTGGGTTAGCTGCATAGTATTTAGAACCTAGTAAGCCTTGCTCTTCAGCAGTTACCGCTAAAAATGTCATTGAGCGGCTAGGATGCTTAGGTAATTTAGTAAAGGCTTCAGCTACTTCAATAAGCCCAGCTGTACCCGTTGCGTTGTCGTGAGCACCGTTGTAAATTTGATCGCCTTTACGTGTTTTATCTGTACCTAAGTGATCCCAATGCGCCGAGTAAATAACATGCTCATCTGGTTGCTCGCTTCCTGGTAACGTAGCGATAAAGTTATACGACACTGATTTTTTAATCGTATTTTTAACATTAACAGAAGCAGTTAAATCGCCCATATCAACATGGTAAGCACCTTTAGCTGCGTTTTCTTTCGCAGTATCGAAATCTAATCCTGCTTTAGTGAAAAGCTCTTTTGCTACGTCAGTTGTAACCCAGCCTTCAACAGCTACACGATCCATATTGTTGTTTTCTTTTTGAAAACCAAACTGCTCACCGCTCCAAGAGTTTTCAACTACTGACCATGGGTATGACGCAGGTGCTGTTTCATGAATAATAATTGCTCCAGCTGCACCTTGTCGACTTGCTTCTTCATATTTGTATGTCCAACGACCGTAATAAGTCATTGCGTCGCCAGTAAATAAAGCAGGGTCTTTTGTTGCAAAGCCCGGATCATTAACCAGCATTACAACCGTTTTGCCCTTAACGTCTAACCCTTCGTAGTCATTCCAATTGTATTCAGGTGCATTAACGCCGTAGCCCACAAAAACAAGTTCAGAATTTTCTATGCCTTCTTGTGCGCTAATGCGGCTGCTACCCATAACCATATCTTTTTTATATTGATAGTCTTTACCACCAATACTTAATACCATATTCGAATCAGCTTCTAAAGAAACCAATGGCACTTCTTGTAAGTAACTGTCGCCATTACCTGGTTTTAAACCTAAAGCTTTAAACTGCGCAGTTAAATAATCAAGCGTTAGCTTTTCGCCAGGTGATGAAGGAGCACGGCCACCAAACTCATCCGATGCGAGCACTTTTACATGTTTAGCCAGTTCATCAGCTTGAATACTGTTATAACCATTTGTTACATCAGTAGGGGTAATACTTGTTGTTGCGCAACCTGCTAAAACAGCAGTAGCGAGGAGTGTGAGAGAGAAATAATGTTTCATGTCAGCTCTTTTTTTGTTTTAAGTTGTGATTAGTATATTAACTTCTATTAAGCAGAACCAGTTTTTGCGGTAAACTTCTCGTAAATTATAGGCATAAATTGTTAAAGGTTTAAATGAAGCGTTTTACTCCCCCCGAGCAGTGGCAAATCAGTAGTTTAGAAACAGGTGCATTTGCGCATTTACGTGAGCTATTTAAAGTTAACGAACTAACAGATTGGCCGGCGCCGCAGTGGTTTTCTCCATTTTTAACTGCTATTAATGAGAATAATATTCCTATTACTTTTGAAGATGATGCAAAGGTAGACTTTGGCGAGCGGTATTACGAGCAAGTAATTTTTGAAACGGGTGTTGTACCTACACGAAGTAAAAGTTGGCATGACTTATTTGGTGGGTTTATATGGTGTTTATTTCCAAAAACCAAAGCGTTAATAAACCATAGACATGTGCAAGATATAGCTGAGCATGGACTGCAACAGCGTACTAAGCATCGTAATGCATTAACGCTTTTTGATGAATGTGGCGTTGTATTAGCTATAAGTGAGAGTAAATGGCAGCAGTGGCTTTGCGATCACCAATGGAAAACTGCATTCGTTGAACACAAACATGAGTGGGGTAAAACAATAAAACCTTTTATGTTTGGTCATGCTAATTATGAAATGCTAACAAAGCCTTATATAGGTTTAACGGGTAAAGCGTTATTTGTTTGTGTACCTAATGAAATATTTTGTAAAGATTTAGTAACTCAATATCAGTACCTTGACCAAGCCCTTTATGAGATGATTAATACAGATAACTGCTTAGCCGATAACAAAAAGCTTTCACCACTGCCTTTATTAGGTGTGCCAGGCTGGCATGACGAAAACAAAGATGACTCTTTTTACAACAATACAGATTATTTTAGAGCGAAACGAAGGATGCGAACATGATAGAAGTTGCTGGGCTTAAAAAGAAATTTAAGCTAACTAAAGATCACAAAAAAAATAAAATAGACGACATCGATCCTCGTGAAGATAAAGACTACTTTCACTCAGTACGAGACGTTAGTTTTAGTTGCGCTAAAGGTGAGGTACTTGGATTGCTCGGCCCAAATGGTGCGGGTAAAACGACGACACTGAGAATGATTTCAACCGCGTTAAAGCCCGATGAAGGCTCAATAACGATTGCCGGAAACGATATTGTAAAAAAACCGCTACTGGGCCGTAAGTCTATTGGATTTTTATCAGGCTCTACGGGGTTGTATGGCCGCTTAACTGTAAAAGAAAACATAGAGTATTTTGCAAAGCTTCATGGCATGAACAAAAGCGATATTGCATCGCGTTGTGATGAGCTATTTACATTGCTAGACATGCACAAATTTGTAGATAAACGGGCAGAAAACCTTTCAACGGGGATGAAGCAAAAAGCAAATATAGCGCGTGCAGTTGTTCATCGCCCAGCAGTTGTGGTACTTGATGAGCCAACAACGGGCCTAGATATTATGACCACACAAACCGTTATTAAATTTATCAAAGGTTTAAAGGCGCAAGGGACGCCTGTTATTTTCTCAACCCATCATCTAGATGAAGTAGCCCTTTTATGTGACCGTGTCGCTGTAATTAACGAAGGTATTAGCTGTTTTGACGGGACAGTAGAAGAGTTTAAACAAGCAGGTAATAGTGATGAGCTTAATCAAGCGTTTATGAATATATTAACGGAGAAACATGATGTTTGAGGTATTTAAAAAGGAATTAAGAGAGTTATTACGCGATAAAAAAACGCTATTATTTGTTGTCGCGCTTCCTGTTGCTATATTTCCGTTATTGTTTGCCGTAATGGCATTTATAAGCTCGCAAGCTGCAATGGACGCTGAGCAAAAAGTAAATACTTACGCGATAATCAACGGTGAATACGCACAAGAGTTTACAGATAAAGTGTTTTATCACAAAAGTTTTGAGCTTTATAAAGGGGATAAAACCTTTAACAATATTGATGAGCTTAAAGCAGGTGTAATCGCTGGCGATATTGATATGGGTATTTATTTACCAAGTCATGCTGTGCAAACATTGAACGATGGAAAACAAAGCCAGTGGCAGGTTGTTTTTAACGATTCAAAATCTATCAACTTTTTATTCGAACGCGTTAAAGAGCTCGCAAAAGAATACAGTGACGTGCTGCAAACTCAAAAGCTAATCAGTTTTGGTATTGAAGAGTCTGTTCAAAAATCTATTCTTAATCCAATTGAAGTCATAAAAGTAGATACCGCCGATAAACGTGAAAACCTTGGCGAAAAAATTGGCGGTTTTTTACCTTACCTACTTATTCCATTAGTATTGATGGGGGCAACTTATCCCGCTATTGATTTAGGCGCTGGCGAAAAAGAACGCGGCACACTAGAAACACTCCTACTTACACCTATTACGCGTACAGAGCTGGTGCTTGGTAAATTTATAACCTTGTTAACTACATCCATTGCCTCCACAACCATAACCGTCTTAAGTATGGGCTGTTGGATAGCATTGGCGCTCGCATTTGCCGATCTTGATTTTATTAAAGCCGCGTTTAGTACATTAGCAGTTACCGATTTACTTATGATATTTGTACTATTATTACCTGTTGCAGCTATATTTTCGGCCTTAGCTCTGGCTATATCTATCTATGCTCGCACGTTTAAAGAAGCGCAGAATTATATGGCACCACTTAGTATGGGCGTATTTTTCCCGATTATTATTTCAATAATGCCAAATATGGAACTAACTGCTAAAACAGCATTCATTCCTGTTACAAACGTAGCATTAGCAATTAAAGAAATAGTAAAAGGGACTGTTGATTACACATTTGTAGGCTTAATATTTTTAGCCACTGCAATCATTGCTGCTGGACTATTGGCATTTTGTGTTAAGTGGTTTAACAGAGAAGATGTGCTATTTAGATAATGTACATAAAGGGTTTTAAGAATATATAAAAGGTAGCAATTGCTACCTTTTATACTTTGAAGCGATTAATAGTTAAAATAGCTCATTTATTAATTTTGTAAGCCAATATTTTTTAACCCATTCATTTAAAATTCACATAAGGGTTGTGCTCTAAATAAAACTAATGATTTAGTCTTTTTATTATAAAAATTATAACGATAACTGATTAGTTAGAGGGTCCAATTCTCTCTTTAATACTCTATACTAATAACAATAAAAACTTATGGTGAAGGTAAATGTTAAAAAAGAATATTTTTTTGAACGTGACAAAAAATAATAACTTAATGCTTGTTGCAACAATAATATTTGTTCTTATAGCTTTACCATCTCTGTATTTGTTCGATCAAAAAGTAAGAAGTGATGTTTATAATTCAGCTCAAATAGAATTAAAGCGTGAACTTGAAACAAAGAGCTATTCATTAAAAAAACATCTTAAAGACAGTGTTACCGCCATTCGTTTTTTAGATGCTACACCACCAATACAAGGCATTACCCGCGCTAAAGAAAATAAACTAATTGATCCTGTTCTCGGTACGCCAATAGATGTTTGGCAAGAGCGCTTAGCAAGTATTTTTACTGGTTTTATGCAGACCGATGACAGTATTTTGCAAGCTCGCTATATTATGCTCGAAGATGGTGGGCAAGAGATTGTTAGAGTTGACCGAAATCAACTTGGAGAGATTAGTCGACTGCAAGGTCTGCAATTACAAAAAAAAGGTCAACGCGATTACATAATCAAAGCAAGCATGCTTGATAAGAAAAGTGTCTATATTTCTCCAATTAACTACAACCGTGAAAATGGACAGATACAAGAACCTTATATAAGCACTTTTCGTGTTGCTAAGCCTGTTTTTGATGAAAATAATAAAATATTTGCAATATTAGTTACTAATTACTTTGCGGATAAATTACTTGAAGATTTAACAGTTGAATCTCCACAAGGGACGCAGATTTACCTTATGAATAATGAAGGTGAATTTTTATATCATCCAAACCCTCAACTTCGATTCCGTTTTGAATTTAATAAAACTAAAACATGGTCTGAAGAATTCTCTACTGCAACCACCATGACAGAGCAAGGCACTTTACCAATAAGTAATTATCCAGTGGCTTACACTTTAAAAAAACGAATTTCGTTTGAGGGTGATATAGCCATGCTACCTTTAGAGCTTGGTGTAAGTGTTGATACAAAAACATTGTTTGCAAAGGTGAATGAGAGACGTCAAAACTTTATTGCAATGTTAGTGGTATTTTTTAGCATATTTTTAGTTATTGCTTTTTTATACCAACGCTTTATAAACCGTAAGCTGTTAATTAATTCTCTAAAAGAGCAAAACAATAAAGTAATAGAAAATTCTTTGGATGCTATTTTTACAATTGAGCAAAACGGCGAAATTGTTCACTTTAATAATACCGCTAAAGAGGTTTTTGGTAGTTCAATTTCAGGCACTAATCCTGATTTTGTTTCGCTGTTTAATTTAAACGACGCAGACACTAATTGTATACAAGAGACTATTACAAACGGTTCAAAAATGCCGTTTGAAGCTATCTACACAGATGGTTATGGCAACAAACAATACTTTTCTATCACGCTTAGTAGTATTTTTGACGTATATAATAACCGTTATCAGGTAGCGGCTATTTTAAGAAATATTAGCTCATTAAAAAATACGCAATCAGAGCTCGAAGCGTTAAACAGTACTCTGGAGCTAAAGGTTTCACAAAGGACCATTGAACTAGAACGTGCAATTGACCAAGCATTAGCAGCAAGCCAAGCAAAAAGTGACTTTGTAGCAAATATCTCTCACGAAATACGCACACCAATGAATGGCGTACTAGGGATGCTTGAAATGCTCAAAGAAGATGGCTTAACCGATCAACAATACCATTATTTAAAACTAGCAAATAGCAGTGCTAACTCACTGATGAACTTGATTAACGATATTCTCGATTTTTCGAAAATAGAAGCGGGTAAGCTTGATATTGATAATCATACATTTGATGTTGTGACAGTATGTAGCGATATGATTAGCTCTTTAGCGTTACAGGGCCAGCGCAAAGGTCTTGAAGTATTTTTAGATACTAAAGATGTAGTAGACAGAATGGTTATTGGCGACAGCCATCGCCTTAAACAAATTTTAATTAACTTAGTTAATAATGCTTTTAAATTTACCCACCGAGGTGAAGTAAGTTTAACTGTCGGCTCCAAGTACATTACCGACTCAAAGTTATTAATGAGCTTTACAATAAAAGATACCGGAATTGGTATAGCGCCAGAGAACATAGACAAACTATTTGAAGTGTTTACACAAGAAGATTCAAGTACAACCCGTCATTTTGGTGGTACAGGCTTAGGCTTATCTATATGTAAAAAACTTGCTCAGTTAATGGGTGGTAATATTACGGTTATAAGTGAAAAGGGTGCTGGTAGTACCTTTACCGCAACGGTTGAGCTACACGTTGCACAAGAGAAAAAATTAAACACAGGTATTGAACTTGCTACAAGTATTAACGTAGCAGCATTAATAGCGCGCGATAACGTTTATAAAAACGTGTGCGATTTATTGTTATTAACCTGCAAAGTAAAAGCAGAAAACATTGTACGACTTGACTACTTTAGTGAGCACAAAGAGTTTGAAGCTGATTTATTATTAATTGATGATGAGCATCCTCAAATTGATGCGTTAATTGATTACTGTAAACAGTTTAATAAAAAGTATGTTTTAATTTTACGAGATATGGTTACAGATAAGCCAATCAAAACGGTATTACCTGAAGGCAGCCATATTTTAAATAAACCGCTTACTCAAGATCAATTCAGCTATAAATTGGCCAGCTTATTTGGTGCTAGTAGTGACTGTATTATAGCGCCACCAAAAGGCTTGGAAGAGGAACAAGTAGAGCCTGACCTATCTGCGTATCATGTATTATTAGTTGACGATAATATGATAAACATTGAAGTAGCTAAGGCAATATTAAAACGTACTAAAGTAAAAATCACTTGTGCGTCAGACGGTATAGAAGCCTTAGAAGCACTGAGAGAAAACGAAGAGCAAGCTTTTGATGTTATATTAATGGATTGCCAAATGCCCAATTTAAATGGCTACGATACCACAAGTGAAATTAGAAATAGTAAGGCAGGGGTAGATTATACTCACATACCGATTATCGCTATGACAGCGAGTGCGATGGAAGGTGATAGAGAGCGTTGTTTAGCTGCTGGAATGAACGACTACATTACTAAACCAATTAAACCACAAACTTTAAAAGACAAGCTAATTACTTGGTTAAGTTAATCGTTTTGAAAATCAGCTGCTAAGCAGCTGATTTTTTTGGTTTGGTATTTGTTGACGTATTTAAAGGCGTGTTAAGAATAGCTATGTCTGCGCTATCGAGTATAAATTGTGTATCTGACCAATGTAGTAATTCTATCTTTCCATCTTGCTGCTCTACAAGCGCAGTACAGCTCTCAATCCAATCACCATCGTTACAGTACATAATACCGTCATCCACTTTAATTTTGGGATGGTGAATGTGTCCACAAATAATACCGTCTACGTTTTGTTTTTTAGCTTCATGAACTGCGGCATCTTCAAAGGCACTAATCGCTTCTCGAGCTTTGTGTACCCGAGCTTTTATCCACGATGCAAGCGAGTAGTAGTTACCACCAAATATTTTACGTATACGATTGGTCCAGCGATTTAAAAATAATAAAAAGTCGTATCCTGCATCCCCCGCAATACTAACAAGTTTGTTATAACGAGTCGCTGAATCAAAGTCGTCGCCGTGTATAAGTAAAAACCGTTTATTAGCTTTAGTGGTGTGAATAAACTGCTGGTGGATTTCAACACCAAATAATGTTTGATTTATATAGTTTCTAAACGCTTCATCATGATTACCGGGAATATAAATGACACGTGTACCGCTAGCTGCTTTTGTTTGTATGCAGTTTAATACTTCATAATGAGAAGGGTGCCAATAAAACTGTCGCTTCATTGACCATAAGTCAATAATATCACCCACTAAATAAAGTGTGTCAGATTCTACCGAGTTTAAAAAATCAAGTAAGTAATCAGCTTTACAATCTTTGTAACCTAAATGAACATCAGATATCCAAATGGCTGGATAATGTTGTTTTTTACGCAGTTGATTGTTTGTCATGCCCGTCATCCATAGTGTAATAATTAAACACTGTAGATAAATCTAATGACACTTATGAGACACTTTAGCGAAGCCTCCATGACAATTTATACCAAGGCCGTAATTAAATGATTTCTACAAAGCTAGGAAAGGTGAGTCATTGAGCAGCTATTATTACGTATTGCTATTAATCGCGCATAAAAAAGGCCGCATTTTAAATGCGGCCTTTTAGTCTATTTTGAGCGTGCGTGTTATTAACCTTTAACAGCCGCTTTAATTGCATCAATTGCTGTATCAATATCAATCATTAGCTTTTCACCGGTGCGGCGGTTTTTAAGCTCAACTTTATTCTCGTCAAGGTTACGCTCACCAATTACAAGCGTGTAAGGTACACCAATTAGCTCCATGTCATTAAACATAACACCAGGGCGTTCTTTACGGTCATCAAATAACACATCAAGACCTGCATCTTTTAAACCTTGGTAAAGGTTATTTGCAATATCAGGAATACGATGCGATTTGTGCATGTTCATTGGAACAATCGCTAAATCGAATGGCGCGATTGATTTTGGCCAAATGATCCCGTATTGATCGTTGTTTTGTTCAATAGCAGCTGCAACAATACGTGAAACACCAATACCGTAACAACCCATGGTCATGGTTTGGTTTTTACCACCTTCGTTTAATACTCCCGCTTTCATCGCTTCTGAGTATTTAGTGCCAAGTTGGAATATATGACCTACTTCAATACCGCGTTTTATTTGTAAAACGCCTTGGCCACATGGGCTCATATCGCCTTCAACAATATTACGAATATCAGCAACTTCGTAATCAGTTACGTCACGATCCCAGTTAATACCACTGTAATGCTCGTCGTCTTTATTAGCACCGGCAACAAAATCAGCAAGGATATTAGCGGCTCTATCAACAATAATAGGCATAGATAAGCCCACAGGGCCTAATGAACCAGGTTTTGCACCAATAGCAGCAACAATATCTGCCTCTGTTGCCATTTCAAGCGGAGAGTCTACTAATGGGTGCTTTTCAGCTTTTAATTCATTTAAATCATGATCGCCACGAAGTACAAGCGCCACTAAACCACGTACATCGTTTTCATCAGGTGCACCGTAAACAATTAAGGTTTTAACACCACGATGAGGTTTTACACCGTAATGCTTTTTAAGCTCATTAATTGTTTTAGCGTCAGGAGTAGGGAATGCTTTTAACTCTTTACTTGCTTCTGGCCGTGGATCGTTTGGCGCTAGTGCTTCTGCTTTTTCAATATTAGCTGCGTAATCACTGCCATCACTAAATGCAATGGCATCTTCGCCCGACTCAGCAAGTACATGAAACTCGTGCGATAGGCTACCACCAATAGACCCAGTATCAGCAAGTACAGGGCGGTAATCAAGGCCTAAACGCTCAAAAATGTTACAGTATGCTTTATGCATCGCTTGATAAGTCGCATCTAAACATTCTTCACTTAAGTGAAAAGAGTAGGCATCTTTCATTGTAAATTCACGAGCTCGCATCACACCAAAGCGAGGGCGGCGTTCGTCGCGTACTTTAGTTTGTACTTGATATAAAGTAACTGGTAACTGCTTGTAGCTGCTTATTTCTTTACGTACGAAATCAGTTATTACTTCTTCGTGTGTTGGACCAAGTGCAAACGTACGGTTATGACGGTCTGTGAAGCGCATAAGCTCAGGACCAAATTCATTCCAACGGCCAGACTCTTCCCACAAATCAGCGGGTTGAATTACAGGCATTAGCATTTCAATAGCACCTGCTTTATCCATCTCTTCACGTACAATGTTTTCTACTTTACGTAGCACACGTAAACCAGAGGGTAACCAAGTGTATAAACCCGAAGCGACGCGACGGATCATACCGGCTCTAAGCATTAACTGATGCGATACAATTTCAGCATCTGATGGCGTTTCTTTAAGTGTTGCGAGTATATATTGGCTTGTACGCATGTTTTTTCCGAAATAGAGTAATTATATTCTTTTAATAGAGCTTAAGTTTACCAGCGGATGCTTTTACACTAAAGCGCTAAGTGAGTTATTTAGTTTTTTTCTATGTTTGTTACTACGTTATGCTCGCCATTGACTTGCCAGCGAATATTATAATTGTACAAAGTCATACCATAGCTTTGCTCGCCGTCTTTTTGTTTTTTATAGGCAGGGCGGGGATCTTGTTTTAAAACATTAGCTATAAAATCATGTAAATCTGGGTATTGTGTTTGCGCATTAACAAACTCAATTGCCTGAGGGCTAAATTCAACCGTCATTTGTGTTTCTGGGCGTGTATCTGCAAAGCCAGCACTGGCGTCAAGCATTGCATCTGAATAGGGTAAGTACGGTTTAATATCGATAATGGGGGTGCCATCAAGTAAATCAATGCCAGCGAGTAATAAACTAAGTTGTCCGTTTTTATATTCAATACCTTCAAGTTTTACTGCGCTCATACCAATCGCGTTTGGTCTAAATGTAGCGCGGGTAGCAAATACACCTTTTCGCTCATTGCCACCTAAACGAGGTGGGCGCACCATAGCAGAATAACCTTTATCGGCCGTTTCATGAAAACGAAATAACAACCAAATATGAGTAAATTCATCCAAACCACGTACAAACTCTTCGCGATTAAAATCAGGTGCAAAAATAAGTTTTGCCTTGGCTTGTGGCACTAAACGAGGCTGCCTAGGTATAGCAAACTTTTGTTTATAAGGAGATTCAATGTGGCCAATAGCCGAAATGGTATAATCGCTCATAGTACTCGGGTACAAATAAAATAGAGCGCTATTCTACCTGCATTTAGTATTTATGGCATTAGTGTAAGTAAGTTTATTGCTTATAGACCAAGCGGTTCAAAATCATTTATTAGACTGAGTGGTTTATATTTTGTATTAATGTATTAAAAAGGACCTAAAACAAAAAAGGGCAAGCTCATAAGCTTACCCTTCTCATACATGTTAAAGATTAATTAAAACATGTATTGAACTGATACAGATGCTACATCCATGTCTGGATCAATATCGTCATCAAGTTTGTAGCGTTCGTACTCTAAACGAAACTGTACATTTGTTGTAAGTGCGTATTCAATACCCGCACCGTAAAATGCATCACCACCATCTGTAGACGCTGTTACGCCACCTACTGGTAAATCTTGTGTGTAATCTGCATCCCACTCAAGCCAACCGCCTTTTGCATATACAGAAAAGCTTTCTGTTATTGGGTAGCCCAAACGTGCGGCAAGCGATACGCCATCAATTTCAGCTTTGCTGTCTATATCACTTACTTCATCAAAGTTTTGATAAGCAAGTTCTAAGCTTAGGTATTCGTTAAACTGAGTACCAATATAGCCTTTAAGCATTTGTGCATCGTCGTCAAAGTCAGTGTCGTTGTCACTGTCTTCAAATTCAAAAGAATATTGACCGTAACCGATACCAGTATAAATACGTGGAGAATCGAAATCAGAAATGTCAGCGTGTGCTGCAGAGTTAAAACCCAGTGTTGCTAGTGCAATAGCTGAAAGAGAAAGTGTTTTAATCATTGAATAGCTCCTTTACAAAAAATAATCAAATGCTTGATTTCATTAATCAAACTTCAATTACTTACTTGCAGCGAGCGTGCCAATATTAAAATGGATTAAAAACACGCCATAATTAGTTATTTTGTATTGGTTTTTACATTGTTTAGCGTGTTTTTTAATCAGATTGAACTTTTGCGTAATCGTGTACTCTAAAATAAGTTGTATGTTTTACAAAGTATAATGAGTTTTTTACATAGCCTTACTCTATTTAAATTACTAATTAGACTTTATGAAGCAAGTTTTCTGTTTCAATTGCTATTTCTTTCATTTTTATAGCGTAATTTTCTAATTTAATGTCTTCATCGGTCACTGCTTTAAACGAAGGCACTTCTATTGGGTAGCCCGTTTCATCCATTGCAATAAAGCTGATAACACAATGGTTTGTTTCAACCATATTTTGCGTTTTTGGATCGCCACACCTAACTTGAATAAATATTTGCATGCTACTTCTACCCGTATGGGCAATTTTAGCTTCTACTTCGACTATTTGACCCACTAAAATAGGGCGTCTAAATTTAACACCCGCAACCGAAACAGTTACGCAGTAATGACCACTCCAACCTGCAGCGCACGCATAACCTGCTTGGTCAATCCACTTCATGACGGCCCCACCATGAACTTTACCACCAAAATTTACATCAGTAGGCTCTGCTAAAAAACGAAAAATAACTTTTGACGACGGCATAAATAACACTCTTATTATTAAAACTACTATTAGCATAACGTAAAAAAGGGGCCGAAGCCCCTGCAATTTAGGATATGTTTATAATTTATATGTAAAAAACGTAGTTATATAGCTATACAGCGCATAATTTAGTTACATATTAGGATAATTTGGCCCACCCGCACCTTCAGGTGTTACCCATGTAATGTTTTGGCTTGGGTCTTTAATATCGCAGGTTTTACAGTGCACACAGTTTTGGGCATTAATAACAAACTCTTTATTGCCTGCAATTTCTTGTACTTCGTAAACGCCTGCAGGGCAATAACGTTGTGCGGGTTCATCAAATTTAACTAAATTTACGTTAATAGGAATTGACGCATCTTTAAGCTTTAAATGACACGGCTGTGATTCTTCGTGGTTAGTATTTGATAAAAACACACTTGAGAGTTTATCAAAGCTAAGGTGTCCATCTGGTTTTGGGTATGCAATTTTGTCAGCGGCGCTAGCATCAACAAGGGTAGAGTGATCGGGCGTATTATCTTTAAACGTAAAGGGTAAAGCGCCATTAAAGATGTTTTGATCAAGCGTATTGTACGCACCACCTAAAAATTTACCGAGTTTGTGCATAGCAGGGCCAAAGTTACGAGATTGATATAACTCTTTATATGCCCACGATTGCTCAAACGCAGTTTGATAATGAGTTAAATCGGTATTTGCTAACTCATTTTGCAATGCTTCAAAAATAACCTCAGCGGCAATCATTCCTGATTTCATTGCGGTGTGGTTACCTTTAATTTTTGCAAAATTAAGAGTGCCTGCATCACACCCAACAAGTAAACCACCAGCAAAATGCATTTTTGGTAATGAGTGCAAGCCACCTTTAGCAATAGCACGCGCACCGTAAGCAATACGTTCAGCGCCTTCAAGTACGTTTTTAAATACAGGATGGTGCTTCATTCGCTGAAACTCATCAAACGGGCTCAAATGTGGGTTTGAGTAATTTAAATCAACAATTAAACCAACAACAACTTGATTGTTTTCACTGTGATACATAAATGCACCACCATTAGTATCGCCGCTAAGTGGCCAACCTGTACCATGAACTACCTTGCCAAGCTCATGTTTACTTTCATCTATTTGCCAGATTTCTTTAAAACCTAAACCATAATGCTGCGGTGATGAATCTGAATCAAGTGCAAACTCATTGATTAGTTGTTTACCTAAATGACCACGGCAACCTTCAGCAAAAATAGTGTATTTTGCACGAAGCTCCATTCCTGGCATGTAACCGTCTTTTTCATTACCATCTTTGTCTACACCCATATCACCAGTAATAATGCCTTTTACTGCTTCATCTTCAATTATTAAAGAGTGTGCGCTAAATCCTGGAAATATCTCTACGCCTAAGCTTTCAGCTTGCTCTGCAAGCCATCGACATACATTGCCCATAGATACAATATAGTTACCATCATTATGAAATGTTTTTGGTGTAGCAAAGTGGGGAATTGATGTCGCTTTTTGCTCGTTATTAAACCAATAAATTTCATCATTAGTTACTTTGGTTGTAACCGGTGCGCCAAGATCTTGCCAATTAGGTAGTAGTTCATCCAAAGCTTTGGTTTCAAAAACAGCACCAGAGAGTACATGTGCTCCTACTTCAGAACCTTTTTCGACTACGCAAATCATGCACTCTTGTTGTTTTTCTTGTGCTAATTGCGCGAGTTTAATTGCACTTGAAAGCCCAGCAGGGCCTGCACCAACAATTACTACATCAAATTCCATGGTTTCACGTTCGACCATAATAACCTCTTTATCTATGACGGACTTATTTGAATGTTTACTACGCATTTAAATAAGGTGTACAGCCTATTTATAACCTTGCAAATTAAACGTTACAGACTGTGAATAGTTAAAGGTTATTTTAGGTTGACGTTTACGTCAACAGGAAGTAGTCTAATTTCATAAAATAAATAGGTTGACGTGCACGTTACCTTGTAGGTTTAAATAATTATGGAGTTCCTATGAAAGTTCTCGTACCAATAAAAAGAGTGATTGATTACAACGTAAAAGCACGCGTTAAAAGTGATAACAGCGACGTTGATTTAAACAACGTTAAAATGGCAATGAACCCGTTTTGTGAGATTGCTATAGAAGAAGCAATTCGTCTTAAAGAAGCCGGTACCGCCACTGAAGTGGTTGCTGTAACTATTGGTCCAAAAGCATCACAAGAACAATTACGAACAGCATTAGCATTGGGTGCTGACAAAGCTATTCACATCGAAACCGATGAAAAGCTCGAGTCACTTCATATTGCAAAACTACTCGCTAAAATTGTAGAGCAAGAAACGCCTGAACTTGTCATTTTAGGTAAGCAGTCAATTGACTCAGATAATAATCAAACAGGTCAGATGCTTGCTGCATTAACTAATCGCGGGCAGGGTACATTTGCATCAAAAGTTGTTATTGAAAATGGCAAAGTAAACGTAACTCGCGAAGTTGATGGCGGGCTGCAAACGGTAGCACTTAATTTACCGGCGGTTGTTACAACTGATTTACGCTTGAATGAGCCTCGCTATGCATCATTGCCAAATATTATGAAAGCCAAACGTAAGCCGCTTGAAGTAATAGCAGCAGATTCGCTTGGTGTTGATTTAACACCGCGTATGCAATTAATAAGTGTAGAAGAGCCAGCTAAACGCACCGCAGGAATTATTGTAGAAGACGTAGCGCAGCTTGTAGAAAAATTAAAAACAGAGGCAAAGGTGATTTAAATGAAAACACTCGTAATTGCAGAGCACGACAACGGTGCCTTAAAACCAGAAACCTCAAAAACTATTAACGCTGCAGTAAAAATGGGTTTTCCTATTGATGTACTAATTGCAGGTAACAACTTAAGCGCAATGAGCTCACAAGTGGCCAGCATTGATGGCGTAGCTAATGTTTTAGTTGCTGATAATAGCGTTTATGAACATCAGTTAGCTGAGAGCATGAGCGATTTAGTTTTATCAATTAGCGACAACTACAGCCACATTGTTGCAAGTGCTACTACAACGGGCAAAAACTTTGTGCCACGTGTTGCTGCGCTATTAGATGTTGCGCAAATTTCTGAAATTATCGCAGTAGTGGACGCCGATACATTTAAACGTCCAATTTATGCAGGTAATGCAATCGCCACGGTTAAATCACTCGACAGTAAAAAAGTAATTACCGTACGTGCCAGTAGCTTTGATTTACAAGGTGAGCAATCAGCTGTTGCTATAACAAGCATTGATACAGTATCAGATTCGCAATTAAGCAGCTTTGTAAGTGTTGAGCAAACAGAATCAGAACGCCCTGAGCTTACAGCAGCTAGTGTGGTCATATCGGGTGGTCGCGGTATGCAAAACGGCGAAAACTTTGCATTACTTAATGGTATTGCAGATAAACTAGGTGCAGCTATTGGTGCATCGCGTGCAGCAGTTGATGCAGGCTTTGTACCTAACGACATGCAAGTAGGGCAAACAGGTAAAATTGTCGCACCTAACTTATATATTGCAGTAGGTATCAGCGGTGCTATTCAGCATTTAGCCGGCATGAAAGACTCAAAAGTAATCGTCGCGATAAATAAAGACCCAGACGCACCTATTTTTCAGGTAGCTGACTACGGTTTAGTGGCTGATTTGTTTGAAGTACTGCCACAGTTAGAAAGTGCTTTATAGCCTTCAAATAAACAAACTTATTCTGGTTGAAAGCCGTGGTGCTCTTTGAGTGCTGCGGCTTTTTTATTCGGTAAATTAAAGACACAAAAAAACCAGCCAATTGGCTGGTTTTTAGTATTTATAAACGGCTAACTTAGTATTAGTAAGTTGCGCTGCCTTTAGTACGAGGGAAGGCAATAACGTCACGTACGTTGCCCATACCTGTTACATAAGCAACTAAGCGTTCAAAGCCTAAACCAAAGCCTGAGTGCGGCACGCTACCGTATTTACGTAAATCGCGGTACCAGCTGTAATCTTCTTTGTTTAAGCCCATTTCTTCTAAGCGTGCATCAAGTACATCAAGGCGTTCCTCACGTTGTGAACCACCAATGATCTCACCAATACCTGGTGCTACAACGTCCATTGCGGCAACGGTTTTACCGTCTTCGTTTTGGCGCATGTAAAATGCTTTAATGTCACGAGGGTAGTTTTTAATAACTACCGGTGCTTTAAAGTGCTCTTCAGCTAAGTAACGCTCGTGCTCAGACTGTAAATCTACACCCCATTCAACAGCGTACTCAAACTTTTTGCCACAGTTTTTAAGGATTTCTACAGCGTCTGTGTAGTTAACTTGTGCAAAGTCTTTATCTACAAATTCTTCTAAACGCGTAATTGCGGTTTTTTCTACACGTTGTGCAAAAAATTCCATGTCATCACGGCGCTCTTCAAGTACGGCTTTAAACACATACTTAAGCATGTTTTCAGCAAGTTTTGCTATGTCTTCTAAATCAGCAAACGCTACTTCAGGTTCTACCATCCAAAATTCTGCAAGGTGGCGAGATGTATTTGAATTCTCTGCGCGGAATGTAGGGCCAAATGTATAAATTTTTGACATTGCAGACGCGTAAGTTTCGCCATTTAACTGACCAGATACAGTAAGGAATGCTTCTTTACCGAAGAAATCTTCGCTGTAATCAACATCGCCTTTGTCTGTAAGTGGTAAGTTTTGCATATCAAGCGTTGATACACGGAACATCTCACCCGCGCCTTCACAGTCACTTGCCGTAATGATTGGCGTGCTGATCCAGTAAAAGCCTTGCTCGTGGTAAAAACGGTGAATAGCTTGTGCTAAACAGTTACGTACACGAGTTACCGCGCCAATCATATTTGTACGAGGGCGAAGGTGAGCGTGCTCACGTAAGTACTCAATGCTGTGGCGCTTTGCCGACATTGGGTATGAATCTGGGTTTTCTACCCAACCTAACACAGTCACTGAGTTAGCTTGAATTTCGTAAGATTGACCTTGGCCAGCAGATTGAACTAAAACACCAGTAACCGACACAGAACAACCGGCTGTTAAGCTAGTAACTTCATCATAATTATTCAGTGAATTAGGAACTACCGCTTGAATAGGATCAAAACACGAACCGTCATGAACGGCTAAAAATGAAATTCCTGCTTTTGAATCGCGGCGAGTACGGATCCAGCCTTTAATTGTTACTTGGCTGTCTACCGCAACATTGCCTTTTAATAGCTCTGAAATCGCTAAATGGCTCATCTTCACTCCAATGATATAAGTTGCCTAACTATTTTATTTTAACTGTGCGCAACACTCGGGCATAAATTGCACATAAACGGTGCTGCACTTGAACCCTGTATCTTACCTAGTAAAGTTAAATAAAAAAACTATTGTGGGCAACTCTTTAAAAGTTTTTATGCATGCGGTTTATTTTTAAACAGTTTTTAGAGTTTAATTGCCACTATTATGATTTGTTGCTCTGAAATTTAATGATTTTGTGGCATTATTAACATCCAAACTAAATTAATATTTATTCACCCTTAAAAAATCGATGCTATGAAACAAGTTTTTATTTTACGAGGACTACCAGGAAGTGGTAAGTCTTACTACGCGCAAAGCCTTGCTGACGAATTAGGTGGAGCCGATGAAAGTCAGTATCTAATTTGCTCAACTGATGATTACTTTAATAATGAGCAGGGCGAATATCATTTCGATAAATTTAAGTTACCACAATTTCATAATTTAAATTTGGCGCGCTTTATAAATGCACTTGCTCAAGGCATTCCATTGGTGATTGTAGATAACACCAATATTAAAAAATGGGAATTTATAGCTTACTCTCAAGCTGCTGTTGCTTTAGGTTATCAAGTAAAAGAAGTGATAGTGGGTGAAGTAAAAGACAAAGCTATGCAGCACCTATACGCTAAACGAAACTCACATAATGTGCCGCTAAAAACAATAAGTAAAATGGCCTACATGTTTGAGTGGTAGTGCTTCGAGTTTAGTTAGTAACCTACATAGCAATACCTATTGAAAAGCCCATATATGGGCTTTTTTGGTATATGTAAGTTACAAGGTAGTTAAGCTTTTTGTTTATAAACCGCTAATGGGTGCGAGGTACTTAGTGATACATGCACTTCGTCGCCTGGGTTTACCACAACTTCATGGCTTACTCTGCTAGTTACAACCGTAGAGCACGCAAGTTTTACAGCGCACAAGCGGCTGCCACCTTCAAAGCGTACCCAAATTACTTCGCCGTTATTGCCAACACTGCTTTGTACAAGTAACACATCGTCTGGTCGAAGTAGTACATCAACGTCGCCACTCTCACAGTCAACGCCATGAGCGGGCGCATTACCAATTGAGGTAGTGGCTTGTCCTTGGCTAAATTGGCCGCTAATAAAGCTGGCTTCACCTAAAAAGCGTGCCACAAAGCGATTATTTGGCGTGCTAAAGCAGCGCTCTGGCGTGTCAATTTGCTGAATTTTGCCGCCTTTTAGCACACCAACACGATCGCCAACTGAGAGTGCTTCTTCTTGGTCGTGTGTTACCCAAATCGCCGGTACGCCAGCGGCTTTAAGTGCGTTTCTAATATCCCAACGAAGCATGTCTTTAAGAGCGGCATCTAAGTTTGAAAGCGGCTCATCAAGTAATACAAAGTCAGGTTGGTGGGCAAGGGTACGCGCAAGTGCAACGCGCTGCTTTTGTCCGCCAGAAAGTGTTGCTGGTTTTTTATCTCTAAAATCGCTCAACCCAAGTAGGTTTATCCAATACTCAGCAGGGGCTGTATCTTTTAATCTAAAGCAAATGTTTTGCTGTACGGTTAAGTGCGGAAATAACGCAAAATCTTGAAACACCATACCTACACTGCGTTTTTCAGGAGGTAGTGTTAATTTGGGAGTAGCGCGCCATTTACCCGTGTTTATTTCTCCTTCGCTAATAGGTATAAGGCCAGCAAGGGCTTGTAAAATTGTACTTTTACCACAACCTGTTGGCCCTACAAGCATAAGGATTTCGTTTTCACCCAGCGAAAAGTTTAAATCGCTTACTACGCGGTTACTGCCATAATCTATAGACAACTGACTTACAGATAGCATTGTTTCTTAAATCCTTAATGTTCAAACTGGTTGCGTTTTTCGCCAGACATCATAATAGCTAACCCGCAGGCAGATATCACTACTAACAATAATCCAGGAATAGCGGCGCGACCAAAATAGCCCGCTTCGTATACACGCCATAAATAGGTAGAGAGGGTTTCAAACCCTGTTGGGCCAAGTAGTAGCGTGGCTTCGAGTTCACGCATTGACTCTAAAAACACCAGTGCTGCACCGGCAATAATACCGCGCATAGTTAAAGGCAGTGTTATGCGAGTAAATACTTCACGTGGGCTTGCCCCTAATACGCGCGCAGACTTCACTAAGCTTGGATCTAAGTGTTCGGTGCTTGTTCTAACAGAGCCTACAGCAAGTGGTAAAAATCGCAGCATATAAGCAATAATAAGCAATCCCAGTGTTTGATATAAAAACGGCAACTGCAAACCACCGTAAACAAGCGCTGTGCCCATTACTATACCCGGAATACCAAAACCAAAGTAAGTAACACGCTCCATTATACGACCCGCTTTTCCACTCAGTGCAGCATGTGCAACAGGGATCGCAACGATAACGGCTACAATTGCCGCAATACCCGATGCATACGTAGAGTTCCATGCAATATTAAAATCAAATGAGCTAAAACCATCGCGAGCTAACCAAAGCGAAAATATAGCCAAAGGCAAGCCAATAGCAAGCAGTAAAACAGGTGCAAACGTAACAAACATGGCACTTAATTGTACTTTACTTGGAAATAAAATTAGCGGGCGACCATGGCGCTCAGGCGCTGTTTTTATTTGTGATTCAACTAAAAGTAAAAAACCGACAATAACCATCAGTTGAAGTGAAAGCATGGCAGCTCGCCCTAACGCAAAGGCATTGTATTCAACGTAAATTACGCGGGTAAAGGTATCTAAGCGCATCATTGCCGGCGTGCCAAAGTCTGATAACGTATAAAGCGCGACTAACAATGAGCCTGCTGCAATACCGTTAACTACGCGCGGTAATATAACTTTAAATATACTTTGCGTCATCGACATGCCCAGCGTTCGTGCGGCATTAACCATGCTTGCGTCAAGGCTCAGTAGGGATGAGCGAGTTGTCATCATTACAAACGGGAAGGTATAAAGCGTCATTACAATGGCGGCACCTGTTAGGCCATACATTGATGGTGTTTCTATTCCTGTTAAGGTGTTTATTTCGCCACCGGGGCCAAAAGCAGCATAAAGTGTAAATGCGCCAATATAACTGGGAATTGCCAGTGGGGCTGCAAATACAACCAGCCAGAGCTTTTTAAATGGTAAATGCACATACGCGCTAATAAACGCCAGTGGCACACCAATTAAAATAGACCCAAGTACCGTTAAACCCATTAACGATAAGGTGTTACCTAAAATTTGCAGGTTGTGGGTGTCAAACACTGAGCTCGCATCGCTTGCAAGCACAATTAATACATAAACAGGGGTAAGAGCAACAAGCGCTGCAAGCAGCGCCATTGGATAAGAGGCAGGTATTTTCATTACAATACGCCGCTGCTTCGCATCAAATCTATAGTAGGGCGTAAATCAGCTAGCTGTGTTAAATCTACTTTAGGTGGAGAAATATTAGCAAGTGACGGTAAACCCTCAGGTTGGGTAATACCATTTACTAACGGAATTTCGTACGCTTCACTGGCTAAGTAACCTTGTACTTCTTTACTTAGTAAGTAACGCATAAAGTTAGTTGCAAGCGGATCGTCGTTAAGCGCTAATACACCCGATGCATTAACTAAACAGCCCGCATCATTTTGTGTAAATGCTAAATCTAGCTTGGCATCAGGTTTACCTGATTTTAAACGCAAAGTGTAATAGTGATTAGCAAAACCAATATCAACTTCACCGCGTTCAACGCCCATAACAACACCTAGCTCGCCGGCGTATGTTTTAGCACGTTTTTGAATCTTTTTAAGCCACTTAGCGGTTTTGTCATCGCCTTCTAAGATTCGCATTGCGGTTACAAACGATTGAAAAGAAGCGTAGGCGGGCGCCCAGCCAATACTTAAATCGCTGTCGGCAATTTCCATAATACTTGTTGGAATTTGATCTTTAGTCAAACGCGACGTGTTATATGGCAATGTACGAATGCGGCCAGTTACTGGTGCCCACTCTTTATATCTAAATTGTGGTTGTAACTGAGCAGATAAATCACCTGGGATGGATTGTGCAAGGCCAGCATCGGTTACTAAACCAATTGCGCCTGAATCAACTGCCCAAAATAAATCAGCGCGGCGAACGCCAGCTTTAGCTTCTGCAACAATGGTATTTGCTAAAGCAGCAGTAGGACCTCGGCGTATACCGAGTTTAAAGTCTGGATTTTTTTTCTGGATTGCTTGTAATACGTTTTCATACAAACCACCTTCGCCTCGGCCTAAATAAAGGGTTAACTCGCCTTTAAGCTTTGGTAAATCGTCAACAGAAACAGGGTTTGCTATATCAGCGGCTAGCGCACGAGAAAGAGGCAGTGGCAATGAGCCAACCACCCCTAACGCAGCTAGGCCTTGAATAAAGGTCCTACGCTTCACTTAAAATACATCCTTACGTGCTTTTTCGGCTTTTTCTATTAAAACCTTAGCGCGGTCTAATTTTGTTTGCATATCACTGATCACATCGCGTACTTCGTCTACGCTTTTGCTGTTTTTAATGGCTTGTGGCAGTGTTACGTTAAAGTCTTTTTCCAGCACTTCAACTAGTTTTGCATCTTGTTCAATAAGTGTACCTTCAACGCCTTCAAACAGGTGCAGATAAGTATCGTGAACAATTTCAGTTGCTTCGTCTCGTAAACGCTCAGCAAATTTTGCTACTACACGGTCTAATTTGTGCTTAATTTCATCAATTGTGGCACTTTGTGTCATTTGAGTTGTAGCGGTTGCTTTTACAGTGTCTAACAAGCCTTTTTGCTGGAATTTTGCAGCAAGCTTAACAGCCCCAAGGCCTTGCCACAAGGCTATGTTCATCGCTTTTTGCTGTTTACGAACTTCCTCAGCAGGCTCTTTATTATCAATGGCCATTTTTACGCCATAAAGACCCTGCCAAATAGAAGCGTATACTGGTACAAAGTTAGTTTCTATTGCGCTGTGAAACTTAACTGATTCCCAATATTCAATTAAATCATCAGTTTTTACAGATTTTGCGCCTTTAGTATCGTAGTCGCTTACCATGGTATCAACTTTGCCTACCATCCATTCTACTTCTTCTGCGTAACTTTTAAGGTTAGCTTGAAGATGATTAACATGCTCGCCAATAGGGCCGTTAGCTAATACTGGTTGAGCCATAAACGCCGAGGCTAGTAAAAGGCTTGCACCTAAAGTTTTGGCTGGTTTAAATAGTAATTTCATAGCAAAGAAGTCCAAAAAGGTAATTGTAAATGATAGACATTATCATATAGCTAATGGTTAACGAGATCAATAACTACAAACTCGCTTAATAGATAAAAACACTAAATGTAGCGGTAGGTTACAGCAAATAGCGCTATAACCTGTATTAGGATTAGTTATTGAGACCGACTATTAAGCGTAATGCTTGCCTTTAATGGCATTATAAATGGCATCACACAGTGTTTTTATACTTGTGTCGTCACTTATATACGGTGGCATAAGGTAAATTAGTTTACCGAATGGGCGTATCCATACACCTTGCTCTACAAAATAGGCCTGAATTTTAGCAACATCAACATTGCCAGCAGCCTCGTTTAGTTCAACAACACCTATTGCACCTAAGGTACGCACATTGGCAACTGCATTAAGTTCACTGCATTTATGAAGTTGTTGTAGTTGGGTGTTAATTTGCTTTATTCGTTGTTGCCAGTTTTGCTTAAGTAATAAATCAATACTTGCGCAGGCCGCTGCACAGGCAAGTGGGTTACCCATAAACGTAGGGCCGTGCATTAAAACACCTGCTTCACCTTCGCTTATGCCAATCGCTATTTTATCGCTAGTTATAGTGGCCGATAACGTCATTGAGCCGCCAGTTAATGCTTTACCAATACACATTATATCGGGCTCTATATTGGCGTGCTCTACAGCAAATAATTTACCTGTACGGCCAAAGCCTGTGGCAATTTCGTCGCAAATTAGTAGTACGTTATAGTGGGTGCATAATTTACGGACGCAGGCTAAATAATCAGGATGATAAAAGTTCATGCCACCTGCGTTTTGTACAATAGGCTCAATGATAAAGGCTGCTACTTGGCTGTGGTTTGCTTTAAAATATTCTTCAAGCTCTAGGGCTTCTGCCTGATTAAACTCGCTACCAAAATTACTCACCGGTGCAGGTACAAAAATGTGCTCAGGTAAAAAGCCGCTATATAAACTATGCATTGAGTTAACGGGGTCGCATACGCTCATGGCTGCAAACGTGTCGCCATGGTAGCCCTTGTAAGGCGTCATTAATTTTTGTTTTGTAGTAATACCTTGGCTTAACCAATATTGCAGCGCCATTTTTATTGCCACTTCAACACTTACCGAGCCGCTGTCGGCTAAAAACACTTTAGTTAAACTAGGCGGCGTTATATTTACTATTTTTTTGCACAGCTCTACCGCGCTGTTATGTGTAATACCGCCAAACATAATGTGGCTCATATTATTAATTTGCTCAATCATGGCGTTATTTATAACAGGGTGGTTATAGCCATGTATTGCGCTCCACCACGAGGCCATGCCATCGATTAATTGCTCGCCAGTTTCGAGGTTAATAATATTGTGATTTGCATGTGTAACGGGGTATACCGGAATTGGCTTTGTCATAGATGTGTATGGGTGCCAAATGTGCTCACGATCAAAATCAAGGTCAATCGTATTCTTTTTAATCATATGTAAACTTTAACTTGGTGGGCTTCGTTGACAATGGTACTTCAACTCGTAGACTAAGCCAATATCACCGCTGAGAAAAAAATAAGAGAGTATTATGGAACTTGCACCTGTTCGTCACGATTGGACCCACGCTGAAGTTAAAGCATTATTTGAAATGCCATTTAACGATTTACTTTTTAAAGCCGCATCGGTTCACCGTGCTAACTTCAACCCAAATGAAGTGCAAATTTCTACGTTGTTATCAATTAAAACAGGCGCTTGCCCAGAAGATTGTAAGTATTGCCCGCAGTCGGGGCATTACCGAACCGATTTAGAACGCGAACGCTTAATAGAAGTAGAAAAAGTAGTAGAGCAAGCACGCCTTGCAAAACAAAAAGGCGCTACCCGTTTTTGTATGGGGGCTGCATGGTCAGATCCAAAAGACAGAGATATGCCATACATTTCGCAAATGGTTAAAGAAGTAAAAGAGCTAGGGTTAGAAACCTGTATGACGCTAGGCAAACTCACAAACGAAAAAGCCCATGAGCTTAGAGACGCAGGGCTTGATTACTACAATCACAACCTTGATACCTCACCTGAGTATTACGAGCAAATTATATCAACCCGTACTTTTCAAGATAGGTTAAATACCATTGACCACGTACGCGATGCCGGTATGAAAGTATGCTCAGGCGGAATAGTCGGTATGGGCGAGCAAGCAAGCGACCGCTTTGGACTACTTATGCAACTAGCTAATTTGCCACAACAGCCAGAAAGCGTGCCTATTAATATGCTGGTTAAAGTTAAAGGCACACCGCTTGAAAACGTAGACGATTTAGATCACTTTGAATTTATACGTACCATAGCAACAGCGCGTATTATGATGCCACACAGTTATGTACGTTTATCGGCAGGGCGTAATGCCATGAACGAGCAAATGCAATCAATGTGCTTTTTTGCAGGCGCTAACTCAATATTTTATGGTGATAAACTACTTACCACCGAAAACCCAGACGCTGATGCTGATATGAACCTAATTAAAAAATTAGGCATGAACCCAGAAAAACGTCACGACTATTCAGACGAAGCAGTAGAAGCCTCGCTTTCATCGCAAGTAGCCGACAAAGCAACGTCTGAATTGTTTTACGAAGCGTAGGCTTTTATATCTATGCCTTTTGATTTTATAAATACGCATCTTGAGGCTCGCCAGCAAGATGCGCTGCTTCGTAAACGCCACGTAGTACAACATGCAACAGCGCGCACCATAACGGTTAATAATAAAACCTACCTTAACTTTGCCAGTAATGACTACTTAGGCTTTGGGGATGAGGCTGTAAACCTTAATGACTCCTACGCATTAGGCAGCCACAGCTCAGCATTGGTTACAGGTTATCAGGCGCAGCAAAAAACGCTTGAGCAATACTTATGTGAGCAATTTGGTTATGGCGCAGGAATGTTATTTAATTCAGGGTTTAGCGCTAATAGCAGCGTAATTAAAGCGTTGTTTCAAGATAAAGCCGCTGCACAAAACAGTGCTATTTTTCAAGATAAGTTAAATCATGCAAGCTTGATTGACGGGGCTATGCACTCAAACGCGGCTTTAGTGCGTTTTAATCACAACGACATGAATCATTTACGTTCACGGCTCGAAAAATCAAAAGCGAAAAACAAGCTTATTATAAGCGAAGGCGTGTTTTCGATGGATGGCGATACCGCGCCTCTTAAAGAATTACTCGTCTTAGCAAAACAGCACAACGCATGGCTAATGATTGACGACGCACACGGCTTTGGTGCATTAGGTAAAACCGGGTTAGGCAGTTGCGAAGCATTGCTAGATGAGGGGATAGTACTACCCGAGGTACTGGTTATTACCTTTGGCAAAGCCGTTGCGAGTAGTGGCGCGTGTGTATTAGGCAACCAGCAGTTTATTGATTACATGCTGCAATTTAATCGCGATTACACGTACTCAACCGCTATGTCGCCACTTATGGCAAGCCACACACTTGCGCGTATTAAAAGCATAAAAACAGCTGATGATAAACGCGATAAGCTAAATGCCAATATTGCGTTATTTAAGCAACTCGCTAAAACCCATAATATTGCTGTAATGGAATCAAACACAGCCATACAGCCCATTGTATTAGGCTGCGCTGAGCAAACGCTACAAGCGGCAGATAAACTAAAACAACAGGGTATTTGGCTCACTGCAATTAGACCGCCGACGGTTGCACATAACACCTCACGTTTACGCATTACTTTAACCGCCGCACATACCGAGCAAGACATAACGCATTTAGTTAAACATTTAGTAGGTGCAATAGCATGACTGCTCAGCCAGTATTAAAAACAAACCTAGTGCAAACTCGCTTAGTAAAACAGTGCCTAGTAAGTAGCGATTTAAATAAGGAGCCAAATCGAGAGCTAAACAAGGAGCTTAAAAAGTCCACCCAAAGTAAGTTTTCAAAGGCGGCAGCGCGTTATAACACCCATGCAAATGTACAAAAACACGCAGCGAGCGATCTATTTGCGCTCATAAAACCAGGTATTAATAAAAATAAGCTTTGTGTTGATTTAGGCGCAGGCCCACTTGTTAATACACATACCTTACAAAGCGTATTTGCAAGCGTTGTGGCAATGGATTTAAGCTTAAACATGTTGCAAAGTAGTGATTTAACCGCACCTAAAATATGTGCAGATATGGATAATTTACCGCTGCAAGCAAATAGTGTTGATGTTATTTACAGTAATTTTGCAGTGCAGTGGTCTGCAAATTTTTCGGCTTTAATGCAATCACTTTACAGCATATTAAAACCAGGCGGGCAGGCGTACATAAGCACTGTGGTAGAGGGCTCACTAAACGAAATAAAAACAGCTTTTGCAGCGCTTGATTCTAACAGCCACATAAATACCTTTAATAGTGAGTTGCATATAAACCAATCAGTCCAAAATGCAGGATTTACTATTAACAGCACTAAAAAACGTATTTACACCGATGAATACACAACACCTTTAAAAGCTATTGCCTCAATTAAGGCTATTGGTGCAACAACGCAAAATCATACCAATACGCGCCAAGGGTTACTTACCAAATCGGCGCTACAAGAAGTATGCAGTGCGTATCCGCTTATAAATAATAAAGCATGTGTGTCTTATCATGTGGTGCTGTTATCATTAAAAAAAAGCCATTAGAAAAAAGCGATTAATTGCTTAAGTTAAAACTTAAACCAAAGTTAGATTCAGATCATAAGGCAACGCATGAAAGAATTTTTTATAACAGGCACCGACACCGATGCCGGAAAAACCCACGTTACCAGTTTGCTATTAAAGTTACTTGCCCAACACAAAAAACAAGCCATTGGTTTTAAGCCTCTTGCCGCTGGCTGCGAAATGGCGTTTGATCAGCTAGTAAATGCTGATGCCCTCATACTGATGGAAAGCGCAACAGTAAGCGCTAAATACGACGTAGTAAATCCGTTTGCGTTTGCACCCCCTATTGCACCGCACATAGCTGCTGAGCAAGTTGGAGTTAGTATTACTGTAGATAAACTAAGTGATGCTTATAAAAACGTAAAACAACAGGGCGCTGATATTATACTTACCGAAGGTGCTGGTGGTTGGGCATTACCTATTAATAAAAACGATTATTTATACGACTGGGTTAAAGCAGAGCAACTGCCGGTAATACTTGTTGTTGGCATGAAGCTAGGTTGCTTAAATCATGCGTTACTAACCGCTGCGCATATGCAAAGTATGGGTATAAACTGCGTTGGCTGGATTGCAAACCAAGTCGATAAAAGCATGGACGAATACCAAGCAAACCTTGATTCACTTAAAGCACGTTTGCCGTTTCCAATACTTGCTATAAGCCCCTACAGCGAGCAAACTCCTAAGTTACAAATATACAAAAGCTTGCTTAGTGCGTTATCTATAAACACTTAAGTGGTTTTTAAAAAAAAGTTACTTTTTTAGGTAAATCTTGAAATAGTCAGCCTTAGTACACATATAAACGTTTATAAATACATAGCTTGCTCAAAACAATGTTACTAAGGATATAACGACTATATGACGCACCCATTTATTGAAAGCTACGCCCCAAATTCGCACGTAAGTGCAGAGCCAAAAGCACTAAACAATGGTTTACCTAAAAAACGCGTAGGCATAATAGGTGGGGGCACAGCGGGTGCCACTATAGCCATCAGGCTTGCTGCGTTAGGGTTAGAAACTTACGTATTTGAAAAGAAAAAGTCGTTAATTGATGGTCCGCCAATGTGCCATTTGCATTCAGGTGGTAACTTATATCGCGAAATACCCGACGACGACTGCATAGATTTACTCAAGCAATGTATAGATATAGCGCGCCTTTATCCTCATACCATCGATGTTCGCCCTACAGTATTTGCCGTGCCCAAGCGCGACGACGACTCACCGGAGGATTTATTTCCGCGTTTAGATAAATTACTAAAAGCCTATAGCGAGCTTGTTGAGCAAGACAGCGCCAACAAAGTGTTAGGTGAGCCAGAGCATTATTATCAGTTATATAGCCGCGAGCAAATGCTAAAGCTTGCTCAGCAAAAACAAGTAGCTAAGCCCACGTCGTTAAATGAGTGGATGATACCCGTGGCTAAGCATTTAGATTTAGATAAGCTAAAGTTTCCGCTAATTGTTGCACAAGAATATGGTTGGAATATATTTCGTTTATCGGCCAGTGCTCAACTCGCGCTTGCACAGTACAAACACGCTCACGTTTTAACAAGCACCAGTGTTAAAAATGTATCGCCAGTTATAAATACCAATAATGATAAGCAAACACTTAAGTGGCGCATTGAATATCAATCAGAGCCAAGCCTTGATGAACAACCTGATACTTCAACCAATACACAAGCCGATACACAAACCATTGAGGTAGATTACCTTATTAATGCGTGTGGTTTTCAAACCGGTATTATTGACGACCTCGTTGGGGTAGATGTAAAACGCATGGTTGAATTTAAAGCCTCTTACATTACTCATTGGCAAGGTGCTGGTGGGCAAATACCCGAAATAATTATTTATGGTAACCGTGGCACGCCAGAAGGTATGGCGCAGCTAACGCCTTACCCTAACGGGTATTTTCAAATACATGGCATGACTAACAACATTACATTGTTTAATGATGGGTTAGCTGATGCAACGCCAATGAGCGCACAACCTAAACTTCCCAATAAATACCTGCATTATATTAAAGATGGCTGGGATGAAGCAGCCTTGCAAACACGCACCCAAACAGCAATTGATTATGTAGCCGAGTTTGTACCTGCATTTAAAACAGCTAGCACACAAAATAATGCCTTGTATGGCGGGCAACAAATCCCAGGGGATGACGACACTTTGCGCGTAGCCGATGTAAGTTTATATTCGCATATTAGTTACGCACGGGCCGAAAATGTTAAAGCATCGTCAACGTTAATAGCGGCAGATCAAATAGTGGGTGAGTTTATAAAATTAGGAATAATAAGTAGCGATCCTGCTGTAAACCATCACCGCAGTAGCCATCAATGGTCGTATCTTAAACACAATAGCGGCGAAAAAATTGACGAAGTTGCACGCATATTGGCACACGAGCGTGGTTTTCCAATTGATATGGCAGAGCTTAATAACAGCTTGTAATAAGCTGTTATTAAGAAACTTTAGTCTTAAATTTGCTGTAAAACCCTTCTCAAAAAAATTATCAATAAACACATAAATAACACTTGTGTTATGACATAGTTTGTCACAGAATAGCGCTAACGTTATGACATAGTGTGTCATAGCGCAGTGATTGCTTTAACCTAATTTAATTTTATGTTCGGTGATCAAACCTATTTTTGTGAGGACAATATGAAACGTATATTTTTGTTTTTATTAACTAACCTAGCGGTTATGTTGGTATTAGGTGTAGTGCTTTCAATAATAATGAGTGCGCTGGGCTTAAGCCATCGTAGCCTTGGCGGAATTTTACTTATAGCCACAGTATTTGGTTTTGGTGGATCGTTTATTTCGTTATTTATGTCGAAATGGATCGCTAAAAAATCAACAGGCGCGCACGTAATTACGCAGCCTCGAAACGAAACCGAACATTGGCTTGTACAAACGGTATCCGCGCAAGCACAAAAAGCAGGTATCAAAATGCCAGAAGTGGCTATTTACGACAGCCCAGAAATGAACGCGTTTGCAACGGGCCCAAGTAAAAACAACTCGTTAGTGGCAGTAAGCACAGGCTTAATGCACAACATGACCAAAGATCAGGCCGAAGCCGTACTTGCCCACGAAGTATCGCACGTGGCTAACGGCGACATGGTAACGCTTACGCTAATACAAGGCGTGGTAAACACCTTTGTAATATTTGCCGCAAAAGTACTGGCAGGCATTGTAGATAATTTTATTAATAGCGATGAAGAAGAGGGCGGTAGTAGCTGGACATACTTCTTATTCGATATGTTATTCCAAGTATTATTTGGCGTGCTAGCAAGCATAGTGGTTGCAAGTTACAGCCGTAAACGTGAGTTTGCAGCCGACAGCGGCGCAGCAAAACTAGTTGGTGCTGATAAAATGCGTTCCGCACTTGAGCGATTAAAGCAAAACCATCCGTCGCAATTACAAGGCTCAATGATGGCCTTTGGTATAGCAAGTGGTAAAGGGATGGCTGAACTGTTTTCATCTCACCCACCGCTCGATGCGCGAATAGACGCTCTGCGTAAATAAGCTAACCCTTATTTAAAAACACAAAAGCCAGCTAATTAGCTGGCTTTTTAGTATGTGGTAACCGGTTTATTAAGGATTAAAGTTATTTACCAAAAATAATATCGGTAATGCCCTCAGGTGAAAGTATTTCTATCCAGTAGCCGTCAGGGTCTTTTATAAATGCTAAGCCCTTCATTGAGCCATCATCTGGCTTTTTAACAAATTCTACATCGTATTTTGCAAAGCGCTCACTCGCGGCGTATACATCGGGTACGCTAATACCAATATGGCCAAAGCCTTTAGGCTCTTGGTTACCGCTGTGGTAGCCCTCAAAGCTATCGTCGTCTTCTGTGCCCCAGTTATGGGTTAGCTCAATTAGCGCAGGGCGACGAAACACCCATTCTGCTTTAGTTCTATCATCACCTTGCGGTAATTCTTGTTCGTAGCCTAAAAAGTACAATGTAAACTTCATTTCAGGAAAGTCATACTTACCTAACAGCTTCATACCTAATACATTTTGGTAAAATTCAAGCGACGGCTTTGGATCTTTAATACGTAACATAGTTTGCTGCATCACATAGCCTTTAGTGGCTTGTTCAATTTGCTCTGGAGATTCGTTATAGCTAGACATGGTGATCCTTACTGAAAATAATAAAGCGGAATAATATTTATCGACCCATCATAATAAACCGTAAGGTAAATTTAAACAGCTTTAAGTTATTCAAGAGTAATTCTACGTGTAAGAAGTAAATTTAATATAGTAAAGTGAAACTCTTCGATTTAACTTTTAAAGTAGTAACTTTTAGTTACTTATATTCAAAGGAGAAGGTATGAAAACACTAAATATTATTTTTGGACTCGCATTACTCTTTGCTATTACAAATGTTAACGCAGTAGAGGGACTAATTTCAGTAAAAAGCCCATTAAGCGCTAAAGCCACTATGGATAAATTTGAGAATTCGGCAAAACAAAAAGGGCTAAATGTATTTGCACGAATAGATCACACCGCTGGAGCTAAAGAAGTAGAACAACAACTACGCCCAACAGAGGTTCTTATATTTGGTAACCCCAAAGGCGGAACACCGTTAATGCAGTGCGCTCAAACAATAGGTATCGATTTACCGCTAAAAGCACTGGTATGTGAAGACGCACAATCGCAGGTGTGGTTAAGTTACTACGATCCTGCTTATATAGCTGAGCGCCATAATGCAGTAAATTGCCCAGCATCTAAAAAAATAAGCAAAGTATTACACACTCTCGCAACAACTACGGTTAAGCAATAAATTAAAAAAATGTAAGCAAGTAACGGGCACTTACATTAAGCGTTAAAATAGAAAAGGAGCCATTATGTTTTTTGATGATACGCAGGGTTTAATACGCGTACTTATTATTGGTGTACTGGGTTATGTAGTGCTGGTGTTTTGGCTGCGTATATCGGGCAAGCGTACGCTATCTAAATGGAACGTGTTCGACTTTGTAGTCACTATTGCGCTGGGCTCTATTCTTGCCTCGGTAATTATTTCAAAAAGTGTCGCGCTGCTTGAAGGCATATTAGCCTTTGTTGTTTTAATAGGGCTGCAATATTTAATTACCTGGCTCAGTGTTCGCTCATCTAAATTTGCAGCTTTAGTAAAAGCTGAGCCCTCGCTATTGCTGAGTAATGGAGAATATTGCACGGCGGCACTTAAATCGCAGCGGGTAACTAAATCAGAAATTCGTGCTGCCATTCGTGGTGCGGGTATATTAGCCATAGAAGATGTAGCCGCTGTAGTGCTAGAAACCGACGGCAGTTTTAGCGTACTTAAACAAAATAACAGTGGGTTAAAAACCGCGTTAAGTGATGTAAGCGAGCAATAAAGTAAGGCGCTATTACTTATACTTATACTTATATTAATTAAGGCAGGTTTAATACCTGCCTTATCTTTTATTAAAGCCTAATTTATTTAGCGTGCTGCTCTAACAAACTAAAGGTAGGTAAACGCCACTTAAAGCGAATTGACGCCATACGTATTAAGTAGCCTGCAACAAGGCTTACAATAATGCTGATGTTGTCATCAATATTGTAATGGTGCAGTGCTAGGAATAAGCAGGCAACCAGTAACGATACACTCGCGTATAGCTCGTTATGTAGTACTAAAGGTGCTTGGCGACATATTAAATCGCGCAGTAACCCACCAAATACACCGGTTACAACTGCAGCCACAACACAAATACCATAGTGCAGGCCCATATTTAGCCCCACTTGGCAGCCAATAATGCTAAATGCTGCAAGCCCCAGTGCATCTAAGCGCATAAATATGCCTTTAAATTTAACCACCCACTTAGCAAGCCAAGTAGTAACAATGCCCGCTATACAAGTAATTAATAAATACTCTGGGTGCTGAACCCAGGTAAGCGGGTAATTGCCAAGTAAAATATCTCGCACACTGCCACCACCAATTGCTGTTGCACTTGCAACCAGTACAACGCCAAACCAATCCATTTTCATTCTCCCAGCGCTAAGTGCGCCGGTCATGGCTTCTGCGGTAATACCAATAATATAAACAACGGTTAGTAGCATGCGATAATCACTTGAAATCTGTGTGTAAAAATAAGGTGTGGATTGTATAGATAAATTAAGTAAATAACGAATGAAAAATCACACTAAAAACGCTTAATTCAGATAGAAATAACTAATAACAAAGTCTAGTGTAAACAATCTGTTAAGCTAATCGCTTCGCAAAAGTTAGCAGTAGTAGAATAAAGGACAAATGGCCGTAATTTATAAAATAAAACAGGCTATTTTATTGCTGCATTTTAAACCTCAAAGCTCGGTATTTTCCCTATACGGTTAAGTGTTTTGGCAAGTAATAAGTGTGTTTAAATTAACCTAATATGAATATTTGGTTGCGTGGTAGCAATTTAGGAACGTATACTAACAAGTGTTAACTTAAATGGAATTTGCGTAATCGCAGCTTAATCAGCACAGGTAAATACATGAACAAAGGATTGTTAAAAGCGTGGAATGACGAAAAGGGCTTTGGTTTTATTAAATCAGACACCCTAGCGCACGACACCTTTATACACATTTCAGCGCTCAAACATATGAGTCGCAAGCCCAAAGTGGGCGACACCATTTACTTTGAAGTAGCAACGCAGCCCGATGGTAAATCAAAAGCCGTTAACTGCCGAATTGAAGGCGTAGCTGTGCTTAAAGTCACGCCTAAAAAATCAAACCATCATCGTGTTGCTAAATCTAATTTTACCGACAGCTTTTTAGGCAAAGTAGCCTCAATTAGCATTATCGCCGTACTTGGTTTTGTTGCCGTAAATAAATACAACCATTATCAAAGTAGTGAGCAATTTAATAACCACACTCCCGTTATTACCAACGCCGATTTAGCTACCTTTGATGAGCAATACCCAAAAATTTTAATTCCTAAAAACACACAAAACTTTACCTGTGACGGCAGGCAGCACTGTAGCCAAATGACTTCCCGTGCAGAGGCGGTATTTTTTATAAATAACTGCCCGAATACAAAAATGGATGGCGATAGAGATGGTGACCCTTGTGAGAGGGATTCACGTTTCCAAGATGAGTGGTAATTTTAGAAACCGATTAGTTAAAAGTTAAATTTAAGATGGGTTTTACCGTACGCTGTATAAAAATACAGTGGTGCGCAATTTGTCCCATAACATTATTAAAAGGCGTTATGGGGTTAAATAACAAAGGCTACAGAGTAGCAATTGTAATCGTTTGTTTAGAAAAGAGTTGTTTGGTGTGATTTTCGAGCAACCTAAAATACATCGTTTTGGGGTGTTATAATCCCCCCTAGGTGAGGCGCCAATAAGCTGTTATGAATTATAAGGAGTGCGGGGTATATGGCAGGATTGAGAGTATTTGTTTCATCAACATGTTATGACTTATCAGTCATAAGATCACAATTAAGAATATTTATACAAAATTTGGGGCATGAACCCTTAATGAGTGATTATAGCGATCTATTATATGACCCTAGATTACATACACACACAAGTTGTGTTGATGAAGTTGCCAATGCGGATGTAGTTGTACTTATAGTTGGTTCAAGGTTTGGTGGTAAGACCGTGCCTGAAGCACTAGCAAAACTTGATTTTGATGTGTTAAAAAATGAAAGTAAAAGTACTAAAACTCTCGTTAAAAAAGACAATTTGTCTGTTACACAGCTGGAAATATTAAAAGCTGTAGAGTCTGGAATTCCAGTATTTACATTTGTAGATTCAGCAGTTTGGCATGATCACTCTCTCTACGAGAAAAACAAAGATAAATCAATAATTAATGAGATATCATTTCCTTCTATTGAAAAGCCAGAAACAGCCTCGTTTATTTTTGAATTCATAAACTTCCTTAGACATAGAGCGAGAGGAAACAGTGTATTTACGTTTTCTAAGCTTCAAGATATTGAAGATACACTTAGACGACAGTGGTCGTCACTTTTTCAAAAACTAATTCAAGAGCAGAGAACAAAAGCGTTTGAGGCTAAACGCCTAGATAATTTAACTGAACAATTTGAAGATCTAAAAACAGCCATATTGACTTCTATAGGAACGACAAATGAGAGAGATGTTGCTAGAGGCGTTGTACGTTACAGGCGCTTACTCGATTTCGTCAAATCACTGGGGATTAAAGATCATAACTTCTTAATAAAAGGGCAACATCTTTGGGATGGGTTACTTCAATATGCAGAAATAGAAAAAATAATTGATGCTGCAGAATTACCGGATGAATTTCTATACAGACGCCGTAATATGAATTCCCCTCGAGCTAGGATGTACCTGATTAAACGAGATGGCACATTTTTCGAGCTGAGAACATCAACTGACTTTTTTCATAGTTTATCACTAGAGTGGGAAGCATTCATGGAGCTACCGGAAGATACCAGAGAGATTATTGTCGATGCTTTAAGTGAAATGAGACCAACTATGGGACCGCTAAGATATATAAGAGAGCCGTTTGAATTTTATTTACACGAAAGTTTAATGAAAGATATAGAAGACTCTGACATTGACGTAGATAATTCATAACAAGCCATTCAAGCAGGAAAAAAAACAGTTGGTTTTTACTCGTGCCTCGCTATTTTAACCAACTATTTTTTGCCTCTTAATGGGGCGTTATATTTTTTCAAGGCAATTATGAGTAAACAACATAAAATAAAATCAAATGCAAAGCACAGGGCGTTAATTGTAAAGTTAAAAAAGATAAAGAAGAAGCCTAGTATCGTTATTATGAAAGAGTCGATTTTTTCTTCGTTAAAAGCCTCTTTTTCTAATAGCACCGTGATTTTTATAGGAGCGCTAGTTTCGACTCTCATAACTCTATTTTCATATGAAAAGCAAGTATGGACAGGTCTTATCACATATGTAATTGCTTCAGCTCTATTGTTTTTAGCCTTAGGTATAGCTTGGTATAAACCTCTCAGCAAAGTTTTTAATGCCATAAATATATTTATTTCTTCATTGTTAAGTGTTATTGCATCCCTAGACTTAATGAAGATCATCTCTAATTTAATACTATTCAATAAATATGGAGAAACTCCATTAAATAAGGTCCCATCTATATTCATTGATAGTGCGACATTTTCAAATCCATACTCAGCTTTATTTTTTAGTATTTTGACGGTGTTTTATTTTATGTTTTTTTATTCGCTATCAACAACTTATTTTAAAGAAAAGCACTTACACAAGCATGAACTACTTCTGAAAGAAAAGCATGTAGGTCGTAATTAGTATATGAGCTCGACAATCATAACAGTACCTTTAGGCGGAACAAGAGCGGTTGGTTATGTTTCGTACCTCAACAAATTTAACCAACAATTTTTGTCCGCCTAGAAGTTACTAGAAGTTAAGGGGTCACCCATTAGAAAGTTCCGGTCAAGTAGGCAGCTGTGTTTTCTTGATCTTTTTATTCAAAAACCAAGTGTTGTTACTTTTTTAAACTCGATTTAAATATGACTACGCATCCAGAAATAGTTAACAGTGACTCCTAATCTAAATTTTGCTCTTTTTAAAGTGCCAGATTCAATTAAAGTGGCTGTCTAGTTAAGTTTGCTAAATAAAAAATAGGCAAAAGGGTATTACTTTACCTAAAATCGTAAAATGAAGGAATATCCTGTACTTGCATGTCCTCATTTAATTAGTTGCACAATTTTAAAATATTTTTTATTGTTAACTACTTAATAGCTAAGTCATTACGGAGTTAAATCATCAAAGAGTTAACACCCCGAGACGCAATTTTGGTAGAAGGTGAAGATAGTTTGTATGTAGATTCATTTTATGAATGTACATGTGGACAAAAATGGAAAGAAGAATTTGTTGAAGCAATGCAATATAATGGTAATCATGCTTGGCCAATTAGTGATGGTCAGTTCAATTCACGAATATAAGAGCCCAAAGGCTTAGATTTTGTCTTGAGTAGATAAGCACTCCCCAAAAATTATTCTACTTGTATACATAAAAGGCAAGGGGGAAAATATTGACTTCACACACCAAAACTTAAATTAGCAAAACTTTTTGTTTTAAGCTATTTTACCCTCTAAAAGCGAAGCGCCTCATATCCTCTTTGTGAATTAGCCTTTAGATTACGAAGAGGGCATTAACTTGGGAAGCTGAAGTCGAACGCTTTAAGTTGAAAGTGGGCGTCATTTTAAACGTAAAACATCGGCGAATTAGATCTCTAATACACGCCGATGTTTATAACTTATTTAAGTAACTACCTTACTCATAAGGTATTAAGCCTTAGTCTTGTTTACGGTAAAGGCTTATTAAACATATTGCTAAAAGTAACGTTGCGATCATGCCTGACGCGCCAGCAACAGCTGATGGCAAGAATCCATCACGGCCAAAGGTTATTAAAATACCATTGGCAAGCATTGCAACTGCGCCTGCTAAGGCTGTAAGGCCGCCAATGGCTTTGCCACCTTTAGCTAAGTAAGACAGGCCAAAAACAACAGCTGCTAATCCTAATAATAATTTAGCTGCGTAGTAAATCATGAATGACAAAGAAACCACGCCACCAATTAAAGGTTGTGCGCCTTCTACGGCACCCGCTACTTTTCCAAATGTTGAAAACAAAGTAAGGCCAATGCTTACCTGTACTATGTTAAGAATTGCGCTAAATGTTATAGCTGACCATCCTAGCTGAGCGTTTTGTGCTTGCACCATAGCAGAACCCGCAAAGGCAACAAGTAGAGTGAAAACTACGGCTTCTAGTCCCCATGCATACTGCCTTGAAAAACTAATTTCTGCACTGTAAAGGGCAGTAAAAACAGCCTGTGTTAACGCCAATACCAACAATAAAGATGCCGTAATTAGAGTGGTGCGTTTATTCGTAAATTCCATTATTTACCTCTTATAATTTTATATTTAATGCTTTAAAAAGATTCGACAGGTTTGAATACGTCAAACAGGGAGCTTTTTAGCTAATTAGCTTTTACACTTAGCCTATAAGACAGGTAAAGCTATTTAATTATTTCACTTAAACCTATAAAAATAATAATTAATTACAAATAGGCTCAAATTTTGGTTTTATTCAAAACTTAAATTGGGAAATCGTTTAGGTTCAAGCCATTTATGCCCTCTAAAAGCGCAGCGCCTCATACCCTCTTAGTAAATCAATGTTTCACTATCTTAATTATCAAGAGGGCATTAATTTTGAGTATGTGGTTAAACGGCTTAATACTTACGGCGTTAAGATAAAAACGTAAAATGGGACCAGTCACTTAACGCTGTAATAGTTTGCTTTGTAGGCGGGGCTACATAGATTAAACCTGCAATGGCAATTATTGATGCCAACGTAATTAGTTTATTGTCGAAGTCGGCTATTTTTAACGCGGTGCCAAAGGAGCGTTTAATGGTGACATTGCTTAAATCTACACTGTAAATTTCATCTAGTAATAAATGAATTAATCCGCCGAGTAAAATAAACCCACCCGTTAACCAGGCAAAAACGGCTGCTTGTGTGGTTGATTGGTCATTTAGTTTCCATGTTACTTGAGTTGTTAATAGCGCGCATAACAGTATAAATAGTAAAGAGTGGCAACTACCTCTGTGTACTGTGATCCATTCAAAAATGGGTCTAATAATGTATTTCATAAATCCGTAAACCAATAACGGCACTACGATTAACTCGATAAAGCTAATTTCAATAATGAGCTCGGTGGTTATGTAATGCAGTACCAGTAATACAGCGCTGAGTGCGAATAAGTTAAAAATAGTATCGAGTGATGTTGAGTTATCTGAATCTATGTCGGGCAATAAGCCGCCAATTGAGCCTAAAAACCAAAGCCAGAGCGCGCCCTTTAATTCAATATGGCTTGCAGATAGTAAGGTGGCTGAGGCTAAGCCTGTGATGATTACGGCAGTATTAAGATGAGTATTGAAGTTTGCCATTGTATCTCTTTATGGGAAAAAGTAGGGCATTCTATCAATTGAAAAGTTTATTGTTCAATATTCTTTTTAATTAGATTTTTTATTACTTTGATTAATTACTAATAGTACAATTGTTATTCTGTTTTGTGGTTAGTAGAGCAATCAAGTTGTAATTTTTTTATAAAAATCAATAATACGGACAGTTTTTATTGTCTATTGGCCTTTTGTGTTTTAAATAAAAGCCTAGCTATCAACTTATATAAAACGGCTTAACTGGAATCCACATGAACCAAAATAGATATAAAGCATCGTTTCCTGCGCCTGACATTGGTAGTAACTATTTTGTCTCATCAACTTGGAGCAGTTATGGTTTCTGGGCTTTATTAGCACTGACTCCGCTTGCTCATTACATGATGTACTATACCGAAGATGGTTTAGCGCATGGGGAAGATTTAAACACTTTAGTGTATGTAATACTTGGTGCTATTACCTTATTTGTTTTAAATATTGCAGCCCAATCTATATGTTGGTTAGGCAGGCTTTTGGCAGTGGTTTGCTTTAGCATTAGTCTGTTTTTTATATTATTGCTTATTTACCTCAGTGTATATTCACACTTTCCAATTGCTTATTTAGGTGCTATTTCTTATTTTGGTTTAGCGGCTTATTTTTATAATAAAGACTATTTGAAAGCCATAAAAACATTATAGCATTTACTATGTAGTTACTAATTCACGCCATCTAATTTTTTATATCGTCATAAAAGGCAACTTTCCCTCGGCCTGTTTCTTTTACGTGATAAAGAGTTTTATCACCGTTGTGCATTAATTGATGTAGTTCATTACCATCATATGGGGCTATTGCAATTCCTATGCTTGCACCTACTGCGCATGTTTTTGTGTTTGAAATACTAACCTGCTGTTGTAGCTCATTTAGTAAGGCGATTGCTTTTTGTTGTGTTGCCGTTTTATCGTAGGTTTTAAGTTGCCTTGCAACAATAAATTCGTCACCGCCTAGGCGAATACACATATCGTTTTGTTCGTGAAATAGTGTTTTAAATCGGTGCGCTGTCTCTATGAGTACTTTGTCTCCGGCTTCGTGGCCGTAGGTGTCGTTAATGGGTTTAAATTTATCTAAATCGATCATCATAAGCACTAAATGTTCATTATGTTTAATACATTCACGTAGTGCTTTTTTAAGGCGTTTTTCACCGGCGCGGCGGTTTAATAGGCCGGTTAGCGGGTCGTGGTCGGCTTCAAAGCGGGTTTGAAGTTCGCGCTCTGCGCGCTCGGTTACATCGTGTAAAATTACTTCTACTAGTTGCTCTTGTTGTGGGCCTCGGTTGGTATCTCTTTGGTCTGTTAACCTTACAAATAAACAATGAAACCATACCGTTTTATAGCCAACTTTACACTCTACATCTAAGGTGGTTTGTGGTGGGTTTTTAGCAGAGCGAATATCTGCCAGTAGGCTTTGTAATTCGTCTACATTGCTAAGTAACTCAGGAAAATGCAAGGTTGGTAATTCTTCTTCGCCGGGTACGGTAAAGTAATGCTTAAATGCAGGGTTAAAGGTGGTGATAATGTTTTTGTCATCTAGTAAACAAATACCTGCGCTGGCTTGTTCAAAAATAAGTCTAAATTTAGCTTCTAGCTCTTGAGTTTTTTTACGCAGTGTTTGCTCATTACTAATAGTTAAATGTAGCTCGTGCATTAAGGCATTTATACCTTGGGTTAAACGGCTTATTTCGTCCCGCTTGCCTTGCTTGAAGGTTAGCATTTTAAGGGTTTCTGGCTCGCTTGGATTTATTTTAGCAAAGCTGTCGGTTAGGTTTTGAATTGGTTGTGTAAGCCAGCGCTGAACTACCAGCGATACAAAAAATGCGATAACAATGGATTGAATCAGCATTAAGATAAATTCTTTTATAAGCGCTGACTGTGCTTGTTGTTCAATAAAGTTATCGTCAGGGTATATGGCAAGTACACCTATAAAAGTGTCTTCTATAAAAGGGTGAACTAATTTAATTAAAACAGCTTCATTTTTTTTGTTAGTAGAGCCTTTTGCTATAAATAAATCCATCTCTCCTTTAGGGTTTACTTCTCCTTCTAGGCTTGCACCTTGCACTAAGTCGTTACTGAGTAGGCCGTTAATAATTTCTTGGCTTAATTCTTTGTCATTTAAGTAAGCGGCAATAGCGGCTGTTTTTTCCATTGTTTGCGCTAACTGTTGAACAAGTAGGTAATTTGTGTTTTTTTTCTCTTTAAAGCCTGAGTAATAAGAGAGCATAGATGAGACTAAAGACACAACAATAGCAACTAACGCAATTGATATAGCGACGCGTATGTAGAGTTTTTGGCTAATAATTTTAATCAAATGTGTATACCACTTTTACTGCATCTGTAACTTGCGATAGCGGAATGTAGCCAATTGCAAATTGTGATGCTGCTATTTTGTTTATTGCGTCTTCTACCGATGTTGAAGGCGTGGGTGGCTTTGCGCGCCCTGAAAATAAAAGCCTTGCCCAATACGCATTTATTTTTTGCTCATTTTTGTTGACCAGCTGCAGGTAAAAGTCGTTTTTTAATATTGATTGCGCGGGCAAATCAAGCGGTTTTGAGGTCTCACCATCAGGGAAAGTTAAATACCTGCCCATGTAAATATCAATAATTTCTCGTTTTGATAATGCGTTAATCGCATTGCTTTTATTAACCACGACTACAAACTCTGTAGATTTAGCATAAAAGCTCATAAAAAGCAGGCACAAGGGCAGCAATGCAGTTATAAAAAAGTTGCGAGGGCTCATCATTAAAACACCATACTAGCATTTAGACTAAGTATATGTACTTTGTGGCCCTCATCAACATCTGAAGGGTTGCTAAGACTCCATAAGCCAGCGCCTTGAGGCTTTATATCAAAGCGGTCTAACTGGGCTTTTAATGCTATGCGCTCAGACAGTTGCCATTTTACGCCTACGTTAATTGAGTGTTGGTGAACATTGGTAACTTTAACAGCAGACTGACTGGCAACTGCGAGTTGTTGTATAGGCACTGAAAATTGCTCGGGAGTGCTTGGCGCAAAAGCAGGATCGTTTACTTTTATTACGTCATGTCGGTGTTTAGCCGCTGTAAAACCTGTATAAAATATTGCGTTATCTACACGGTAACCTGTACTAATATAGCCACTAAGAACTGACGGAGCAACTATCCAATCGGATTCTGAAATACCCACCTCAGATTGGATTAGCCAATTGTTGTGATCGTAAGTAAGCCCAAACGCGGCGTATTCTATACTGTTACCTTTGGTGTTAAATTTGTTTGATATTTTTTGCGCTTGCGGCCATATACTTTGTGGTATTGAGTTGAGTGCGGCTAAATACTCATCTAAAGAGGTTAACTTATAATCCCCAAAGTCTGACTTTGATAATGAAAAACGCATAGTCCATGCATCTAAAGAGTAGGTTGCGCTAAAAGTTGTTAAGTTATCAAAATCAATAAAAAAGTCGTCATTATAGGCTTGTAGCTTGGCTGTTGTACTACCATAAGCAAGTTTTAAACGTAAGAAGCCATCGTTAATTGCTTTGCTGTATTCCACATCTACACCATCGAAATTTCCTGCAATGTTTGCAAACGAGTAGTACGAATGAGGCGGGCGCACCCATAAATAGGCATATCCTACGTAAGGGTATTCCGATAGTAAGTAAAGGTCGCTATTTAACCTGCCTGCACGAATAGCCCAATGACGGGTAGGGCGATAGCGCACAAAGGCGAGCTCTAAAAAATTATCAAAGCTTTTAAAGGCATGATCTTGAATAACTACTTGAAACACAGAGTCCCAATTTTTTGAGAGTGATATATTAGCCTGCCCACCTAAAATTGAATCTCGCGTTGCTGAAAAACCAGATTCGTTGACATTTGAATAACTCGATGCAAAGCCAATATCTGAATCGTCCGTGTAGCTGAGTGTTAAGGATGCAAAACCACTAAATTGCACGTCTATGTCGTTTGCATAGGTTTTATTAGCAGCAGAAATTGCCAATATTGCTATGGCAATTGTACCTCGGAACAACATGTTAGCTCGTATTTTTATAATGTAGATAATAAAAAGATAGCACAATTTATTAAATTACCAACTTAAGCATTACAGTGGCTTATCCATCAAATACAAAAAAACATGACATCCCCCTAAATTTTGTACTTTGTTAAGCGAAGTACTGGGACATAAGAAAAGCAAGGCGGAAAATTTGTGTTATTTATTGTTATAAGTGGCGACAATATAGATTATGAATAGGGCGGTTTTTTTAATATTACTAAACTTAAAACGTGTTGGTTACTGGATGAGCTTTATTTTTATAAGGCTGCTTAAATTAGGCAGCCATTTCTATTTAAAACTTTAAAAGCGATTATTTAAAATGGTGCATAACCATCATTTGGTTTGTTTGGGTTAGTCCAGCGCTGTTTAGCATCAACAGGAATGCGTGGAGCACCTTGTGCTGGTAATCGACCGCGCTCCCCATACAACCACAATACAAAGTTAGTTCGCTCGCCACTGGTAATAGGCTTGGCTGCGTGTGCAATATTGCCTCGATGTAACATGGCAGTACCAGGCTTAAAGGTAAGTGATTTAATGTCACCTGTGTACGGGTGATAAAAGTCCACTTGTGACCCTGTAAACTCTTCGCCTGGTAAGTTTAAGTTAATGTTAAGCGTTACAGCTGATGCGTCGGTATGTGGGCGAATTGACGAATCTGTATTTGGCTCATAATAAATTGAAAAGCCAAATGTTTGTGTATCAAACCCCATAACTTCCGGGAACAGCATACGTGAAATAGGGCGCATATAAGTGTTTAGTATTTCGTTATAAAATGCCTGAAAGCTTGGCGCGGCTAAATAACCTTCTGATCGGCTATCAAGCATGGCACCACGGCGATTTAACACTATGCCGTATGGCGGGCGCATAGGGATTTGCGAATTCCATACTTGTTCTAAATATCCGCGTAATACTGCTAGGCGCTCTGGATCAAAAAATTGAAATTGAAACACATCAGGCGCTACTTCGTGTAATAACGCTTTTACGGCCAGCTCTTTTGATGGATCTTCCCATGCTTGCTTTACTGCTTCGCGTAGGTTTTTATCAAGTAGTGTGTCGTCTAGCGTAAACGTTGAGCTATCTATTGATGTTGCTTCCCATTCGCTCCACGCGTTTGTAATTAAGTCAGTGTTGTTTATCCAAAAGTTTTGTACTGCTGGTTCACGGTAAAGCATGGCTTGTCGTGTTGGTAACTCTAGAGCACGCGCTAGTTGTAATTGGTTGGCAAACATTTTGTGTAACTCCAGCTGTTAAATTTTGTTTATATCAATCTAGGAGTGCAATTTATTGTATTTGATTTAGTAGATAAACAGCCTGCTTTAGGAAACAGAATATACTATTTATTGATAATGAATCCTAAAACTAAGTATCTTAAGTCAAGCAGTGCTGTCCACTTAAAAGCGAAGTACCACGTATCCTATTTGCTATTTAAGCACTTAGCTTAATAACAAAGGCTTTATTAAAGAATCTCGCAATAACTAAAATATTAAAAAGCTGATAATTAAATCAGCCTTTTAATATTTTACAGTGGATTACCTGATTAAACGCGATTAATGGGTTGCTCTGTCGCCCCAAATTTCTTCTAGGCGGCTGTCGCGACCACAACGCCAACGATAGGTGTTGTATCGGATTGGATTGTTTTTGTAATAATCTTGATGAAAGCTTTCCCTCCCTTTTATAGGGTAAAAGGTGCTTGCATTTAGTATAGGTGTAACCACAGTTTGATTAGGGAACTCGGCAACTACTGCAGCTTTTGTTTTTTCGGCTAATTTACGTTGTTCGTCGTTTTGTACAAATATAGCGCTTAAGTAACTAGGGCCTTTATCACAAAATTGGCCTTTTGCATCAAAGGGATCGATATTAACCCAGTAATGATCAAGTATGCCCTGATAGCTTACTATGGACGGATCGTATGTGATTTCTACGGCCTCGTAATGGCCTTTATGATTACCATTGTATGTCGGGTTTTTAAGTTTACCGCCAGTAAAGCCCGATATTACATCGGTTACGCCTTCTAGCTTTTCAAAGTCACTTTCCATACACCAAAAACAACCTCCAGCTAGAACGGCTTTTTCGGTTTTAGCTGCATGGGAAAATGTACTAAACAAAATAACGGCAGATGTTAATGCAAGCGTAAGTGATTTTTTCATAAAATTATCCATCTGTACTGTGAGTTTATAAATACTTATAAAATTAGACCCGCTAAGTGCTAATACAATTTCATTGTAGAGGGCTGGCCAACTTATCTATGGTGAAAAATATTGCACTTTGACAAGTTTTATAGGGATAAGGCTAGTAACAAGATCACTATTTAAGTTAGTAGCACGGTTTAATTGGGTTAGCCAAGTATACGTTATTTAATGGGGTGTTGAATTATGCTTACGTGTTCATTAAAGTGACAACATCCGTGATATAAATTAGCAGGTGATAAATGAACCAGTTAACAGAAACATCAATAAGTTGCCCTTATTGTGGAGAAAGTATAGAAGTATTACTTGATGCAGCAGATATTGATGAGCAATACATAGAAGACTGCCAAGTGTGCTGTAAGCCTATTTCGTTTGTGGTATTTGAAAATGATGACGAGCTAAACGTTAATGTTTACAGCGAAGACGATGCATTTTAACTCGTTAATTAGATAGTAGGCTGCAAAATTGCAGCCTTTTTACTGTGTATGTGTTTGGTTAGCTATTTTGCTCACGCGCTAATTGGTTAGGAAGAAGTTCTTCTACTATTTCGCGTGCTGGAAGCTTATAGCGTGTGCCGTCAAACATTACTGAGGTAAACTCGTTAATATTAGTAATGCCTGTTAAGGTCCAGCCTTCGCCGCGCTTTGGGCAATATACTGTGGTAGTGGGTTGTATTACTTTAAAATCGTCACTCATTACGTTCTCTTACTCTTTTTGCTTTAAAGATAATGCTTGTTAATAGGGTATGGTAAGTTAATAATGCGTGCCCATAAAGAGCTAATTTAACTAACCACTTAAATAAAATGTTTAACACCACAAAGCTTGAGCGCGTTACGCTGCGTTTAGTTACCCACAAACACGCAGCGTGTTTATTTAATATTTTAAATCACCCGCACGTGTCAGAATTTAACGACTACGAAACACCACTTAGCAAAACGCAAATCAAACAATTAATACAAGATGATATTAGTGCATATTACGAAGGTGAAGTAATTCGAGTTGCAATTGAACATAATATATCTGGAAAGTTAATGGGTACTTGTGGGCTTTATAATTTAACCCCGTGTAAAAGTAGTGCGTTTATAGGATTTGAGCTGCATCCTGACTTTTGGGATAAGGGCGTAATGTTTGAAGTGATGACCGGTTTTATTGAAACTCTAGTTAAGCATATTCCGCTTAAACATTTGTCTGCTGAGGTGAGTGCACATAATGCACGTTCCCATAATTTACTTATGAAACTGGGCTTTAGTTTAAGAGAAAATTCTATTTGGCATAAATCACTTTAACTCAAGACGGCAATTATAAGTGCTTACCTTTTTTCAATCCTTAATCCTTAAAGCTGAGTAAATAAAATACAAAAAATAGCGGCTTTCTATTATAGTTAAGCGTAAGCAAATGAATTTGTTACCCGTGTTTTATTAAACATTTACGCTTAACAAGGATTTTATATGCTAGAAAAACTCTCTCAAGATGCACTTGTAATTTGGGCGACCATTGACCCAATAGGCACTATGGCGCTGTTTGCTGCGCTTACTTCTCATTTAACTGATCAACAACGTCGTAAAACTGCATTTAAAACGGTACTTTATGCCGGGGGCGTATTATTGGGTTCTATTTTAATAGGGCAACTAATACTTAATGCGATGGGAATTAGGTTGGTGTCGTTTCAGTTAGGGGGCGGAATTATATTGTTTTTGTTTGGCCTGCAAATGATTTTTGGAAACGATTCTAACAAAGCCAAACAAGACCCCGATCACGATATAGCCGTGTTTCCGCTTGCTATACCTGCAACGGCGACTCCTGGCGCTATTTTGGCGGTAATACTACTTACCGATAACCACATACACCCAATTACTACTCAAATAGGCACAGCGCTTGTTACACTTGGTGTGTTGGGTATTACCTTAATACTGTTGCTGCTTTCGGGTAAAATAATTAAGCTAATTGGTACTGGCGGCGCGTCTATTTTAACGCGTGTGATGGGGATGATTTTAGCCGCGTTTTCGGTTGAGCTTATTATGACCGCGCTGGAAATAAAGCAATGGGTTAAGCTCGATTAAATAACTCCTAAACATTGAAAGGAATGCCGTATGGCAATAAAAATAACTAAACACTATATTATTAATTTAAGTTTAGCCGTAGTCATTTTTGCTATTGGTATTTTAGCTATACGTTATTATAACCATTATGTATCGGCCTTTACAGATGTAACAATTAACTCAAGCGTGCTTAATGAGTCGCGCAAAGTGTTTATAAGATTACCGACTAATTACAATCCTAAAAAAGCGTATCCGTTAATTATTAAAACCGATGGTAACTTTAATTTAGATACATGGGATAAAGCACTTACAAAACAAGCTAAGAGCGAAAAAGGGGATAAGGCTATATTAGTGTCTATTCCTAATTTGTTTTTTACAGATACACGTAATCGTGATTTAGTACCTCCTTATGCCCGCCAAGATGTAAATACACAAGCGCGTCCAGAGCATGAAACACTTATTGAACCAAATGGTGAAGCCGACAAGTTTTTAGCGTTTATTGAAACTGAGTTACTTCCGTATTTATCGGTAAAATATAAGCTTAGTAATAACCGTGTATTAAGTGGTTTTTCGGCAGGTGGTAGCTTTGTACTTTATACACTGCATACAAAGCCTGAATTGTTTAATGGCTATTTTGCTTTTAGCCCAGCGGCTTGGTATGACGATATGACCGTAGTAAATAATTTAGAAGCGTTTTTAAGTGCTCAAAATAACAAAGTTAAGTCGTCTACTTATTTATATCTCTCGGTGGGCGGGGCAGAGCATCCGCTAATGTTAAAAGCGTTTAGTAATTTAGAGGCCGCTTTAACAGCCAACCCTAACAATAACCTTGTGTGGCAAAGTGCTATAAACAAAGGTGCTGAGCATTCAGATAATCCATCAATTAGTGTGGCTAAGGCATTAGCTGGTTATAGTACGTTTATTAAAAAGTAGGTTAGATAGGTTTAAGTAATAACTGTATATATATACAGTTATCGTTGTTTTATCTATTTATGACAACGAATCAGCTTTATTATTAACGACTTACAAAGAAAGGTTGGTTTAAATTATTTTTGCACAGTAATTACACATACTGTTTTTATATACAGTTTACAACTATTAAATTAGAATACCGTCAGTACCCATGAGCATATACACATCTATTTGTTACTGCTTTTAATCAGCCTTTCGCCTTTGTGATCAGCAATAAGCAGTGTAAGTACTTTGCTATTTCAATATAGTTTCACATACTCTTAATACAGTTAATATAAATTGGCTGGTGGCTTTACAGCAAAAGAACACATCATACTAAATATTGCTATAACGCTAAACTTAGCAATAGAGTCAAATTAGAAAAAAGTAATCAAAGAGGTAATCAAAATAATAAAGCCAGCGATAACTACATCCACTAAAAATATAAATGCCGAGTGTGGACTATGAGTGCTTAATTAAAGTTTTTCCTCGCTCATAGTAATGAGCAGCAAAATGGTAAACGTAAAAAATAGGGGCATCGTGTATGGTGCTATTACAAATTAAAAAAGCAGATACCAGTGCGGCTGTTGATGCATTTGTTGAAATAGCCTTAAATGCAAAATCGAGTATTGAAAAAAGTATGGAAAAATAAAAAAAGCCCAGTTAAAAAAGTTAAAAGGGCTAAAAGGGTTGTGCTTAGAGAAGTTGTAGTCGTTTTATAAACTTATATTTAAAACTTATATTTAAAACTTATATCTAAAACCAAATGCTATACCGTCATCTTCCGACTGCTCCATTTGTGCTTGTTGCTCTTTGTTATCACTTTCAAAGTCGCTAAAGTCTTTACGCGCTTCTACGTAGGCAATAGTGTCTTCGTCAATTAAGTAGTGAAGGCCAATAACAGCAAACTGACGTTTAAATATATCGTCTGGGTCGGCGTTAAAGTTTGGCTGAATTACGTAATCATCACCTGCATCAAACACGTTGTAGGCAATAAAAGGGCGAAAATCGTTATCAAAGCGGTAAGATGCAAATGTTTCTACACCGATTGCGTCTTTAATTAAGCGACCAATGTTATCTGTGTCGTGGTTTTTGTTTTTATTTACGTTGGCTGCAACGTATAGGCCGGGCTCATCAATGTTGCCCCACATAATACCTGCACCATAAATTAAATCTTCAACTTTGCGAGTAGAACCATCGCCAAACGTTAAATCAAACTCACCACGGTTAACACCTGCTGTAAGTGTTAGCATGTCAGTTGGGGTATAAGTTACAGACGCACCAAATGTGTAATTAAATTCAACTTCTTGGGCTGCACTATCGCCAGAGTTCCAAAGTGCTTCACATTCTTCTTCTGAAATGTCGGTGACGTCACAGGTATAAAATTCGCTGTTTTTAAGCTGCGCTTGTACTGCAAAACTAAAATCGTTATAGCTATTGCGGTACTGCACTAATTTATCTCCACGGCCAGTGCCATTAACAGCGCCATCGTCTTTGTTATAGGTGTAAACACCAGCCGCATTGCCATCCCATACAAAGCTATTATTTGTGCCGTAAACTACGTCGTACCATGCACCCCATTGTTTACCAATGGTAAGTTGGCCATATTTTTCGTGCGAAAGCCCTGCGTAACCTAAACGGTTGTATAAAAACTCATCCTGGATAGACTCAAAACGATTGTTATAAATAATATCGCTGCTGCCAACAGGGTTTACACCCCATTCTACGAGTGCGAGTGCGGTCCAGTCTTTCTTAAGCTTTCGGCTAAATCCAAAGTTAATGCGCGAGGTACCGTTAACAACTTCGGTTTCGTTTTGTGTATTAATTACACGCACATCAAGATATCCACCAACTTCAACAGTATTTTTGTCATCTTTGTATAATTCTACAGCCGAAACAGCGGGTGCGAATACAATACTTGCGCTAATAAGCGTCGCTAATTTTTTGTTCATCTTGTGTGTTGCCCTGTGTAAATTGGTCAATTTTTTACGTAGGTAAAAATTCAGATTCGAAGACTAACAAAGCAATAAACGGCTCAAAAGTGAAAAATACTCAATAAAATTAATCGTTAAACTTAACGGATATTCACTAAAGGTTAATTTTGTTTTTCAGGTGTTGCAAAAGTTTATGTTTTTAATGATTTGATAGGTAAATAGGATGATAAATTAGCGATGTATAAAAATTGTAATTTGAATTAATTTCATCTTGGTTAAAAAGTAGTAACTAGTGTAAAAGCTCTAAAAGTACTTTATTTTCATAAATATAACTTTTTATTATTACAAGGTGAACAAAAATGAGTTAAGTAGACACACAAACACGTTAAAAGTGTTTTTACTCTAATTTGTATCGTAATTTCTAATCTCTTATGCCTGTTTATAAAACATACTTTATGGATTTTAATTAGAATTAGTTGAATAAAAATTAACGAAACCATTAAATCTAATCCGTTATTTTTACTACTAACTACATAGCCATAATAAATGGCTAAAACGCAGTAGTTTGCTTTTAAACTTTCATAGAAAAACAGGCCATTTTGGTTTAAACTGCGCGCAATTTAAATACATCATTACTCCTTTGGAGGGTAGCGCTATTATTAGTACAGCTAATGTCACCATGCAATTTGGTGCTAAACCATTATTTGAAAATATCTCAGCAAAATTTGGCGATGGTAACCGTTACGGTTTAATCGGTGCAAATGGTTGTGGTAAATCAACATTTATGAAAATTTTAAGTGGTGAGCTTGAAGCGTCTTCAGGTAATGTAAGTACTGATCCTAACGAACGTGTTGCTAAACTTAATCAAGATCAGTTTGCCTACGAAGAATACTCAGTAATCGATACCGTGATTATGGGCCACAAAGAGTTGTGGGAAATTAAACAAGAACGAGACCGTATTTACTCTTTACCTGAAATGAGTGAAGAAGACGGTATGAAAGTAGCCGATCTTGAAACTGAATTTGCTGAAATGGATGGTTACTCTGCAGAATCTAAAGCAGGTGAGCTTTTATTAGGTGTAGGTATTGGCACTGACCAACACTTTGGCCCAATGTCAGAAATTGCACCGGGTTTTAAGCTGCGCGTGCTACTTGCACAGGTATTATTTTCAGACCCAGACATTATGCTACTTGATGAGCCTACTAATAACTTGGATATTTACACCATCAAGTGGTTAGAAGACGTGTTAAATCAGCGCGACTGTACCATGATAATCATCTCGCATGACCGTCACTTTTTAAACTCTGTGTGTACACACATGGCCGACATTGACTACGGCGAGCTTCGTATTTACCCAGGTAATTATGACGAATACATGTTTGCAGCAACGCAAGCACGTGAGCAATTACTTAACGAAAACGCGAAAAAGAAAAACCAAATTGCTGAACTTCAACAGTTTGTATCTCGTTTCTCTGCTAATGCATCTAAAGCTAAGCAAGCAACATCGCGTGCTAAACGTATCGACAAAATCCAATTAGACGAAGTTAAAGCATCTTCACGCCAAACGCCGTTTATCCGTTTTGATCAAGAAAAGCAGTTATTCAGAAACGCACTTGAAATGACAAACTTAACACAAGGTTTTGACGACAATATGTTGTTTTCTGGACTTGAAGGTTTAGTAGAAGTTGGCGAACGTATTGCTATTATTGGTGAAAATGGTGTTGGTAAAACAACATTACTTAATACATTAGCAGGGCGCCTAGCACCTAAAGCTGGTGAGTTTAAGTTCTCAGAAAACGCGAATATTGGTTACTACGCGCAAGATCACGCTGATGAGTTTGCAACCGACATGAACTTGTTTCAGTGGATGGAGCAATGGCAACAAGAAGGCGACGACGAGCAAGTGGTTCGTAGCTTCTTAGGCCGTATGTTATTCTCTCAAAACGATATTAAAAAATCAGTTAAAGTAATTTCAGGTGGTGAGCAAGGCCGCATGTTGTTTGGTAAAATTATGATGCATAAGCCAAACATATTGTTAATGGATGAGCCAACTAACCACATGGATATGGAATCAATTGAAGCGCTTAACTTAGCCCTTGAAGCTTACGAGGGTACATTGATGTTTGTTTCCCACGACCGTCAGTTTGTATCATCGGTTGCAACCCGTATTTGGGAAATTAAAGACGGTAAAGTTATCGACTTTAGAGGCAACTACGCCGAATACTTAGCGAGTAAAGAAGCTTAATTAGCTATTTACCCGTTAACTCTGAAAAGCCATGTTTAAACATGGCTTTTTTTGTTTTTGTGAGTCGCAATTAAACTTGGTTTGGGTATAATACCCGCCTAAAACCGGACATAAGTCCGCTATTTTTAAAATACATTACTGAGGAGTATTTATGACTGTTGGCATTATTATGGGTTCAAAATCAGATTGGCCAACCATGGAACATGCAGCACTTATGCTAGAGCATTTTGGCATTAAGTACGAAACCAAAGTCGTGTCTGCACACCGCACTCCTCAATTACTTGCTGATTACGCAAGTTCAGCCGCAGAACGTGGTATTAAAGTTATTATTGCTGGTGCTGGCGGCGCAGCGCATTTACCTGGTATGGCGGCTGCTTTTACGTCGCTTCCTGTACTTGGCGTACCTGTAAAATCAAAAGCATTAAATGGTGTTGATTCACTTTTATCTATTTGCCAAATGCCTAAAGGCGTTGCAGTAGGTACGCTTGCAATTGGTGAGCCGGGCGCAGCAAACGCGGGTTTATTAGCTGCACAAATTTTAGGATGTCAAAATCCAGAAATTTTTGCAAAAATTGAAGCGTTTCGTAAAGCTCAAACCGACACTATATTAGCTAATCCAAACCCTGCAGAGTAATGATGAATATTTTAATATTAGGTGCAGGGCAACTTGCACGTATGATGAGCCTTGCAGGAGCGCCGCTTAATTTAAACGTTGTTGCGTACGATGTAGGCAGTAAACAAATTATGCACCCGCTAACCGGTGAGGTTTATAACACGTCGCTTGAGCAAGCAATATCAAACGCTGATGCCATTACTGCCGAGTTTGAGCACATTCCTGATGATGTTTTAACCCTTTGCTGTAACAGTAATAAGTTTTACCCAGGTAAAGCCGCTATTAAAACCGGTGGCGATCGCTCGCTTGAAAAGGCATTGCTTGATAAAACAAACGTAACTTGTGCGCCGTACCAATTAATTACTGAAAAAGCGCATTTAGAACTTGCCGTTAAAACTCTAGGTAAACCACTTGTAATTAAAACATGCCAAGCGGGTTACGACGGAAAAGGCCAATGGCGTTTAAAATCAGATAGTCAAATAGACGAAATTTGGTCTGAAATGGCTGATTTTATTGCATCGGGCACAGAGCTTTCGCCACATACAATTATTGCTGAAAAAATGATCCCGTTTGATCGTGAAGTATCTATTATTGGTGCGCGCGATAAACACGGTAATGTTGCTATTTATCCGCTAACAGAAAACGAGCACACAAATGGTGTATTAACGCTTTCTATTGCCGGTAAAAATAATCAAAGTGTTGAAGCTCAAGCAAACGATGCATTTACAAAAATAGCAAACGAGCTTAACTACGTTGGCGTATTAGCAATTGAGTTTTTTGATGTAAGAGGCACGTTACTCGTTAACGAAATTGCACCGCGCGTACATAACTCTGGCCACTGGACGCAACAAGGTTGCCAATGCTCGCAGTTTGAAAACCACATGCGTGCTGTTGCAGGCTTACCGCTTGGTAATACAGAGCTTAAACACATTACCGCGATGATAAACGTATTAGGCCAACCAAGTATTCCAAGTGAAGTATTAAAAACAGTTGATGTAACGAGCCATTGGTACGGTAAAACTGCAAAACCAGGTCGTAAAATGGGCCATATTAATGTATCAGCTGTTAATATGAGTGAGCTTGCAGACAAACTTGGTGAACTTACAGAGTACCTACCAGAGCAAGATTATCCTGGTATTTTAAAAGCAGCTGCCAATTTACTGCTCAGTGAATAGTTATCATACCTTTATATAAATACCGGCTTAAGCCGGTATTTTTTTGTCATAAAAATGGGCTTTGAATATGTAATACTGTTAAAGTCTAATTTTAAATTTGTGAAGTAAAACAATGAAACTAAAAACAATATCTGGCGTGCTAGCCATTACTGCATTATTTAGCTTAAATACATTTGCATCGGAATCTCTTCGTGTTGCAACTTTTAATGTAAGTATGGATGCAACTAATCACACGCCTAAAGGTGAGCAAGTTAAAAGTGATGCTTTAGTTAATGCACTTAAAGCTAACCACCAGCAAATTAAGAACATAGCGGAAATTATTCAGCGTGTTCGCCCTGATATTATTTTACTTAACGAATTTGATTACATCCCAAAAGAGCAAGGCATTGAATACTTTAATCAGCATTATTTAAATGTAGGTCAGCAAAAACAAGCCGCTATTAACTACCCTTACTCTTATATTGCACCAGTAAATACAGGCCTAGCTACCGAGTTTGATTTAGATAACGATGGCAAAAAAAATGGCGTGATGGGCGATGCACAAGGCTTTGGCTTTTTTGAAGGGCATTATGGCATGGCTATTTTGTCAAAATACCCAATTAATTTTGATAAAGTAAGAACCCTTCAAACCTTTAAATATAAAGACATGCCAAATGCACAAATGCCTGTAATGCCTAAAACAGGTGAACACTGGTATAACGCACAAGAATGGCAAGCACTTAGGCTCAGTTCTAAATCGTTTTGGGATTTACCTATTAGCGTAAATGATAAAACAATTCATGTTATTGCATCTCACCCAACACCGCCTGTATTTGACGGTGAAGAGGATAGAAACGGCAAGCGTAACCACGATGAAGTAAAGTTAATTGCCGATTACATTTCAAATGCTAAGTATATTTATGACGATAAAGGCGAAAAGGGCGGTTTAAAAGTTCACTCTCGTTTTGTTATTTTAGGCGATTTAAATGCAGCCCCTGAGGGGGACAAAGCCCGTACAAATACCACCGACCAATTACTTAAAAACCCACTTATCAACGCAAGCTTTGTTCCAAAAAGCGAAGGTGCTAAAGAGCAGTATGATGTGCCATATGCACAAAATTACAGTGCTAATTGGCAAGCCCGTGTTGATTACGTTTTACCATCAAACTATGGTTTAAAAATTAAGGACGGTGGTGTGTTTTGGCCTACTAAAATGAGTAGTGAGTATCGCTTAATTAAAGATAGAAACGCATCGAGCGATCACCGCATGGTTTGGCTTGATTTGGTAATTGAATAACGCCTGTTAACAAGAGAAGCGCTAGTAAACTGAGCTTTACCCTGTTTAATGGCTATTTATCTTAAAAAATTGCAATAACTTAAGTGCTTCTGCTTAAATACGGCTTAATTATAATAACCGTATAGAAGCACTATGATTTTTAATTTTTCTTCATCTAAAACGTTAGTGGCCTTAGCTGTTGCCTCAAGTGTTATGCTTGCAGGTTGTAGCGCTACCGCTAATACCTCTTCAACACAGCAAAGTGCTTTACCAGCAACCAAGGTTGCTGCGGTTGTAAACACGCCAACAGATATCGGCTCACAAAAAATAACGCTAGAACAAGCAATGGCCGATCCCGATTGGATGGGTAATCAGCCAGAGAGCGCTTATTGGGCAAGCGATTCAGCTACTATTATTTATACTCAAAAAGAGCAAGGTAATACATTACGCAATTTATTTAGCCAATCTGTTACTAGCCAAACAGCAGAGCAAGTAGCTCTTAATAAACTTCATACTGTGGGTTCTAATAAAGCCGTATATTCTAAAAATAAAACAATGGCGGCTTACACATTTAAAGGCAATGTGTTTGTTAAAAACCTAAAAACCGGTGAACTTAAGCAAATTACAGCTACATCAGCAAACGAGTCTAAACCACAATTTTTAAATAACGGCGATTTAGTTTACCACCAAGGCAATGTGTTTTTTAAAGTTGATTTAAAAACAGGCTTAACGAGCGAGCTTGCTAACTTAAAACTTGCTGATGAGCCAAAAGGGATTGAAGAGCCAAGCACGTATATTGCTAAAGAGCAGCATAAATTGATTAAGTTTGTGGCGCTTCAACAAAAAAATAAAAAAGACAAGCAAGCACGTAATGAGCAAATTAATGAACAAAACGATTCAATTGCTAATACGGCTTACTACTTAGGTGACGGTAATAAAGTTGCTGAGGCTCAGCTTTCGCCAAATGGTGATGCGTTATTAGTCGTTGTACAAAAGCAAACTGATTGGCGTGGTGATGGTGATATTATGCCAAATTACATCACTAATGATGCAACCATTGAGCCTAAAAAAGCACGCCGCCGTGTAGCTGACGCTAAAGAAGAAACCTCAAAGCTTGTATACATCAATTTAACTAACAAAGAACAAACTTCACTTAGCTTTAATACCTTACCGGGCTTTGACGAAGATGTTTTAGCCGCAGTTAAAAAAGAAAATTATGCACGTGATGGTAAAGCATATAAGTCTAAAAAGGCGCCTCGTGGCATTAACCTTATTATGGACTGGGGTTTTGAGCAAAGCCCAATAGTATGGAACGATGACGGCTCGCAAGTGGCTATCATGCTCGAAGCATGGGACAACAAAGACCGTTGGCTTGCTACTGTAGATTTTAAAAACAACAAACTTGTGTCGCAACATCGCCTGCATGACGACGCATGGATTGCTTATGCGTTTAACGACTTTGGGTGGTTACATAACTCGAACACGCTTTATTACCTATCGGAAGAGTCGGGTTACAGCCAGCTTTATAAAAAACCAGTTAATGGTAGTGCAACCGCGCTAACACAAGGCCAATTTGAGGTTTCTAACTTAACGCTTACAAGTGACGACAGCGCAATTTATTATAAAGCGAATGTTGAACACCCAGGTCTGTACGAAATTTACCGCGTTAACCCGCAAACTGGTAAGAGTGAGCAAGTTACTGACTTAAACGGCATGACCGATTACACGTTGAGCCCAGATGAAACCAAGTTACTCCTTAAGCACTCTACAATTACGATGCCTAATGAGCTTTATGTAGCTGACGCACAAGCCAATACAAAAGCAACGCGATTAACTCATACAGTGTCGGATGAGTTTTTAGCTAAAAAGCTAACTGCACCTAAAATTGTTGCTGTGCCATCGAGCCATACCGAACAACCAATATACGCAAAAGTGTACTACCCAGCTGATTACGTTGAAGGTGAAGTAGGTAAAAATCGCAAAGCAGTTATTTTTAACCACGGCGCGGGTTACTTACAAAACTCACATATGGGATTTTCGGTTTATTTTCGTGAATTTATGTTTCATTCATTGCTCGCTGATGAAGGTTACATAGTAATGGATATGGATTACCGCGCATCTAAAGGTTACGGGCGTGATTGGCGCACCGCAATTTATCGTCAAATGGGAACGCCTGAAACACAAGATTTAGCCGATGGCGTTAAATGGATGGCGCAAAATGCCAACGTTGATACCAAAGCAGTCGGCACTTATGGTGGCTCTTACGGCGGCTTTATGACCTTTATGGCATTGTTTACCGCGCCTGAGTTGTTTCAATCGGGTGCGGCACTTAGACCTGTTACCGATTGGGCACATTACAATACAGGTTATACAGCTAATATATTAAACCATCCTGATGTTGACCCGATTGCGTATGAGCGCAGCTCGCCAATTTATTACGCTGAGGGCTTAAACAAACGTTTATTAATTAATGCCCCAATGGTTGACGATAACGTGTTTTTTCAAGACTCAGTGCGTTTAGTACAGCGCTTAATAGAGCTTGAAAAACAAAACTTTGAAACAGCTATATTCCCTGTTGAACCGCATGGCTTTGTACAGCCTTCAAGCTGGTTAGACGAATACCGCCGTATTCATAAATTATTTAAAGAAACGCTTTAAGCTTTAATTATAAAAACAAAAACGCCGCATTGGTTTAGTTAACTAATGCGGCGTTTTTATTGGGTTGAACAAAATCTAACTTTATTTTTTCTTTTTAAAGAGCTCTATAACCAGTGGTATGGCAAGCAGGGTCCCGCCAATTACACCAATTAAATGTGCATCAATAGCCACAGTGGAGTTAATAAGCTTTCCTATATCAGCATTAGGGCCGCTAAATTGCTCAAACGCTATTTTAATCCATACGCCTATAAATAATAAATAACCCGACTTAAGCCCTACGGTTATATCTTTAACTGCGCCCCAAATAATTACACCATGCAGTAGGGCACTTAATCCGGTGTAAATATGTATGTTTGGGCAAAACCAATAAACACCGAGTCCACACCACAGTGCTAGCGCACTTATATTAACGGCGTAACGAGTAGGTGATGTGTATTCGCCATGTAGTAACCATATTAGTAAAACACCACTGGCATTTAGTCCCAAATGAGCCCAATTAGCATGAACAAATTGGCTAGAAAAAATTCGCCACAGTTCGCCATCATCAATTAGGCTTCGGTTAAATTCAAGTAAACTATTTAAATCAAATGCAGCAAAAATGGTACTAAAAAGCAGCAAAATAATAGGCGGTAATATATAACGAGGTTGAATAGGTAAATTAAGCATTTTATTATATTTTTTTAGTCAAAATTTTTGCATATTGTGCCCGTTTAACTTTAAGATGCCAAATACAACTACGTAATTAAGTGTTTTTAGTATTTTTATGCATTTTAAACTTAACTCATTATTTGCCATTGGGCTGTGCGCAGTATCACTGCCTTCATTAGCACAGCAAACAACTCAAATTGAAACTCGCGAACCTGAAGCTGCTACCGGATTAATCCATAAAAAAGTGGTGCAAGGTGATAAATACATGGTAGCTGCGGCAAATCCATATGCCTCAAAAGCCGGTCAACAAATTTTAGCCCAAGGCGGCAGTGCCGTAGATGCTGCGATTGCTACTCAACTAGTGCTTACCTTAGTTGAACCGCAATCCTCAGGTATCGGCGGTGGTACATTTATGATGTATTACAACAAAGCTAACAATAAATTGACTAGTTTTGATGGCCGCGAAACAGCACCTGCAAATGCAGACGAAACGCTGTTTTTAGATAAACACGGTAAAGCCGTTAAATGGATTGAAGCCGTAGTAGGTGGACGCTCTGTTGGTGTACCCGGTATTTTACATGCCTTTGCAGGCGCACATAAACAATACGGTACATTACCGTGGGAAGCGCTTTTTAAACCGGCTATTGAACTTGCAGAACAAGGATTTGTAGTTTCGCCGCGTTTACATGGCTTATTAGCCCGACAGTTAAACCCTGGCGTGTTGAGCATGCCAATTATTAACGAATACTTTTACCCAAATGGTAAATTAATTGAAGTGGGTAGTGTTAAAAAGAATCAACCACTTGCTGATTTGTACAAAGACATTGCAAAGCAGGGCATTGATGCATTTTACAAAGGCGAAAATGCAAAACAAATGGTTAATGCGGTACAACACTCTAAAATTGCCCCTGGTAAATTAAGCGTACAAGATTTAGCAGATTATAAAAGTAAAGAGCGCGATGCGGTATGTATTCAATACCGTGCTTATAACGTGTGTTCTATGGCGCCACCAAGTAGTGGCGGCGTAGCAGTACTGCAAATGCTTGGCTTGCTGGAACATAAAGATATGAGCGCACTTAAGCCAAATGGCGAAAAGGCGATTCATTACTTTAGCCAAGCTTCGCGTATTGCATTTGCCGATCGCGATATGTACATGGGCGATCCCGATTTTACTCAAGTACCTACACAAGAGCTCTTAAACAAAGATTATATTGCCTCACGCGCTAAATTAATTACCGAAACAGACCAAAAAGCCGTAGCAGGTAATCCTGTAGGGTACTTAAGTTATGCAATGGATGATTCATACGAGTTACCTTCTACCTCACATGTATCTATTGTAGATAGTAAAGGTAATGCCGTTTCGATGACCAGTTCAATTGAAATGGCGTTTGGCTCTACGGTTATGGTTAATGGCTTTATTTTAAATAACCAACTAACTGACTTTTCGTTATCGCCACGTAAAAACGGCAAGCTTGTAGCAAACCGTGTAGAGGCTGGTAAACGCCCGCGTAGCTCTATGTCACCGGTAATGGTATTTAATAAAGATGGTAGCTTACGCTTAATCGTAGGCTCACCTGGTGGTAGCCGTATCATCGATTACGTTGCACAAGTTGTTGTGGGTGTTATTGACTGGAATTTATCAGCCCAAGACGCCATTAACTTACCGCGTACAACAAATCGTAACGATTACACCAGCCTTGAAAAAGGCACAACCATTGAAGCCATTGCGCCTGCGCTTACTAAACGCGGCCACAATGTACGTATTATTGATTTAAACTCAGGCTTACACGCAGTTGAAGTTAAAAATAATACCTTATATGGTGGCGCTGATCCGCGCCGTGAAGGTGTTGCGTTATCTGATTTAACTGATAATAACGCCACTATCAAATTTTAAATTATGTATAATATGCATGCGGGCAGTGAAGCCCGCATGTATTTTCTCTCAATGGTCTGACTAGCTTAATTGTCGTTGCAATTAAACCTCTAACACTGATAATGACAGATCATAACTTAAGACTCCGTTAAAGCCTGGAAATATGACAACTAATACTGATCCTAACTACTTATATATTCATCATTCTGGCCCTGGCCTAATTGAAACACCGCTATTAAATAAAGGCAGCGCCTTTAGTAAAAAAGAACGCGAAAATTTCAATCTTGCTGGTTTACTTCCTCCTCGCTTTGAAACAATTGAAGAGCAAGTTGAGCGTTGTTATCAGCAGTATTCTAGCTTTACCGACAACCTTAATAAGCATATTTACTTACGTGCGATTCAAGATAACAACGAAACACTTTACTACCGTTTAGTGCGTGACCACCTTGAAGAAATGATGCCAATCATTTACACACCGACAGTGGGCGATGCTTGTGAAAAATTCTCTGACATTTATCGCAGCGCACGTGGTTTATTTATTTCGTATGAAGATCGCTACCAAATTGACGACATTTTACGCAACGCTACCAAAGGTAAAGTAAAAGTTATTGTTGTAACCGATGGCGAGCGTATTTTAGGCCTTGGCGATCAGGGTATTGGTGGCATGGGTATTCCAATTGGTAAATTGTCACTTTACACAGCGTGTGGTGGTATAAGCCCAGCATACACATTGCCTGTAATGCTTGATGTGGGTACTAATAACGAAAAGCTTTTAAACGATCCTATGTACATGGGCGCACGCCATAAGCGAATTGCTCAAGACGAATACGATGAGTTTTTAGATTTATTCATTAAAGCGGTTAAACGTCGCTGGCCAAATGTATTACTTCAGTTTGAAGATTTTGCACAGCCAAATGCAATGCCATTACTTAAGCGCTACCGCAATGAAATTTGTAGCTTTAACGATGACATTCAAGGTACTGCGGCTGTAACGGTAGGTTCTTTACTTGCTGCGTGTCGTGTTAAAAATTCAACCCTAAGCCAGCAAAAAGTAGTATTTGTGGGTGCAGGCTCTGCTGGTTGTGGTATTGCTGAGCAAATTATTAGCCAAATGGTTTTTGAAGGTATTTCAGAAGCACAAGCGCGTAGCCAAGTATTTATGGTTGACCGTTTTGGTTTGCTTAGTGAGGGTATGGAAGGCTTACGCGATTTCCAACAAGCACTTGCACAACCTACAGGCTCGTTAAGTGATTGGACGTACAGCGGCGAGTACGCATCACTGCTTGATGTTATGCACTGTGCTGAGCCTGACATTTTGATTGGTGTTTCTGGTCAACCTGGCTTATTTACAGAACAAGTAATACGCGCTATGCATGCCGGTTGTGAACAGCCAATTATTTTCCCATTAAGTAATCCATCTAAGCAAGTAGAAGCGCATCCTGCTGATGTGATTAAGTGGACTGACGGTAAAGCACTTGTTGCCACAGGTAGCCCATTTGATCCTGTTGAGTACAATGGCGAGACGTTCCCAATCCCACAATGTAACAACAGTTATATTTTCCCGGGTATTGGTTTAGGGGTTATTGCCGCTAAAGCGACACGCATTACAGATGCAATGTTAAGTGTATCTAGCGAAATGCTTGCAGAGTCGTCGCCGCGTGCAAACACAGGTAAAGGTAGTTTATTACCAGCCTTGACTGAAATTGAAACGCTAAGTAAACGTATTGCATTTGCCATTGCTAAAAAAGCAATCGAAGAGGGCGTTGCTCTTGAGATTACTGATGATGCGTTATGGGCAGCAATCGACAAAAATTACTGGTTACCAAAATACCGTAACTATAAACGTTGTAGTGTTTAATAACGGTACCCGTAATTTAAAGTAAATGAGGCTGTACGCTAAGTTACAGCCATTAACAAAAAACAGGCAATTGCCTGTTTTTTTGTGCTTGTTCATATTTAATTAACCACGTAAGGTCTTTAATAATATTTACAAAATTAAAGGATCGACTTAATGAAAACACTGACACTGGTTTTAGGTAGTGCACTGGCTTTTAACGTACTTAGTTTTGATGCACTTGCGGCAGCAACTCCCGATGCTCCTCATATTTATGTTAAAGGCGAAGCGACTCTTACTACAATGCCTGATTACGTACAGCTTAGCGTAGGCATTACCGAAGTTGATAAAGACTTAATTGCTGCTAAAAATAAAACCGACTTAACTATCGCCAAGGCAATTAAGCTCGTAAAAGAGATTGGTGTTAAAGAGGGAGATATAAACGCAGGGCAAATTTCAATAAACCGTGATAGCCAATACAACCGCACTACCGGTAATCAAGAATTTAAAGGCTTTAAGGTTTCTCGTACGTTAACAGTAAAACTCAGCGATATAAATAAATACCCTGAGTTACTACAAAGCTTAGTTAACAACGGTATTAACGAAATTAATCAAACGCAATTTTTAGCAAGCAACTACAACGAGCTGCATAAAAAAGCGCAAAAGTTAGCAATTAAAGACGCACGGGATGCTGCAAAAGAGTTTAGTGAAGATTATGACGTTGATTTAAAAGGATTATACAGCGCGTCACTAAGTCCACTCAATGTGCAGTCGCAGCCTTATATGCGCGCAGAAAAAGTAATGATGGCTGATAGCGCACCAAGTAACTATGTACCTGATGCCTACCATGCTGGAGAGATTAAAGTAACAGCGTCAAGCTATGCTGTGTACTACATAGATTAAACTATGTTTTAAGTTTTTATTTTTGGTGGTGCTCAAAACGTGCCACCAACTTCTCACCTTGCTCTTGGCTGATACGCGCTATAGAGTTGAGCATATTAGTCACTTCGCGTCTGTCGTATTCATTAGTTACATGCTCATTTATGTCATCAACAATCGCATTTAAATAATTAAATAAACTGTTTCGTGCATCGGTATCTTTATGGGCTACAAACAAAATATTTTTGAATGCCTCAAGCACGTTTGTCATTACGTATGCATCGCCTTTGGCGTAATTACGCAGCGGTGTAAAGTTGTCATGTAATAACTCATCAAAGCTTGTTTCATGAAGGTACAACAATGGGGCATTATCACTGTGCTTAAACGAGTAGTTAATATCGTTAATTGAAAGTCGTTGAATAAGTAAAATACTCAGCATATCAATTGATTTAACCGCAGTACCGGGATCGTTGATACCTGGACTCATTGCCTTAACTGCAATTTCTGATATTTGCGTTAATCCATAACGGTAATGATCGCTAATGTACTCTTCTATATAAAAAATAAAGCAGTCGAGAATTTTATTAATCAGCTCTTCATCGTTTGCTATCTCTTTATTACATTTTAAAAACGGGTAACCTTTAACTGTAAAATAGCCTTGGTTTACAGATATATACACCTTTATATCTTGCTCAGCCAAAATGGCACACAGCTTATCGGTATGTACGCCTTTATAATATCCTTCTGTTTTACTGCTAACCGAATGCCATTTGCTAAAGTCAGGAAAGTCTTCAACTGGGTTCTCTTGTTGTCTTTGTATTATTGTTTTAATTTCGTTTTTAGTTTGGCTAAACAAGCCATTTAACACGTTATCAACTTGAATAGCACGTGAGATCGAATGTATAAAAAATACAAACAAACCTAATGAAATCAATCCAAAAACAAGTGCAAACAACACACCTATTGAAGGAATTGCCGTACTGCCACCATCAAGCTTATTAATATTTATAAGCATAATAATAGAGTAAATTATGCTGCCTAAATAAAACCCCAAAACCATTTGGTGTGATTTGCGCGTAATAAGCCCTGGCACTACGCGGGGCGATAAACTCGCGCTGGCTGAATTTAAAACCACCATTACCATCGAAAAACTAAACACGGTAAGCGAAATAATACTCCCCGCTAAAGTGCTTAAAATAGTCCGCGCGTTTTCGGCGCTATCTACAAGTACAACCGATATAAACGATTTTAGCTGCTCAACAGGGGCTAAATATTCAACCGACATTGTAATAATGGCAAATACCAAAAAGCCCACTGAAAGCATCGAAGGGTAAAAGCCAATACTGTTAATCATTTCACGGTAACTGTCGGCTACTTTACGAGGTACAAACATAAAATCCTTATGTATTTTCTACTAACTTAATACCTCTAGCTTAGCATAGGCAATTATTAAACTTCTGATAATGCTGCTCAAATTTATGTGTTATTATCATGCCCACAATAATAGAGCGCATATTTATGCGATAAAAATAACAGGAAAACGCCGTGATCATTTCAACTTATGCTGCATTACTTGCCTTCTTTTACATTTATTTAAGCTTTAACGTAATAAAAGTGCGCCGTGCGGAGCAAATATCGCTTGGTGATAACGGTAATGCAACGCTACAACGTGCTGTGCGTGCCCACGCAAATTTTATGGAATACGTGCCATTTGCTTTAATTTTGCTTTTTTTAGCAGAGTACCAAGGGCTTGCTAGCCATTACTGCCATATATTAGGTGGTGCGTTATTAGTAGGGCGTGTGTTTCAAAATTTAGGCATAGTAGAAAAAAGCCTTAAATATCGCCAAATTGGTACTATTACTACATTTTTAGTCATGATTATCAGCGCCTTTGTATTACTAGTAACACGCGGCTAATTAAAGAAAAGTTAATGAGCAAAATATTTATAATAGGTTTACCACGTACCGGCACCACTAGTGTGTGCCATGCATTTTTAGAACTTGGCATTACAACAGCGCATACCGCGTATACTAATGCCTGTTTTCAAAATGCCAGCGCAATTTCCGACACTCCCATATTTAATGACTTTAAAGCGCTTGATATTCATTACCCAGACTCTAAGTTTATTTATTTAGAGCGCGAACTTGGTGCATGGCTTGTATCAATAAAACAGCTTTTAACGCGTATGCACACTAATTTAACGCGCGGCGACGGGGGCTTTAATATTCATATAAAACGCTGTTATTTAAATACGTTTAGTGAGCTTTCGCTTGATAATATTAGCGACGATAGTTACTTAGCAGACTGTTATGATACACATTTTAATGATGCTCAAACGTACTTTAATAACCGTGACGACGATTTTTTATCCATTGATATAGCAAAGCCTAATAGTTACAAAAAGTTGTGTAATTTTTTAGGGTTAGAAAGTGATAAAACTGATTTTGAAAAAATGAATGTGGGCGGAAAAGTCACTGCATGGAACGATATTAAACACCCGTTAAAAGTTGAGTCTACGGCTAAAGGGCGCATAGATAAATTACTGCCTTACAAGATTTTTTAAATCAAATACGTTAAAATCCCCGCATTATTATTTAAGTTGTACAGAACATGTTTGAATTAAAATACCACACCCCATTTGAATGGACCGAAGTTGTCCTTGCTGACTTTAATACTTTTTTACAAGATCATGCCGCTGCAGAAAAAAAAGCATCGGGTATGGCTATGTCTATGCTTTCGCATTACCCAGACAAACGTAAATTAGTAAAAGCCATGACCGACTTAGCATTAGAAGAATTAATACACTTTAAACAAGTGCTTAAGTTACTTTTAGAGCGCGATGTAAACTTAGGTGACGACAAAAAAGACCCGTACATAAAACAAATACGCGCACTGTTTAGACATGGTCGTGATGGTTTTTTAATGGACCGATTACTGGTTGGCGGTGTAATTGAAGCACGTGGTCACGAGCGTTTTTCTTTAGTTGCACAAGCACTTCCTGAGGGTAAAGAAAAAGACTTTTATGTTGCGATTGCCAAGTCAGAAGAAAAACATAAAAACCTTTTTGTAGAGCTTGCTTACGAATACTTTGATAAAGAAGAAGTTGATACTCGCCTAGAAGAGTTACTTACAGCAGAAGCTAAAATCTGTGAAAGCATCCCATTTACAGCTGCTTTGCATTAACTAAAATTAGCGCAGAGCCTATTTTATTCGCTTTGCGCCACCTGCCTCTACTCTCATTTCTTGGTTAAACCCTTCATGAATTATTGATTTGCAATTTGCGAATCAAAATAATAAAACACACTTTCACACATCTTAATGCATTGATAATAAATACAAAAGCGTTTGGTCTCATACTTGCTACCTATACATTAAGCAAATTGAGGGAAAGGCTTATGTTAAAATTTACTTTTATACTATTACTAATATCTTTTAGCGCCGTAGGCAGTGAAAGTCATTTAGATTATATAGAAAATGCAAATGGTGAGCGGGTACAAAAAGTATCACACTTAGTTAAATGGACACATACTCGCTTTGTGTTTACCCGTGATATTTCGCGTATAGCACTTGGCCACGAAACAACGCTTGATGTGAACGTGGTTAATGGTCGCGAACTACTAATTTTAGCTAAAAAGTTAGGCCGTACATCTATGATGGTGTGGTACGACGATAAAAGCTCGGAAACATTTTTACTTGGTGTTACCGAAGACTATAGCGTACTGGAAAATGCCTTAAACGATATTCACCCTGACGTGCAACTAACCATAGCACCTGATCGCCATGCTGTTGTATTACGCGGTGAAGTACCTACTATAAATTATCGTCATGCCGCTTATGAAGCTGCAAAAAACTATCTATACGCCAGTAGCTCACAAGCATCACAACCCGTTATTACCTCAAACCCTAACCAAGGAATGTTTAATTCTCTCGCTCAACGCTTGCAAGGATTGGGTAACGCAAACGGTGGTACCTCTCAAAACTCGAGCAAAGTCGCTATTATTAATTTAATAAAAGTAACTCAAGCACCCAAGCCAAAAGAAGAACGTATTAGCGAAGTAATTAAATCAATGGGCGCAGATAAAGTGACCATTAAACGCATCTCGGTTGATGAGCTATCAAATGATGATAGCGATGTATTTTTACTGTCAGGCTCTGTAAAAAATCAAATAAAGCTAGTGCGCTTATTAAATACAATTAATAAATTATTCGAACCAGAGCAAGCATTACAAACTCAGGGATCTCCTCTTGATCCTAATAATTTAATGGGCGGCGCAACGCAGGATAAAAGCGCAGGTATTGAAGTGCTTGCCAACGAGTCGGGTGGGTTAATAAACGATGCTACATCAGGGTTAAACTTAAGTAATGTAAGTTCTAATATTGCCAGAGCAACGTTGCTTTCAGTGGCTGGCGGTAAAGTTTTGTCGAGCATTGAAGTTGAAGATTTACCTCAAGTGCGTGTGTCGGTGCAATTATACGAAGTAAATCAACGTAGATTAAAGCAATGGCGCCCAGATATTAGCGTGCTCTCTAATGGGTACGAAAAAGAAGCGGGATTGTTTGGTCGTGACGGTATGACTGAACGCGAATCAGGCTCTGCAACAATAGAAAATGCGCTGCAATTAATTGGCGGTCAATTAACTAATAACTTACAGCTTTCTACCTCACAGTTTGCCATTGATATGTTGTTTTCATTACTTGAACAAGAAGGTATTTCTCGAACGCTTTCTCGCCCTACAATCACGGTTTTAGCTGGTGAAAGTGCCGTATTTAAGGTCGGTGGAGAAGTACCCGTACCTACAAGTTATAGCCCTTCAGGAATTACAAGCGGGCAGCAAGGTAGTAGTGGGTCGGTGTTTAGCGGCACAGAATTTAAGTCATTTGGAGTTGAATTAAATGTACGCGCCATGGTTGACGACAAAGACAGAATCACACTTGATCTAAACCCAGTAATTTCGCTACCCGATACCACGTTAACCGCCGAAATTGCACAAAGCACAGGCAGCAGTTTGAACAGTAGTGCATTTAATACACGCAGCATGCAAACATCAACGCGTTTAAAAGACGGACAACCTCTTATTATTGGTGGCTTAATTAGCACCGATAACAATGCAAGCCACGACTTTGTACCTGATGGCAACGGCAATAGCATGCTAGGAAAGTTAAGCGAAACAACCAGTAAAAGTGAAAACAACCGCGAGCTTATAATTGTTGTAACTCCAAACCTGGTACGTGAGCCAATTAATACCTTACGTTCGTGGGAACAGGCAAATATAGACACCCAGATACTTAGCTATATACAGGAGCAAGGGCTATGAAAATACTTTATATAATTTTACTGCTTACTTTATCGGGTTGCGCTCATATTGATTACAAGCCAACAGTAAATCCTTACAACGCGCTGGGTGACATAGTTAAAAAATACCAATTAAATGCCCAACCATTAAAGTGCGAAGGTATTAATGCAAGTGACTGTTTGAACCTTGTGCATGAGGTGAATCAGTTAATGCTTGAACACCCCGATAACACGGCAATACTTTCAATATCGGCATATGTACTTTATAAAAGTGGCCGTGCTAATCAGTCTCAACAGGTTATAAACACTTTGCTTAATAAAGCTAACCCGCCGTTAAACGCAATTACTTTAGGAGTCACTTTAGCAATTGAGCAAGGCAATTTAGCTAAAGCGAAAAGCATTGCCCAATACGGCGTAGATGTTTTTGGTACACATGCTTCACCATACCTGCAAATGGCCTCTATACATTATGCCCAGGGTAACTACGTTGTAGCATCAAACTATTTAGAGCTTTCGGTTAAGTTTGGTTTAAATAGCACCGCCTATTTTTACCATAAAGGCCTAATTGAAGAAGCTAATACCAATAATTTATTGGCCTGTGGCTATTATGAGCAAGTTTTACGTGTCGAACCTACGCATCAAAAAGCACTTGCTAGGCGCGGTAAACTCTCTGTTTTAGGTAATTGTTATTCTTAAGGCCTTCGGGCCTTTTTTTATACATAAAATTTGGCATTATTAAGGAGCCAAAACCACTTTATTATTTATCAAAAATAGTAGTAGAGCTTACGCTAATCATACGTTTTATAAGTTACCCCACAAGACTGCTTCTAATATTTAACCCTTTTTGAATACCTATTAGTTTTAATAATTTAACAGAGCGTTTCTAACAATAAGTATCTAAAAATTATTTTTTAATATTGATTTGCATTTTGCAAATCAAAAGTAAAAACAGCTAAAGAACAAATAATCTAAACACACTAACCACATGTATTTAAAGGATTTAATTAGTTGGCATGGTCCTCGCTATATATAAAGTGAGCATAAGCTCTTCTAATTTAAAGGCTACGATTATGAAAACTATTAAACATAACTTAAATAGCAAAAAGCAAAAAGGTTTTGTACTAACGTCAGAGCTAATCATTCTTTCTACTTCAATGGTAGCGGCACTTGTAATTGGTTTATCTACATTACGTGACTCGGTAACCAGCGAACTTGAAGATGTAGCTGAAGCAATTGGCTCACTTGACCAAAGCTATGTATTTGACGGGATGATTAACGCCGAAGGCACAGCTGAAGTGTCTGGCTCAGGCTTTGTAGATTCAGTTGACGTGTACGCAGGCGATGGTAGTTCATTCACTTTTGTTGCATCAGACTTTAGTGAAAGTGCCGCACTTGTTAATGCAACACCAAGCGGTGATGCTGCAACACGTACAGTAGCAGGCGGTTCACAAGGTAACTAACGCAAGGTAACCAGGTTTGAATACCAAGCTTAAGGCTCACTGCCACAAAATTGTGGCAGTGAAAGTTACTCTGGAGGAATATTATGAAAAGTAAAAGTAACAAAGGCGCAACCACAGCGGCTCTCACATTACTCATCACCTCTGGCATGTTAGCTTCGGCTTTGGGTATTAGACAGGTAAACGATGAAAATAGCGTAACAGCTTGGGTAGTAAACAAAAATATGTCGGCCGGTCAAACAGTAACCGTTCACGATGTTGAGCAAAAGAGTATAGATCCAAGTAACTATTCAAATATTGCACTGAGCGTTCAAAACCCACGTGCATTAATTGGTCAAAAATTAGCAACTAATAAAATGGTTGAACAACCATTATTTGACACAGATTTTATTAGAGCGAAAAGCCAAAATTTATCAGAAGCCATACCAGCAGGGCGTGTTTTATATACTTTAAAACTAAACACCTTAGATATTCCGCTTTCGCGTATACACAAAGGTGACCGACTCGACATAGTCGCTAAAACTAATCGTCTAGTAAGAACAGTTGCCCGTGATGTACAGCTCATTGGTGTTTCAAAAGGCCCTAAATCGCAAGCCGAAAAAAATGGCGTAATGGATAACTTAGCTAAAGAGTCTAATTCTGCTACAGGCGGTGTTTCGTTAGTCCTTGCGGTACTTCCAAAAGATGTTTATTCGTTGGCGGGTATAGATAACGCCGACAAAGTTTCAATTATTGTGCATAGCGCTTATGACATTGAACAAGGTCGTTTGCAAAACTTTTCACGCTTACAAACCAGTCGCACAATCGAAGTGGTTAAAGGCGTTAAAAATGAAGCTGTATATGTAGCTAAGTGAGTTTTTATGTTTAATTTATCAAGCAAACATGAAGAAGTTCAAACCAGTTTAAGTACCTTTGAAGAGCTTAAAAAGCTATTGCACGATGCCGTTATCGAAGAGTACGAACAAGAACCAACCGCGCTTTTATCAAGTAATGTTCTCGAAAAAATCTCTGCATTGTGTAGTGAAATTCCACAATTTAATCAATCTTCATTTAACCAACATCAACAAGAGCAGGTTGTGCAGGCTGTTTTTGATGAAATTCAAGGCTTGGGACCTATTGCACAGTTTATGCTGGACGATCAGGTTAGTGATATTTTAATAAACGACACGCAAGATATATGGATTGATAAACAAGGCAAACTACTTTGCACTGCCAGTAAGTTTGATGACGAACGCCATTTACGCCGATTTGTTGATCGCTTACTTGATGGTTGTGGCCGACAAGTCAATGCGCTTATGCCGATTGTTGATGGCAAACTAAAAGATGGTAGCCGAGTTCATATTATTGTACCGCCTGCGTGTACCAGCGCCGCGATTGTATCGATTCGTAAGTTTAATCATAAAAAAATAAACGATGACTTTTTAGTTAATAATCATTTTTTAGATAAAAACATCTTATCATTTTTAAAAAGCGCAGTTAAAACAGGCGTTAATATTTTAGTGTGTGGCAATGCAGGTGCAGGTAAAACCTCATTATTAAACGTACTTGCTAACTCAATTAACCCAAATGAACGTGTTGTAACCATTGAAGAAAGTGCTGAGCTTAATTTGCATCACAACCACGTTGTGCAATTAGAAGCCCACGACACAAACAGCGATGGTAAAGGTGCAGTAAGCCTAAGAGATTTAGTAAAAGCAGCCCTAAGAATGCGCGCAGATAGAATACTTGTAGGTGAGGTACGCTCAGGCGAAGTAATCGATATGCTCCAAGCAATGAACTGTGGTCACCAAGGTTCGATGACGACCATACATGCTAACAGCGCAAGTGATGCCGTTATTCGTTTATCTACTTTAGTGCAGTTACACAATGCACAACTGAGTGATACCCATACAAGTTCGTTAATATCGTCTAGTATTCAACTTATAGTGCATGTTTCTCGCTCAACTAATGGTACCCGAACTCTAAAAAGTATTGGTGAAATTAAGCGTGTTAATGGCGGCGCACATTTCAGCCCCCTTTATAGTATTAACGAAGCAGAGCCTGTACAAAGTGAGTTAATAGATAACTCAAGTGTTATTGAGTTTATGAAAGGCCAAGGCGCAAATGCAAAAGAATTAAAAGCATTACTGCGCAATAACCCGGAGGCTAACAATGACTAAACTTGATTATTTATTAGCTATTGCTGCGGTTATTACTTTTGTACTTGCAGCTAGTGTGTTGGTTTCTTTGTATGCTAAAAATAAAAGTAACCAGAGCGCTAAAAACGCAGATATTTTAGAAGAAAAAGACGTCCTTACTTTGTCATTACGAGTACTAGGCTTAAACATAAGTAACGCTTGGTTTATAAGCATGGCGTGCTCGCTCTCTAGTAGTTCATGGTTTTTAGCTAAATTATATTACCCTGAGGCATCAACCAGCGCGTTTATTATTTCAATCGTGGTCTTTGTAACTTGTTTTATAACTGTTATTGACTTGGCTCATTATAAATTAGCTAAATTTGAGCATCATTTTTTAGAATTTATTGAAACCGTACAATCGTGTTTAAGTACGGGGCTGTCGCTACAACAATCAATGCAGTTTGCTGATGAACATGCTGACTCATATATAAAAAAACAAAGCTCTTTGCTATTACAACGCATGAGCATGGGTAGTGACGCCGAAACGTCGTTTGCTCCGTTAATTGAAAGATACAACTGCGAGACCGTAAGATTATTTGCTCATAGCATCATCACACATACACAAAGCCAGTGCGATTTAACTGACATGCTAAAAAGCGTATGCAACATGATGTCGCTTCGGACCCTCGACCGCCAACAGCTAAAAGCAAAGCTTTCGGGTACTAAGTACGCTGCTGTATTTAGTGGTTTTTTACCTTACGCACTAATTCCTTTATTTAGCTATACCGATCCAACCTGGTTTGAACCTTTATTAAACGATCCTAATGGGATTGCATTTATAACGGTTGCGCTTCTTTGTCAGCTATTTGGCTTTTTATGGCTACGCCTTAGCTTAAGGGTAACATTATGATTGATATACTTTTACTTATCGGACTTTTAGTAAGTATGGGCTCGTTTATCCATATTCATAGGCAATCTCTTAAAGTCGAATTAGATAAACCCGATACTAAAAACATTAATTGGTATCCGCTAATCATTATCTCTAAACGTCAATTAAGGCAAGCAGGAATTCAAGTTAATAAAATATTAATAAGCCTGTACTGCTTTAAAGTGGCAGCTACTTTTAGTTCATTTACAGTTATAGAACTAACAGGGTACGAGCTGAGCCAATCGATTAAATTATTACTGTGTTTTGTGTGTTTTTTTGCACCCGAATGCTGGTTTTTGTTACGTAAAAATCAACGTAAAACTGTTATAAATAATAGCTTAGAGTTTTTTTTACGGGTGTTACTGGTTTACATGCGCGCTGGATTTTCACTAGAGCGTTCATTTGCACTAGCAGTTGATCATGGATTAAGTCACAAACACCCATTATACAAAGAGCTAAAGTTATTTTTATTCGAACTAAGCGCAGGTAAAGATCGTGAATTTGCATTTAATTCACTTTTTGAAAGAACCGGCGTATTAGGAATTAAAAAACTCGCAAACTTAATGTTAATAGGGTCAAAACTTGGTACGCCACTTATCCAAGCAGTAGAGGCTCAACTTGAAGGCCTAGCTTTAAAAAAGAACATTTTACTCGCTAAAAAGGTAAACAAAAAAGCGATGCACACAACCTTTCCCATTATCTTAATTTGTTTTCCGATGTTTTTGGTATTGGTGTTTTTTCCCGCAGCATTACAAGTAATGAACGTACTTAAAATGCTTGTAGAAGTGTTATAGGAGCCTGATATGAAAAAGCATTATCAACAAGGGTACATACTTACTATTGAGCTTATATTAATTATAACTATTTTAATTATTGGCTCAATTGGTGGGGTTATTTTAGTAAGGGATGCCCTTATTAAGCGCCATCAAACTAAGGTAGATAATCAAATTACTGTAGTTGATGCTAACAATAGACCACTCGGTATTGCAGTAAGTTTTGATGAGCATCAAGCACCACTCATTTTTTATACAGATCGTGGAGCAAACAACACGTACAGGGCATTAATAGGCATAAGAGATGATAGGTTTACCTCGCGAGAAGCTGTTTATTACGATGCTCCAAATTGCCAAGGTAACCCGTGTTTAAAGGGCTTAAGCGACGAAGCAACAGACAGCCAAGGTGTGAGTAAACTAAATAATACCGGTAATGTAAGTTATATAAATGCGCTGCAGCAAGGTCCAAATTATGCAATAGGGCAGTTAGGTAACACCGTTATTGGTCAGTTATTAAGAAGTACGCCACAACAATGCCCTGCTAATAGTGAACAAATTCTATCTCGTTATGTATCGCAAAAAGTAGTAACAGGCTCACCTTGTGAAAGCTTTGAAATAGATAAGCAACCAGCCGACAGCAGTTGTTTAGTTGGAGTAACAGCTTTAGGAAACCCACTTTTAGGTACAAGCGATCAAGGTTTATCGCAATCGTGTGATACATGCCAAACAGGGTACGAATCGCAAGGTGACATACTTGATTTATATTTACCTCAGGTAGAACCGCTTTTAAATACAGCCCTTAATGCGCTTTCATTAGTAGGTATAGGCACAAACGTTGATATAGAGCTTGGCACAATATGCTGCCCAGAAGGTACACGCTTAGAAGATGATGAAAACATTGTAGAAACACTTGTTTTCACTATTTTACAAACCACATTTGAGCTGGTCGGTATCGATTTAGTAAATAACCTTATCATTAGTGAAACACTGAGCTTAATAGGGATTGAGCCAGGTATTACATATTGCAAAACATCACTTAATTTAGTTAATGCAGAACAAGTAATTAATATCACCACAGGCGAACCTGCTCTTAGTAGTTTAACGCCACCATTTAAAGTTTTACTGCCAGTACATAGCGGCCAAAACAGTACAACGTGGATACATACTCCCCCAAAAGGGGAAGGAGAACGTCAATGAACGCCTCAAATATATTTACCTCACATGCTAATTTAGTAGATACACCAACTGATGAAATATCAACAGAAATTAAAGAAACGCTAACACTACTAAAACAGTTTTATGATGTTCCAATTGTTAAATTTATCGATTTTAGAGAAGTTTATTCAGAGCAGTTAATAACCTGCAACGATAAAGAAAGTGTCGAAAATGAGTTATTAAGCTATCATCAACGCTGCACACAAGAAAAACTATATTTATTTGAAGATACTTTTTTTGATGATGTATCAAACAACACGCACAAATTAATTCGTTTTTATGCACAATATCCAATTTATAGTGTCACTAATAAATTAATTGGCGTAGTGCTGATGGCTGATTTAGCACCTAAAACATTAATAGGTTCACAAAAAGATCAGTTTATTTCATTTGCTCAATTATTGCAGACACAGTTAAATAAAAATTCAGATTCAGTAAGTAATCAAAGTACTAATCCTGTGAAAAAAAATTATGGGGAAAAGTATATTCATGTATTTAGTTTAGCGCCCGTGGCATTCTTAATCGCATTAGTATTATGCTCATTCACTGCATTACTTCTTTATACTATAGAAAAAAAGGAGCTACAAAGTAATTACAATGAACAAACTCAGCAATTACGTAAAACGTTATTTAATGCTTTAGAGCGATTTGATAATCAAGGATTATATATATCGCAAAAAGATTTAGTTATCGCAGGCTTTTTACAAAGCCAAAATAGCTATACAAAAGAGCAGCTTAATGATTTAGTACAGAGTCAGGTTTCACAAAGCTTAACTTATAAAGGGTATGTTGTGTTTGATTCTGAGTATAACCAACTTGCACTTTGGTCAAAAAATAATTTTGATTTAGCCGCGTATGGATTTAAAAACTGGTTAGAAAAATTCAATAATAGAGCGAATAAACAAGCAGTAGAAGTATTTACTGTTGCAGATACGGCCTTCTTAATTTCTGAAATAAAAATTAAACAAGGCTCTATTTATACACTTACAGCATTTGATTTAAGTAAGTTTTTAAAAGCCGTTATTGGCAAATTAAACACTGAAAATTATAACGTTTTTATAGCAACACCACAGTTTACTTTAGGAAAACAAGGAGAAGTAAACCCCAGTATAATTAAAAATAGTATTAGCGCTTTGAGCAGTCGTTTTCCACCTACTTGGCGTTTACATGTGCAACCAATGAATAAAATAGTACGTCCACAAATAACTAAATATAGCCTAATTAGATTAGGACTGATCGCCTTTTGTGTATTCGCATTCGTGTACTATTTTTTACGTTTGCCTAGGCGTTTACACAATGAAATAAAACAAAAAAATCAGTTAATACTTAATAGGGAAGAGCTATTTTCAAGTTCTCTTGATGCATTGCCACATGGGTTTGCTATTTTTAATAGCCACGAATTTCCTGTGATTACTAACAATGCATTTAATCTTTTATTTGCACAGGTGAATAAACAAAACAGTCAGCTATCGTATAGCCAGATGATAAGTATTGCGCAACAGCATAATATTATAAATCATTACCATGAGCATCATAAGCTTGATGATGATCGTAACCAATTAATAGATATAGGTTTTACAGACGGGAAGTGGATAACTGTATTACAAAGACATACAGATTTTAATGGTTTTGTTTGCTACTTTAGAGATGATACAGAGGCACATCAAAAAGAATGTTTACTCGCTGATGTTCTCGAAAAATCTAAACAGACAAATCAATTAAAAGAAAAATTTGTTTCAAGGCTTAGCCGTCAATTAAAAACGCCTTTATCATCTTTAAAGTCATTAATTGAAATATCAAAAGATCCTATAAGCTTTAACGAATTTAAAAACAATGTAGGGAATATTTCTGATGTGTGCGACCAGCTTGAAAGTGTGATTCAACAGCTCGTAAATATAAATAAATCAGAGATAGGTAAGTTAAAGCTTCAAGCCAAAAACGTAAACCTAAAGAAACTGATCAATAATAACATGTCAATTTTAACGAAAGAGGCTGAAAATAATAAAATAGTTTTGAAAAATAATATTACATCAGAGTTAACGGTAGCAAGCGATGAAAAGTTAATTTCTCAACTGGTTATTCAGTTAGTTACTGAAGTTTTGGATTCATCAAATAATACAACACTTTCAATTGACGCTCAGATTAAAAAAGAAAGTACTCGTAATTACTTAAACCTCGACTTTTCATTAAGTAATTTAATCAACACTAACCATTTTATAACTGAACTTAAAAGCATTTCGGGTGATAATATAACACGCTTTATAGATGATAAAGACTTATCATTAGAGTTAAAGTTTTTTATCTCGATATTTAAAATGCTTGGTGGGAAAGCGATAATTATTAGCAGTAATGCAAATAAAACGACGATATCACTTTCTATGTTGGTAAACCTAGCGAGTAAACAAAACAAAGATGATGAACAAGAAGTATTAAACAGTCCATTAATAACTACCGATCTAGTAAATATTAATCCATTAACTAATGAAGAACAAAACACGCTATTACTGGTTGATGACGATCCACTGGTTGAAATTGTTATTAGGGCAATGCTAAAAAATGAGAGCATTAAAATAGATTACGCGCGCAGTGCTATAGAAGCAATGTTAATGGTATCTCAAAACAGTTACGACATTATTTTAATGGACATAGTAATGCCAGAATTATCAGGAACTGATGCTATGTTAAAAATTAAAAAACACAGTGATAATTCTAAAACTAAAATAATTGCACATACATCGACACCCGATCCAGAATCTAAATATGTAAACCAGGGCTTTGATGACATGCTATTAAAACCTGTAAAACAAGGCATATTAATAAACCAAATAGCACGTATTTTAAAAAGATAGGCCGCTATACCAACCGCCTTAATGTAGATTTTATGTAACGATAAAATATTAATGCCGGTTGGTGTTACATATAGCGTAATATATTCGAGGTAAAAGATGAAAAAAACGATTGAAGATACGATGGAAGTTATCGGATTTAATACAGTAAAACCTATAAATAAAACTACACGACTGCTTTTAGTCGATGATGATTTACTAATAGAAATTGTAATAAGAAAAATGCTTAAAGAAGAAAACATATTAATAGATTTTGCATCCAGTGCAATAGAGGCGCTATTAATGGTTTCTCAAAATATTTACGATATTATTTTAATGGACATAGTCATGCCACAGTTTACGGGCACCGACGCAATGCTAAAAATAAGAAAGCACGCTGATGCATCAGCAACGAAAATTATTGCGCATACATTTAGTGAAAACGAAAATAGTAATAATAAATATATAAAGCTTGGGTTTAATGGTTTGTTATTAAAGCCAGTTAAGCAAGGTGTATTAATTGAAAATATTAGATCTTTCTTAAAGTGATTAATAGCAATAGTAGGGCGGTTCGGTGTTTATTACTTATTACTTACTAAAAACTATTTAATAAGAATAATTTCTTCAAATTAGTAGCAACTTCGCTTTTGTAATTGTTGCATATTTAAGAGCAAACGCTTCACACTTCATAAAGTGGTTTAACAATCACAATTATCAAACTCTATAATAATAAAAAACAAATAAACTTACTTAGCCTAGAGCCCAAGTATTACAAGGGTTTGGGTTTGACTTTAAATTATTATAATTTTTGAATAACTAAAAAATACTCATCTTGGGATGGAATTTGCTTTATAAGGTTATATTCCAATTTTATAGTTCACGAAACATTATAATTTTTAAAGTTAACGAGGCAAAATTATGAGCAAAACACAGTACGTTACAGTAGAAGGTCATCAAATTGCTTATCAAGAAATGGGACAAGGCACACCTTTATTATTAATACATGGCATACCAACTAACAAATTTTTATGGCGAAATGTGATGCCCAAACTCGCATCAGAACATCGAGTAATAGCGCCTGATTTACTAAACTTTGGTGAATCAGATATGCCAATTAACACCGATGTATCTATAAATGCGCAATGTAGAATAATGTGTAAGTTTATGGAAGAACTCGGTATTTCTAAAGTTAATATTGCTGCACATGATATTGGTGGTGGTGTTGCTCAATTAATGGCGGTAAATCATCCTGATAAAGTAAACGGATTAGTTTTAATAGATAGTGTATGTTTTGATTCTTGGCCAATACCAGAATTTGAACCTTTGCTAGAACCTGGTGTAGAAGAAAAGACAAGTGTAGCTGAATTTGTTGATACATTAAGAGATTTCATGCCAAAAGGTGTATACGATTCTAGCGTAATGACTGAAGAGTTAATGGAAATATACTTAAAACCATGGAGCAACGAGCAAGGAAAAGCCGCTTTATTTAGTAACATGCGCAGACTCAATAAAGAATATACAAAAGCTATTGCAGGCGATCTTAAAAGCTTACCTCATGAAACACTTATATTATGGGGTGAAGAAGACAAATTTCAAAAGCCAAAATATGCGCCAATGTTAGAAGAAGCAATTCCAAATTCATCATTGGTTTGGATAGATAAAGCCGCACATTGGGTTGTTGATGAGTATCCAGATAAAGTATCTACACTTATTGAAGAGTTTATGGTAGGCAAAATGTTTTAAAATTTTATTTGGTTTTACTTTATTTAGATATCAATAAATAAAGCATTACCGCATAAACTAAGGTACTAAGCATTTGTAATAAAAAGCCTGATAAAATACCGTTTGACTGCAAATAACCATCAAACGGTATTGTTCATAGATAAAGATTTAATTATCAGCAAGTAATAAACATCCAAAAACCGCAGCTTAACGTTAAATAATGAAGCCCGTAGCTCAATTAAATTCATTAGAAGTCAATTTAACATAACTGCAATCCATCTCGTTTAATACACCGTATGGTTACTTAAAATAAATAACTTTATTGAAAAGGGGCAGGAGTAAACCGCTCCATTAACTAAACCAGTAGGTAAAGCGCTTGCTGAGTTTCAGTTTTACGTAAAAGACAGTAATTACATTAAATATCCAAACGCGTGGTTTTATCTCAACCCAGAAAAATCAGATAACGAACTGGATGATGAATTAATTGCCGCATTGAGTGAAACGTTACAAAAAGCCGCTTAAATGTGGCTTTATTTTAAAATATGAAAGAACATTGAAAAAATTGAGAGCCATACAGGCAATCTAAATTCAGCTAAATTTGTAAGATTAAAGAACTTGATCTTTCTATAGTGCTTATCAAAATAATCCAAATCAGCCTGACTAGGTTTAAAGTCCCATTCAAATGTTACTCTCGAGTTTCCCTTTTTAGCGGGGATCGTAGATTTAGGGTTTTCAATAATATTAGTGGCATATCCAATATCTCTAATGTAACGTAAAAGATTTTCTTTGCTTTGGTTTCCTTCAAGGTTTCCATTAATAAATAGAGTAAATTTAGCCTTGCTAAGTGAAGGGTCTACTGTTGTCGCTGGGGCAGCCCTAACAATCTGAACGTGCTTCGTTTTTAGATGGTTTGCTATATGAGTCTCTATCAGCTCATAACACAGCTCTTTAATGTACCTTCGTTTATGAGTGCGATCTGTCATTTCGGTATATAAATCTTCTTTCAAAAACTGCATAAAGGCAACATATAAAAATGTATAGTAAAACGTAAGTATAAAAATGGCATTTGGAATAACTGCAGGGTAATTTATCTTCCCACTAATGAGGCCAATACTTGTACCTGTGATCTTTATCTCCGCAAGGTTAAAAAGCAGTAAAAAGATTGAAAAGGTAAGCATTGGCTTTTTGAATTTTTGATTTTTAACCCCTAAATCATAGAGTGATTGAGACTCACTAAATATCTTGAGTTCAACTCTTTTTTCATCTTGAATTTGAAACATTTTTCTTCCATTTATAGGTTTAATTTTATTAAAAAAGACCGCGTGTTATACGCGGTTAGGCGCGTTTTTATACCTTCGTATTTGGTTACAATTTCTTTCAATTTAAATCTATCACTCACTTTAATCAAGTCATTACCCATGATGCGCAAAACATCACTGGCAATCCAACGCTCTAAAGTGCGCTCAGAGTTCATAAGCAAAAACTCCATAGTGGCACAGCGATCTAATTTTACCAAAGTTCATAAAACCAGCGCGAAATAATAAATTTTTAAATGTCTCTATAACAAACAACCCTAATTAAGACAAAGCTAAGCGGGTGAGACGATAGGATTATGGGTAAATGTATTGCCATTGTGGCGCAAGATACTTAATTTAACATAATATAAATTATAGGTAGTTAATGTATATGTAGAAAGAGCGCCTAAATGCGCCCTTACTATGTCCAATACTAGACGGTATCGGACATTAAGTGTTTTTATTACAATAACTAGTATTACTAATACAGATGCTTTGTTTATCAATTTGTTTAATCAATACTAAGTAAACGCTCAGCTGTATATTCGTTAGTAATTAATCCACTGATCATGTTTGACCTTACTGCGCCCAAAATGGCTAACACTTTTTCTTCACCAGCAGCTATCGCATAAATCTGTTTGTTAGCATTTGTTTTTAATGGCGTACTTGCTACACGCTGATTAACTGTGCAATCTAAAAGCTTACCGTTTTTATCAAACACCCAACTAATCATTTCACCAACAGCACCCAGATCTTGTAACTCTTTAAGTTCTTGCGCATCAATAAAACCATCTATATGTAATGGCGACTTTTCACCTAAGCTACCAATACCCACAAATGTTACATCGGCATCTTTAGCGAGTTTTAAATTACCGGTAATATTTTGTTGTGCGTGTAACTGTTCTTTTTCTTCAATGCTTCTTGGTAAAACTGGCAATGGCATTGGATAATGTTTTGCATTGGTGTGTTCGGCCATTCTTACTACAACATCATAAGGTGAAGCCGATCCATCCAAAGCCATATTACCTAGCATGGCTACAATTTTATGTTGCGGACAATCAACGGTTCTTAGCTCATCCACACATGCACGTAAAACTCGACCGGTTCCCATAGCAAGTACTTTGGGTTGTTCTGATTTTAAATGACGTTCTATTTCTGCCGCGCCAGCTTGAGCCAAACCTAATGTAGATGAAGGTTCAGATGGATCGCTCGGTACAACTTCACACGAATCTAACCCAAAACGGCTTTTTAATTTTTCAGCTAAATCCATACATTTGGCAATCGGGTGGTCAAGTCTAACTTTAATTAATCCTTGGCTCACAGATAATGCGACCATTCTTTGTGCAGATTGGCGAGATATATTTAGCTTTTTAGCAATTTCATCTTGTGTGTTACCGCCAACATAATATAACCACCCTGCTCTGGCTGCATCATCTAGCTTTCTAATTTCTGTATTTGATAGCTTTACCACGTAAACCTCTTAAAATAGAAGGAAAACTAAGTCCTTATTTTCATTACAAAATTTAAATTATATGTGCTGCTATATAAATTATTTTATTAATTTTGGAGTATCTATTTATTAATAACGTTTTTGTTATTTATAGTTGTAAATATACCATTCCTTAATAAAAAATACCTAGGTTTCATAGGATTATGTAATTAGAATTTAGTTAATAGCACCATTATAAAGGTGCTATTTAAGGTAATTAAAGATTGGCTCTAGCGAATTGTTAAACCATTATTATCAAACTTTAATACTTTATCAGCCGGTGCGCTTAGGTAAATACTGTCGCCATATTTTAACGGACAATCACCATCTGCTTTTACTGTTACGGTCCCTTTGCCTTCAATATTTATATGTAAAAAGCTCTCCGATCCTAAATGCTCAATTACACCGACAGTACCAGCCCACGTTCCTTGCTCAGTAGAGAGTGTTATATGCTCTGGTCGTATACCAATACAACTAACATTCGCATCTTCATTTTGTGGAGCATCTATAAAGTTCATTTTTGGAGAGCCAATAAAACCAGCTACAAATTTGTTTACTGGGTTTTTATAAAGCTCTAAAGGTGTGCCTACCTGTTCAATAATACCGGCATTAAATACCGCGATTCTATCTGCCATTGTCATGGCTTCAACCTGATCGTGCGTAACATAAATCATTGTTGTAGCTAAACTTTTATGTAATTCAGATATTTCTAAACGCATATTTACACGTAATGACGCATCAAGATTCGAAAGCGGTTCATCAAATAAAAATGCCGAAGGTTGGCGTACAATTGCGCGCCCTATCGCTACACGCTGGCGCTGACCGCCCGACAATTGCCCAGGCTTTCGGTCTAAATAATCGGTCAAATTAAGAATTTTAGCTGCGTTAGCAATTTTACTCTCAATTTCTGCAGGGCTTACCTTGGCTCTTTTTAAAGGAAAAGCAATATTGTTACGCACTGTCATATGCGGATATAACGCATAGGATTGAAACACCATTGCTAAGCCTCTTTTTGCAGGCGGTGTTTTTGTAGCGTCAATGCCATCAATTTCTATATTACCACTGGTGGTATCTTCAAGCCCTGCAATCATACGAAGTAATGTAGATTTACCACAGCCTGATGGCCCAACAAATACGATAAACTCACCGTCTTTAATTTCTAAGTCTAGCGGTTTAATTACGTTAACTTCATCAAAGTTTTTAGTGACTTGTTTTAGTGTGATGCTGCCCATGTGTATTCTCCTATTTTACTGCGCCGAAACTTAATCCACGCACTAATTGTTTTTGACTAAACCAACCAAGTATTAAAATTGGCACAATGGCCATGGCAGATGCTGCCGATAACTTAGCGTAAAATAACCCCTCAGGGCTTGAGTAACTGGCAATAAATGCCGTTAAAGGTGCAGCATTTGCAGCGGTTAAAATAAGTGTCCAAAATGCTTCGTTCCATGACAAAATAACATTTAACAATAATGTTGAGGCTATACCCGGTAAGGCTATTGGCAATAAAACATGGAATATTTCTTCACCAATTGTTGCGCCATCCATACGTGAAGCTTCAAGTATTTCGTTTGGTATTTCTCTAAAGTAGGTGTACAGCATCCATACCATTATTGGTAAGTTAATGAGTGTAATTACAATAACCAAACCTAATTTTGTATCGAGTAGCGCAAAGTCTCGAAACAATAAATAAATCGGAATAAGTACCCCAACTGGTGGTAACATTTTGGTTGAAAGCATCCACATTAATAAGTGCTTTGTTTTTTTAGTTTGCACAAACGCCATAGACCACGCAGCAGGTACCGCAATTAATAACCCCAGTAAACTTGAACCTAGTGATATAACTACAGAGTTCCAAAAATGGGTAAAGTATGGCGAGCGCGACAGTACATCGCGGTAATTTTCGAGCGTCCAATCAAACGCATATAAGCTTGGACTTGCTGAAATTGCTTCAGCTTCCGTTTTAAAGCTGGTGATTAACGTCCATAAAATTGGAAAGAAAATCATGCCGCTTATTGTCCATGCAGCAATGGTATAAATTAGTTTGGAACGACGGCTATCTTTTATAGTCATAATTAACCCTCCAAGTTTTTGCCAATTAAGCGCATTAAAAATATAGCGACAATATTTGCAATTATTACTGCAACTATGCCCCCTGCCGAACCGCCACCTACATCAAATTGAAGTAGTGATTGCGTGTAAATTAAGTACGTTATATTGGTTGACGAATAACCAGGACCACCACTTGTTGTAACTAATATTTCGGCAAAAATTGACAGTAAAAATATAGTTTCGATTAAAATAACAGCGGTTACAGCGCGCGATAAGTGCGGCAAAACGATGTAAAAAAACTTACTAAATGGCCCAGCTCCGTCTAAATCAGCCGCTTCTAATTGTTCACGGTCTAATGATTGTATTGCTGTTAGCAGTATTAATGCTGCAAATGGTAACCACTGCCAAGACACAATTATGATGATTGAAAATAACGGCATTTGAGCAAAAAAGTCGATAGGTTCAAAGCCAAGCCAAATCGCGAAATGTGCAAATAAGCCATTAACTGGGTTCATTAGCATGTTTTTCCATACCAATGCCGACACAGTTGGCATTACAAAAAATGGGGCTAGTACCATAATGCGAACGTAATTTCGTCCCCATATTGCTTGGTCTAGTAAAATGGCTAAGCCAATACCACCACAAATAGTGATAAGTAAAACCCCAGTTACTAGGTAAAGCGTGTTAAAAAATGATTCAAAAAAAGCCGGATCAGTTAGGAAAAATTCATAGTTTAAAAAGCCTACAAACTCTTTATCCCCTGGAACGAGTAAGTTGTAATCAATAAAAGAAAAATACAGTGTCATACACAGCGGAACTATCATCCAAGCAAGTAATAAAATTACACTAGGAAGAAGCATAAACCGAGCAAGCGTGCGCGAGTTAGTTGTTGCCATAAAGGTGACCTTAAAAAAGCCAATTCTATTTACTTGTTAACTATCAAGTGAAAATCAGAAACCCTTGATAGTATTTATAACTAACAAGTAAATAGAATTGACATAAAATATTGGGTAAGTTTGAGTACTTACCCGCCCATTACATGCTATTTAGGATAGCGAGCTTTACGCATTGTTCGCTCAACGAGGTGCTGAGACGTACTAAGCGCTTGCTTAACGGTCATTTGGCCAGTTAATGCTGCTGAAAATTGTTGCCCAACAGCTGTACCAATTCCTTGAAACTCAGGAATAGCAACAAACTGAATACCTACATAAGGCACCGGTTTAACGGTTGGATTTTTAGGATCTGCAGATTGGATAGAATCTAAGGTAATTTGCGCAAACGGTGCTGCGTCCATGTACTTTTGATTACTGTAAAGTGATTTACGTGTACCTGGCGGTACTTTTGCCCAACCTTTTTTGTCAGCTACAAGTTGAGTGTATTCTTTTGATGTCGCCCAGCTAATAAATTTCATTGCGGCATCTGGTTTTTTGCTGCTTGCCGGTACGGCTAAAGTCCAAGACCATAACCAGTTACCGCGTTTACCTAGACCATTATCTGGCGCAAGTGCAAACCCTACTTTATCGGCAACTTCTGAATCTTTTTTGTTAGTAACAAATGCGCCTGCAACGGTTGCATCAATCCAAATACCACATTTTCCGGTTTGAAAAAGTGCAAGGTTTTCATTAAAACCGTTTGCAGATGAACCAGCAGGACCAGATTCTTTCATCACATCGACATAATACTGAAGGGTATTTTCCCACTCTGGGGTATTAAACTGAGGTTTCCAATTTTCATCAAACCAACGAGCACCAAACGAATTTGCCATGGATGTAATAAGCGCAACGTTTTCGCCCCAACCTGCTTTACCACGTAGACAAAGGCCATAAACACCTTCTTTTTTATCTGTCATCGCTTTAGCAGCTTTGCGTATAAAGTCCCATGTTGGGGCTTTAGGCATTGTCAGCCCTGCTTTTTCCATTAAGTCAGTGCGGTACATAACCATTGAGCTTTCGCCATAAAATGGCGCAGCATAAAGCTTGTCGTTAATCGTTAAACCGCTTCGAATTGCCGGAATTAAATCGTCTAAATCGTAGTTTTCACCTAAATTATCCAGCTCTTTTAGCCAATTTTGCTTGCCCCAAATTGGTACTTCATAAGTACCTATGGTCATAACATCGTATTGGCCGCCCTTTGTTGCAACATCGGTAGTGACACGTTGGCGAAGAATGTTTTCCTCTAGAGTGACCCATTTTAGATCTATATCAGGGTTTTGGCTGGTAAAGTCACTGCTTAATTCTTTCATGGTGATCATGTCACCATTGTTAACAGTCGCTATTGTGATTGTTTCTTTTGCCGCAGCGCCCATGCTTATAAAGCCACACGCGAGCATAATTAATTTATTTTTCATCGGGTATTCCCCATACACGTTATGTTTTAACAAGTGCTATTAAATTTCAATCTATTACCAATTCTATTTATGGCAGTTTTAACGCATAAAACTGCCCGCAAAGTGCCTTTTTAGGTCCTTTGTTTAAATAGATAGACTAGTTGGATAATGATTTAAAATTTAACAGATATTTCAGAAGTGAAGCCGTCAAATCCTTTACCGATTTGGCCGCCCGAATTAACACCTTCTTCTTGGTTAACATACTCAACTTTTAAAAGCGTTTTATCGTTAAACCAGTAACCTGCGGCTACTTGAATACGCTCTACTGTGTTGTCTGTTTGTTCAATTAAATCGGAAGTGTTATCGGCTTCTGCATAACGAGCCGCTACATATAGCTTTTTAGGGATTAGATATTGTTGTGCTTCAAACACGAAGTACTCAACCGATGAGTCGCCTTCTATTACACTGTTTGAATCAAAAGTAGTGCCATTTTCATCTGCTATGCCGTTTGTACCAAAGTAGGTAATACCGGCAACTGCATTACCAGCGGCATCTGCAAATGTGTAATCATCAGACGATTTACCAACCATAAAAATTAAGCTAGTTTCGTCAGATGGTTGATAAGCTAAATTTAACTGGATAATTGATTGCTCAAGGCCAGGCATGGCGCCAACATGTGTGTCACGCTCGTTTGACGGTGACGCTGAGAAATTATAGTTTTCACCATCGCCAAAGCGATAGTTTGTTGTGGTTACACCATCAAGACTTGCTACGCCATTTTCAAAACGTAACTGGTCGCCTTGATTCGCTTTTAATAAGTTTAAGCCTGCTTTAAAGCCACCTTCAAATTCTAGAGTACCTTGAAGTCGGTAGTTATAACCTCTGTCTTCTTGAAATGCTTCACCGAAACTTGAAGTCGTAATGTGACCTGTAACATTATAAGCACGTACTACACCACTATCGAAAGTTTCGCTGTAACTTAGCTGTGCGCCGTTTTCTGCGGTTGCGTAATCGGTAATACCATTACCAATAAGTGCATTACTTTGGTTATCTGCGCCGTCTTGAAAGCCTTTAAATTGAAATGGTGAGCCACCAATATTACCCAAACGCAGTGTTAAATTTGCGTTTTCTTTTGGTGTGCCATAAAGGCCTAGTAAGTCAAATTCAACACCTGCAAAATCGTTGTGAAATGAAAAGTCACGATCTTCGCCACCAAAGTCATTAGGCTCTTCTGCAATATCTATATCGGCAGTGATGAACTCGTTAATATGAAATTTAAGCATTAGATTAGCTCTAATACGGCCAAATCCTGATTCTTGTTCTTCATCTTCTGGACGAAATGCACCATCTTTAGCCTGAATTGACTGAAAGTTTTGCATTAGTAAAAAGTCTACGTCAACGCGATCTAAATATTCAGAAATATCAGCCTGTGCTGGAGCCGATGTAGCCATAGCTGCCGCTATGAGAGAAATTGCAAATTTAGTCTTTTTATTATTCAACATAATAAGCTCTTTATTTAGTGTGGTGTGTGATGCCAACTTTATTAAATTGCATTTTCATTTAATGAAATTGGTATTAATTCAGTGTGTATAGATGAGGCTGACTGAGCAAAACATTAAGTGGTTAATGAAACTGCATTTGTGAGCATAAGCCCATCTGTTGAGCATAATCACAGAATGAATTTAGAAGGTCAACGATTTTTTATTACAAAACGTTTACAAAAAATCGAATTCATATGTAAATATTTTTGAATCAATAAGTTAAGTAGCAAATTTGTTACATCAAATTTTGATGGAATGTTGTATTGGATTAAGGAATTTCTTATGAATACGTCATTATTGTTCATTACAATTAATGAAAATATAAGTTAGTAGAAGATATGAGAGCAGATAATCCTTTAAAAATACGTTGTTGGGCAAACCTATAAACAGTTTATTTATTGGTGTTTTTTAAGTAACGTTCTTGAGCTTATGATGGGGTTAGCTTAGTATTAAAGCACTTAGATGTATTCAAAATAGAAGTAACCTACATATGGAATTTGTTCGCCCGCTAGAGCCCATCCTCATTATTGATGACGTTAAGGAAATTCGTGATTATCTAAACCAAATTTTAACTGACTTAGGGTTTGAAGATATATTAGAAAGTGCTGATTTTAGCTCTGCCAAACCTATTATGGACAATAAACCGCCAGGCGTTATATTTGTAGATGTAGATTTACCAGACTCTAACGGTGCAGAGATATTGGAATACATTAATAGTGCTTACCCGCACACTCATGTTGTTATGTGTTCGGGCCACAATAGTCTCGAAAACGTACAAAACACGTGGGAAATGGGCGCTAAAGGTTTTATTGCAAAACCTTTTAATACAAAAAAAGTAGACACTGTAATGAAGCGTCTTGAAATAATAGAATAATAATAAGGTTAGCATGCATAGTACTGTTACTGCGATTATAGAAGATCTTTCGAGTGTTATATTTGGTAAACAACAACAAATAAAACTGGCACTTACATGCTTATTTAGCGAAGGGCATTTACTCATTGAAGATTTGCCTGGCATGGGAAAAACCACTCTTTCTCATGCATTGTCAGCTGTGTTAGGCTTATCGTATCAGCGTATACAATTTACCAGTGATCTTCTCCCTGCTGATATTTTGGGTACTAACGTGTTTAATTCTACTGAGCACAGTTTTACATTTCATAAAGGCCCTATTTTTAGCCAAGTTGTTTTAGCTGATGAAATAAACCGCGCAGGGCCCAAAACACAAAGTGCGTTGCTTGAAGCAATGGAAGAGCAACAAGTGACAGTTGATGGAAAAAAATATACGCTGCCAAATCCATTTTTTGTGATAGCAACACAAAACCCGCTTTATCAATCAGGTACCTACCCGTTACCTGAGTCGCAATTAGACCGATTTTTAATGCGCATTAGCTTAGGTTTTCCACCTAAAGAAGCCGAAAAACGCTTAATTTTGAATATGCAAAAACGAGATTACAGCCAATTACCTAAGCGTATTAACCAACAAGAGTTAGCGGCAATTCAATCCCAGATAAGCCAAATTACTTTAAGTAGCCCGGTTATTGACTACATTATAGAGCTTGTTAATTACACACGCACAAGCAACGCTTTTGCATCATCGTTATCACCTCGTGCTAGTATGGCTTTGGCTAAAGCAGCTAGGTCGTGGGCCTTTATTGATGGTCGTGATTTTGTAACGCCAGAAGATGTTCAAGCCGTATTTGTAAGTGTGTGTCAGCATCGATTAGGTTTGCATAATGAGTCAGGTGAAGCGCAAGTAAACGATATTTTAAAAAACGTATTAGTTCCGGTATAAACTTTTATGCCAAAAAAAACAGCTAAGCGCCCTTCTTTATTTAAATCATTTAAGCAAAGTGTATTTAATAAGTTATTAAAAAATAAACATTTAAAAAACTCAATTACACTTGAACACAGAACAATTTATGTATTGCCATCATCCCTTGGTTGGTATTTTATAGTTGTAGCTATTTTAAACTTTGTGATGGGCATTAATTATCAAAATAATTTAATTTTAATAATGTCTTATCTTATGTTTGTGGTAATGATTATTGCTGTATTAATGGGCTACAGTAACGCTAAAGGCTTAACAGTTAAATTTAAGGATGCATTTAACAGCTACGCTCCTCAAAAACCGAGTATTATATTTGAATTACAAAGTCCTACAGTTACCCAATCTATTAATTTAACATATCAAGGTAGTGAGCAAACTCACAAACATACCGGCCAAGTTGATAATAAACCTCAGTTACTTACACTCAACTTACCCTACAGCTCACGCGGTAAGTACTCAGTGCAACGTATTAAAATAGCGAGTAACTATCCCTTTGGTTTGATAACTGTTTGGAGCTACATTCAATTACAACAAGATGTATTTGTGTACCCGTCACTTGAACAGGTTCACTGTGATGCGCATGTTTCCATGCTTGATGAGCAAGCCGATAAAGGTATTTCTACACAATTTGGTAGCGAAGAGTTTGAGTCTCTTATCCCACATTTACCTGAGATGGGCTTGCAAAGAGTGTCGTGGAAGCATTACGCAAAAACACAGCAGTTGTTAGTTAAAGAGTTTGTAGACTTTAAAACAGCGAATGCGCTCTTCGATTTTACGTTAATGAATGGAGATACAGAACAACGGTTAAGCCAGTTATGCTTTTTAGTGTGTGAAGCAACCGAGAAAAACACCCCTTTTATGTTAAAGCTACCGAATAAAACAATAAATACAAATACCGGACAGCAACATAAGCAGCAATGCTTAGAATTCTTATGCTCATTTAATGGTGATGTGTAATGGACATACTTAAAAACGAAAAAGTAATAAATTATTCGCTGTCTTTTATATATGCATGTTTGATTGTATTTTTTGTATCACATTTACCGCTTGTTTTTGTTGGTGTACTTTCACTTATTTGTGCATGGAACTTTTACATAACGCTGAGTAATAAACCAAAGCCAAATGCTTGGCTGGCAAATATACTCGCAGGTGTGTCACTGGGTTTAATGCTCTACACAGTAGGCATGTCGGATACGGTTATTTTATTTGTGGCCATGCTGCTACTTGCTAGTTTATTTAAGCTGCTACAGGCTAAAACCAAAAAACACTATCATGTAATTACAACGCTTACGTTTTTTTCACTCTCATCTGTGTATTTATTTAACCAAAGCATTTTAACGACTTTAACTGTTAGTAGTTTATACATATTAAACTTTGCAGTACTTGGCTTACTCGAGTCCAAACATAATTTAAAAATAGCCTCTAAACAAAGCGGTAAACTGCTACTTTTAGCGCTTCCTTTAGCTATATTTTTACTGCTTTTTTTGCCAAAAATGCCCGCCTTTTGGCAGCTTCCTGGGCCTAAGCTTGCTAAAACAGGGCTTTCTGAACAAGTCGATCCATTCGATATTGCAAAGCTTTCAAACTCAGATGAACTTGTGTTTAGAGCTAAATTTAACGAAGAAAAACCTGTAGCGCCTTATTATTGGCGAGCAATAGTCCATGATGAGTTTAATGGTAATGCGTGGCTTACGTCTGACTTTTTAAAATATAATAATGTAAAAACAAATACGCAGAGCGAAAATGATGAGCAACTTATTGCAAGCTACTCAGTTATTACAGAGCCTGCTACACAAAAATGGCTCTATGGTTTAGCGTATTCCAGTAGTAACTCACCAAATGTTGAAGGTAATTCGCTAGGTTTATTGCGTAAAAAAAGTCGCCAAGCTAAAAACTTACAATACGATGTAAATAGCTTTAACTTCAAAGCTTTACCGCTTGGCGAATTTGAAGAAAAACGCTACAAATACCTCTCCAATAAAAAGAATGTAAAAACATCATCACTTGCTAAAAACTTAAAGCAAAATACACACTCTGATCGCGATTTTTATAACCGCTTATTACAATACTTTGCAGGTACGGGATTTACTTACACATTAACACCCACTCCTATGAGCGGCGATAACACCATAGATCAATTTATATTTGATAATCAACGTGGCTTTTGTGGCCACTATGCCAGTGCCGCTGCGTACATTTTTAGAACCGCAGGTATACCCGCTCGACTAGTAAGTGGCTATTTAGGTGGCGAATTAAATCAAGATAATAATACGCTCACTGTTCGCCAATACGACGCACACGCATGGGTAGAAGTATATTTACAAAACGAAGGTTGGGTTATTTTTGATGCAACCGCTGTTGTAGCTCCGGAGCGTTTGAATGGCTCGCTTTCGCAAAACGAAGAGCTGAATGACGAATTTAAAAGTAATCTTGATTTTGGTTTAGTGAGTTTAAGTAATTTCCCCGCTATTAATTGGTTAAGGTTGGAACTTGAAAACCTCGATTATCAATGGTCTAGCTGGGTACTTGGTTTTGACGAAGAAAAACAAAATGATTTTTTAAAATCAATTTTTGGTAGTAAAAATATTTGGCTTGTACCATTAATGGTTTTACTAACAGCTGGTTTTTGTTTTATAGGTTATTTTATTTATTTAAACTTGCCAAAACGCCCGTCTAAATTAGCGCCTATGGTTAAAGAGTTTTATGAAGTAAAAGCATGGGCTAAAAAACAAAAAATAAATACACCCGATAATTTAACACCGAGTCAGCAGTTAGACTTTTTTGCTGATCAACTTCCTCGTTCTGCACAATCTATAAACACTTTTAGGCAGTTATTTAACCAAGTACGCTATGGTAAAAAACCTTTTACGAAAGAGCGTAAAACTCAGGCTAAAGATCTGATAAAATTAATTAAAATTTCCAAATAGAGAATACTATGAATGCTGTTGTTATAGGCGTTATTTTAATGCTCGGGCTATCTCTGGCTCGCGTTAACGTCATTGTTGCCATGATCATAAGCGCGTTAGTTGCAGGTCTTACTGCAGGCTTGGGCATAAAAGAAAGTGTTGATGCGTTTAATTCTGGCCTTTCAGCTGGAGCTGAAATTGCACTAAGTTATGCTATGCTCGGCGCGTTTGCCGTTGCTATTTCTAAGTCGGGTTTAACACGCATTCTCGCTGATAAGCTACTTGCTAAAGTAAATGCAAAAGGCAGCGGTAATGAAACATTTTTAAGTTACTTCATTTTATTAATTATTTTAGGTTGTGCAATTTCTTCGCAAAACTTAGTCCCTGTACACATAGCGTTTATTCCTATTTTGATCCCGCCGTTACTTGTTGTTTTTAATCAGTTAAGATTAGACAGGCGTGCTATAGCGTGTATTTTAACATTTGGATTAGCAACGTCTTACATGGTGCTTCCTTATGGTTTTGGGGGTATTTACTTATATTCGATTTTGCACAAAAACCTAGTTGATAACGGCCTAGACATTGTAAATACCCAAGTCCCTGTGGCGATGATAATTCCTGCATTAGGTATGTTTATTGGATTGCTTATTGCGGTATTTATTACTTACAAAAAACGTCGTGAATACACCGAGCTCCCATTAACAACTGTGAGTAAATCTGCTGAGGTAGAAAACCCTAAAAAAGTAATGATTGTGGGGCTTTTTGCAGTACTTGCCTCACTTGTTGCACAAAACCTAAGTGGCTCAATGATTTTAGGTGGCTTAGTAGGTGTAATGATATTTAGTGTTTTTGGTGTAGTTAAGTGGGAAGAAAACGGCGACGTATTTAGTAAAGGCGTTGCTATGATGGCCATGATTGGCTTTATTATGATATCGGCACAAGGTTTTGCATCGGTTATGCAAGCCACTGGCGATGTAGCAAGCTTAGTTCACAGTGCAGCCGCCCTTTTTGATGGCAATAAACCTTTGGCCGCCGGTGTTATTTTGTTGGTCGGGTTATTAATTACTATGGGAATTGGTAGTTCGTTTTCAACAGTGCCAATTATTGCAACTTTGTTTGTTCCTTTATGTTTAGACCTTGGGTTTTCTGTTATGGCTACCGCTGCACTTGTTGGTACTGCGGGCGCTTTAGGTGATGCAGGCTCCCCTGCTTCAGACTCAACGCTTGGCCCAACATCGGGTTTAAATGCCGATGGCCAGCACGACCATATTAGAGACTCTGTTATTCCAACGTTTATTCACTTTAACATTCCGCTGCTAATATTTGGCTGGATTGCAGCAATGGTACTTTAAAAAGTATTTATGTAAGTATTAATAAATGTAATTAAAAGCTAAATATAACCAAAAAGGTATGTTAAAAGCATACCTTTTTAGTATCCAAATCCAACAACTCTCACCCCTATCAATTCCCTTCAGTTTGATTACTTTTTTAGTTAATACTTACTCTGTTGTCGAGATTATACTTCATGAATATTTTGTATGATGTGTTCTTTTAGGTGTTTTATATAAGCACCAATTAAGGTGCTTATATAAATTTGCTTTAGCGCATATTCAAAGCTTTAAGTTAATCAAAACCATAAATCATTTTGTCGCATACTACCGGAGTCGGTCTGTGGTTATCATCAACTGCAACAAAGGTAAAGCTGCCACTAATGGCTGAATGCTTATCGTCTTTGTGCATAGTTTCTAATAATATATCTACGTCAACTTTTAAGCTGGTGTTACCTACATGCACTACTTTAGCTATTAACTCTGCAAAAGTACCTGCTGGTATGGCTTCTTTAAAGTCGACTCTATCAGAAGATATAGTTACCAAAGGCTTACGACAAAAACGAGTCGCTGCTATAAATGCCACTTCATCCATCCACGCCAGTGCATCACCACCAAATAAAGTATTGTGATGATTAGTACGCCCTGGAAACACGGTTTTAGTTACCGATGTGGTTGAGTCTTCAATACGCTGAGCAATTATTGCATCGCGATTTACGTCAGTCATAATCTCTACTTTTTGTTTGCTAATGTATCTTGCATTAGTAATGCAGGATCAAGGCGTTCGCCTTTCCAGTTAAAACGCCAATCTAGGTGAGGACCCGTTACACGCCCTGTTGCACCAATTTCAGCCACTTTGTTACCTTGCTCAATTTTATCACCCACTTTTACATCAAGCTTACTTAAGTGAATGTAAGTTGAGGTAATACCATGGCCATGATCAATAATTAATGTTCCGCCAGAGTAGTATAAATCAGGTTCAGCAAATACCACGGTACCACTAATAGGCGCGTAAACAGGAGAGCCCGTTTTATTCGCGATATCTAAGCCAAAGTGCGGACGACGAGGCTCGCCATTAAAATAGCGCTGACTACCGTAAACACCCGATATGCGCCCTTCTGCAGGCTTTAACACAGGGTCTAAAAAGTACAATAAATCAGAGTCTACTTCTCTGGCTTTTCGCACAGCAACTGCTTCACGGCTTATACGCGCACTAACTTCTTTTGGCGGAGAGACATATTTTTTAGCTACACCGGTAATTTTATCAATTTTATATTCGCGCTTTGTGATAGCTATTGGCTGTGAATGCGATTTACCATTGTTATCTACCCATTTTAAAGTATGAGTAGTTTCAGCGTCACGACCAAAACCAAATACAAAGTCACCCTTTGGTGAAAGTTTTAAGCTTTTGCCATCTAAGCTTACTGATTTAGCGTTTTCTAGCTTTCCAGTAACTAAACCGCCTTGTGTTAAATGTCCTTTTAACTCAAGCGCCATAGCACTAAAGCTAGCAGAGGCAACAAGCGCTGTTACTAAAAGTGTTTTAAACATAACTAATCGATCCTTTTCCAACACCTTCATAAGCCGTTACTTTCACTGCTTTTTCTGGGTATTGGGCTTTAATTTGGCCAGCTACATGTTCAGCAATACATTCTACAGTGGTATCTACTGGCAAAATGTCGCAACGAGACTCGCTTATAGCCATTTCAAAATAGCCTTGTGCCGATGTATAAGCAAAACATACATCACCCGCTTTGGCTGTTATGTGTTTTAAATCAGCAGCGTTAATTTGATCTTCACTGGTGGCTAAGTAAATATCTTCCCACTTTTGAGACCATTCTTTTTGCAAGCGCGGCATAGAAATACCATCTAGGCTAATACCAATTTGAGAACGATGCCCATGAATAATACGCTGGCAATTACCGTCATGCTTTTTAAGGCCATGGCTGTAATGATAGTAAAAACTTTGGCTGTGTTCAGGCTTAAGAGACAACTCAATTTTTTCAATGTTATCTGGTAGCTTCGGTAAAATAGTCGCAATTAAAAATTCGGTAACCGATTCAACAGTTACTTCATCTGCGTTAATCATGCAATAAGCTTGATGAGGAGCGCTCATAGCTAAGTGATTATTTTCACCAAATGTACAGTCGAGTGTTTTATGCTCGTCAAATTCAGATACAGTACCATTAAGCCCTGTAGGAATTGCTAAACGGTGATCAATACACTCATCTATAATGCCTTTAATTTGCTTTTTAACTAAACCAAAGTCTAAAACCATAGACTCTTCGTTAAGTTTACCGTGCAAAGTTAAATCAACAATCCAGCTCTCGCCAACGGCGCCGCGTTTGTTACATAAGTAAGAAAAATCAATCACAGTTAGTGAGTTAACAAAAAGGATCATAAACTTCCTTTAGACTGGTTATAAGACAGCGTTAATTATAATGATTTCTGATTGTAATTGCGCGGTTTTATAGTGCAAAAACCAATCGCGTTGATTGATTGATGATTTAATATGCAATATTTTGATTTTTTAACTGCTCCGAGTTGTTTAGCGTACAAGTGTACGCTAAAGTACTTGGCAATTTCTAAGCGAAGATAAGTGTTATGGAACCTAAAAATAGCTATACAAAAGAAGAGTTGATCCTGTGTGGTCAAGGTGAAATGTTTGGTGAAGGTAACTGCCGTTTACCAAGTGACAACATGTTAATGATGGATCGCATTACCTCTATTACTGCTGATGGCGGTATTCATGGGAAAGGCGAAATTGTTGCTGAGCTTGATATTGACCCTAGCCTTTGGTTTTTCGATTGTCATTTTAAAGGCGACCCAGTAATGCCAGGTTGTTTAGGCTTAGATGCTATGTGGCAACTAGTTGGTTTTTACTTAGGTTGGTCTGGTGGCCCTGGTCTTGGCCGTGCGCTAGGTGTGGGTGAAGTTAAATTTACTGGCCAAATTTTACCAACTAATAAAAAAGTAACTTACCGCCTTGTAATGAAACGCGTAATTAAACGTAAATTGTTCATGGGCGTTGCAGATGGCACTGTAGAAGTAGATGGCCGAGTAATTTACGAAGCAAAAGATTTAAAAGTGGGCTTGTTCCAAGACACTAGCGCGTTTTAATTTTTAAATGCGTACAAAAAGGCCTCCAACGTGGAGGCCTTTTTGCTTAAATTCGATTATTGATTTTAGGTTTTGTACATGTTGCGGTTTTCAATCGCTTCACGCCAACCTCCTAACCACTCTGATTTGGGATCTACTTGTTGATAAGGGCATAGCTCTTTTGAGCGACCTGCTAAACCTGCTTTAAAACCTTGAGAATGAGCTCTTTCTAAACGATCTCTTTTCTGTCTCTTCATCGGTAATATCCTCACCTTTTTATTTGTATATTGTGTAGCATTAGTGAAATCTACATTTAATGAATAGTTAATAAAAATGTAAAATTCAAATCGTAAAAGCAATTAAATTGTTTGACTTTAACTAAGCTGCTGATGCAAAAATGAATTAACATTTAAAAAAGTAAGTGGTCATACAACATTTAATTTGACCGGTTTTATGCTAAAATAAAATGCGACTCAATAATCGCTAAAAAGCACTTATGTGCTTTATTTGTGACCGACTAATATTGACTAAGTTCCAAACAAAAATGTAATCGTGACACTTTTATTTCATTAATCTTAAATTAGTAGCCCGCCCCTAACTTGAAGTATTTTTAAACAATTTAAATTTATGCTTGATTATTTAAAGTCGATCGGTCTAATATATGTACATGGACAAAAATACATCAACACCAATACGCCGTGGTCGCCCACCTAAAATAGCCAGAGAGAACGCCGATACCAAAGCGTTACTTATTCGTACGGGCCTAGAAACCTTAACTGAATTTGGCTTTAGCGCCACGGGGCTCGATACTATTTTAAAAAAAGCGGCTGTACCTAAAGGCTCCTTTTATCATTACTTTAAAAGTAAAGAAGCCTACGGCATTGCCCTCGTTGATGCATACGACAGTTACTTTATTGCAAAGCTTACCCATTACCTACAGCAAGAAGATATTCCCCCACTTGAGCGAATCGTTAATTTTACCCAAAGCGCAATTAAAGGAATGAAAAAATACGATTACAAACGTGGCTGTTTAGTCGGTAACTTAAATCAAGAGCTTAACCATTTAAGTGATGAGTTTAAAACCAGATTAATGCAAAGCTACACCGCTTGGCAAAACCATGTAGAGGTTTGCTTAAACCAAGCTAAGCAACAAGGCACTATTGCAAGCCATGTAAATACAAAATTGATGAGTGAGTACTTTTGGATTGGCTGGGAAGGTGCGGTTATGCGCGCCAAGCTCACAAAATCAAATACTCCACTTACTTTATATACAGAAATGTTTTTACGCGCATTACTAACCTAATGCGTTTTTATTTACCAATTAAAAGACGATCGGTCTAAAAGGATATCCTATGAATAACCCAATTAAAGCCATTGTTATTAATAAAGAAGATAATAACTACAGCGCCTCATTATCGACTATCGAAAGCAGTGATTTACCAAACGAAAACGTTTCTATCGACGTGCTATACAGCACACTTAACTATAAAGATGGTTTAGCAATTACGGGTAAAGGCCCTGTTGTACGCAGTTTTCCTATGGTGCCAGGTATCGATTTAGTGGGTACGGTTACAAATTCCACCAGCGATGAATTTAAAAGTGGCGATAACGTAATATTAAATGGCTTTGGTGTAGGCGAAAAACATTGGGGCGGGCTTGCTCAAAAAGCGGCACTTAATAGCGATTGGCTAATCCACTTGCCTGCAGGTATTTCTCCAAAACAAGCGATGCAAATAGGTACAGCCGGTTATACCGCTATGCTAAGTGTTATAGCTCTTGAAAAACAAGGAATAAACCCTGAATCTGGCGAAATACTGGTAACAGGTGCCAATGGTGGCGTAGGCAGCTTTGCTATTTATTTATTAAACCAGCTTGGCTACAACGTAACAGCAGCAACAGGCCGATTAGATCAAAGTGAATATTTAAAAGAGTTAGGTGCTAAACAAGTAATTGACAGAAACGAGCTTTCAAATCCTGGTAAGCCTTTGCAAAAAGAGCGCTTTGCAGCGGCAATAGATTCAGTAGGTAGCCATACACTTGCTAATATTTGTGCATCATTAAAGTATGGGGGTGTAGTAACCGCCTGCGGACTTGCCCAAGGCATGGATTTACCTGCCTCAGTTGCCCCATTTATATTACGTGGTGTGTCACTAATAGGCATTGATAGCGTAATGCGCCCTAAAGCCGACAGAATTGAAGCGTGGGATCGTTTAGCTAAATTAGTAAACGCTGATTACTTAGATAAAATTTCGACAGAAATATCACTAGAACACGTAATTGATAACGCAGAGCTACTTATGCAAGGCAAAATTCGCGGTCGTGTTGTAGTTAATTGTCAAAGTTAAGCTATTTACTCTGTTAAAGCCTCGTTATTAAATTTATAATGCAATTTGTATTTTAATAACGAGGCAACACCTATGAGCAACCAAGAACTTTTCAGTAATAATCCACTGCAAGGCGTTAAATTAGAACAAGTGGTTGAAGAGCTGGTTGAACAATACGGGTGGGAGCTCCTACACGCTTATTTACAACTTAACTGCTTTAAAAACAATCCTGATATAAAGTCAGCGGTTAAATTTTTACGTAAAACACAATGGGCACAAGAAAAAGTAGATAACTTTTACCTTTATCGCCTAAAAAACTTACCTAGACCTGATGATGTGCAATACGAATTACCGCCACGTGATCGCGTGATCCCTGCTGATCATAAACCTGGTGAGCCATGTGAGTTAAGTTTCAGTGACGCAAAACGTATTATGGAAAAAAAAGCATCAAAGCAACGTGCTCGTGATCGCAAACAACGCTCTAATTCTAGTAACCCTTGGGGTAACTAAACACGCTAATTTAATTTTGTAGAGCTATTTTAAATGGCTCTACAACTCTCTTTTATTAATTTTTATTACATCCACACCATATAGCTAAAAATAGAAATCAATAGCCTCGGTTTTTCCAAAAATCTGTTTCAGTACGCTCTAGCTCTAATGCTACCTTAAAAGTTTTATCAGCAATAATTTTCCCATTTAGCTCAATCGTCATACGCCAATCACCCAATTTATTCTCTATTGGCAACCAAAGCGTGTCGCCTAAATAAAAGTTCCAATCACTGTTTTTAACGTATACATCGCCTTCAAAGGGGTCCATTACATCACCGTGACTGTCTGGAATATCTGGATGATATATACAATAGTGAAGCTTTTCGCCTTTACCCTTTTTAATATTTACGATTAAGCCAAACTCAACATCTACCTCAGCTATTACATTTGTTGTAAATTGCTCTATTTGTGGCAGTGCTTTACTTTCGCTATCCCACTTAGAGTAAATACCGTGACTTTGTAACGTCACTACAGGTTTTGTTTTAGCCATTAAGGTAACCTTTTATATTAGCTATTTTTGCATTAGTTTAACTTTTGAAATTTTAAAATAAAACACAATCCAATAAAGTTAAATCTCAACTTAGCTTTAATACTTTGTCTATTTACATCATTGCTAATTTGTCATCATTGTTTACACATTATTTGCACAATTGCTGATTATTGTTTGAGTAACTTAATTGATCAGGTAAGCAGCAATGAAACTACACGCACTTAATATTAAAAACTCAAATAGGGTAAATGCTATAAAACTAAGCACCTTGGCTCTAGTTGTTTCATCGTTAGTTGCTTGCGGAGATGGCGAAGGCATAGTTGATACCTCAACAACTACAGATTCATCATCAACCACCTTAGATAACGGTACAGGTACGAGTAGCTCAACCCAAGGCGTGCTGTGCGAATATAGCTACAGTGAATATAACGAGTCAGTATCAGTACAGGCCACCAGCGTGGCAGATTGGTCATGCACAGGAACTACACGCGACATAGTCGCTAATAGCATACCTGATCACGAAGTAGGTACATTCCCTAATGCCGATAACCCAAATACTATTTCTGAACAATCAGTAAATGAAAGCTACACACTTGAGCCTGTAGAAACAACACAAGCAACCATGCTTGGTGGCCCTCTTGGAATGATAGGTGTTGTACTTAACGGCATTAAAATAGACGCCGGCACAGGCGGAAGTTGCGATGATTCAGGCACCGATTGTGATTTAGGCGACAACAGCGGTAATTGGAATATAGAAGCTTTAAGCCAAGACACGTTTAGTTTTGGAACAGACGACAACAATGCACACGTACAACCCGATGGCACATATCATTATCACGGTATGCCTGAAGGCTTTGTAACACTGCGAGGTGGCAATAGCTCCACTATGACTCTAATAGGCTGGGCAGCAGATGGCTTTCCTATATATGCACGTTACGGCTATGCAGACTCAAATGATGCAACTTCAGCGCTAACCGTAATGACCGGTAGCTACCAACACACAACATCTGTAAGCGCAAACCGCCCTTCTACCGATATATACCCATTAGGTACATTTGCACAAGATTGGGAATACGTAGCAGGCTCTGGTGATTTAGATGAATGTAATGGCCGCGTTGGCGTAACACCTGAGTTTCCTGATGGGATATACCACTACTACGCAACAGACACTTACCCGTTTTTTCAACGCTGCGTTAAAGGCGAAGTTTAATTAGGAGTAAGTTATGCCTTATATAAAAAATTATCTGTTAAGTGTGACCACATTGGGCTTATTGAGCACATCAACATTAGCAAACGCGCATTTAATGGTTGCAGAGCACGGTACGCTGAATTTTGTTGATAATAACGTGTTTATTGTACTTTCAATCCCTATGCCGGCTTTTAAAGGGGTTGATGAAAACAAGGATGGCAAAGTGTCAATAATTGAGTTTAACGCTCATAAAAAGCTAATAACTAAACGAGTTAAAAAGAACGTTTATTTAGCGGATCATCAGTATAAATTTACTATTGACGGACTTTTGCTAAACCCAGAAGCGTCGCATAAACATAAAAGCGACAATATAGACCAAGTAACCATTACTGGGCGCTACTCTTTGCCAAGTAAACTAACCAAAGTTAACTTTAACGTTAAGCTATTTAGTAACAATGAGCACAAGCAGCATTATCAAATAACAGCAACTAATAAAACGCAAAAACTTACTCATCAATTTGAGCTATCACCAACGTCGCCCTTTAGTAAGGTGTTTTAATAATTAGTAATACTTACCAAATAATTAAGTAGCAAAGAGTACAATTTGAACAAACTTGTGCTCTTTTTTTTATCTTTGTCTTTTTATGCAGCTCTCTTTATTTAAGGGCTATTTCTACAAAGATACAAGCTTGGGATTTTTAGGAAAATAATTCTCTTGTTGCTGCTCACGTAAACTAAACTCACGGGTGTTTTTATATGGCAACTTCATAAAGCCCGCAACACCCACGTCCGTAATATTTACTGCGTATTGCATAAGTTTATTTAGCAAACGTTTAAACTCAACCTCTTTGCTCGAATCGAGTAAGCGGTAGTAATGGTGAATCTTCATTCTGTCCGGCAGTGCTTCAAAAATAATACACCCCGTATGATGAATTTGGTTAAGCTCAAATACGCACTTAATAACTTTTTTAGGTAGCTGTAGTTGCTCGTCAGGGTCTTTACCGTCTTCAAAGTATGAATGCGGGCGGGTTATGTCATTTGCTTTCATACTTACTACTTCGTATTCAAGCTCTGGTAGGCTATCAAACTTAAATGCACCGGTGCCATCTCGCTCTAACTGAATGGTTTTACGGGCATCAAACAAACAACACTTAAATAACCCTTTTTGATTAATCGCTTGAGCAAGCATTACCGTGTTATTAATCGCATCGCTAAACGCATCACCCAATGATTCGTCATGCATAATTAAAGATGATTCAACAAACATTGACTCATCCTTCCAATGAAAACTAAGCCCACCTACTACAGGGTACTTAGCTAATCGGCTTATTGATGCTAAAAATGCTTTTTCGGTATCGCCTGTATCAAATAAAAACTCTTTATAATAGCGGTCAAGTTGCGCGTCGTTTATATCTAGTAATTGCTGGTTATGATCGGCTTGGCGTAAAAACTGTTTTCGTGAACTATATACCACCGTGTCGGGCTGCTCGTCGTTGCCATACCAAAAAGGAATATCTGCTTTTCTTTGTTTTTTATCAAGCTCAGGTAAATACATTTTGGCCATAGTTGTAATGTTACGCATAAAGTAATCACCAGCACCATCACGTATGGCCTTACTTTTTGACAGCATGCCATCAATCACCTTAGCCAGCTCTTTTGGGAGCCCTAAGCTGCTTGCAGGGATGGCTTGCGCACCAAAGCGGCACGACTGCGCCGACGCTAACGCATACAACGTAGCGGCTACACCTTGTTCGTCAAATCGTGGGGATGATTGCTCTCCCGACATTTGCGCTTCACCAATAAAGTACACATCGCCCATACGGGCATTCGTTGTGCTTAAATCGCCCGACATTAAATCCATAAAGTTACTAGCAACAGGGTTACCATCACTATCGAGCTGTGCATACACAGAGCTACCCCAATCCACTAACGAAAGCGCATCAGTGTTTGCATCCCAAACAAGGTTTGAAGGTTTTATATCGCCATGCACTATAGGTTGTGGGCTAACGCCGTTTTTGTGACTACGTAAATCAATTAATACATTACGTAACCTAACAGCTAGCGCCATTATTTGCGCGGCACTAAAGCGTCCTGTTTTAAGCGATACTTTTTCAAGGTCCTCTCCAATGGCGCGAGCCATCATTAAAATCCCTTGTTTTTTAATTCGCTCAAATGCATAAAAGGTAGGCACTAAGGGGTTATTAATTTGCGAAAGCATATACGCTTCGTCTTCTAGGCGGTCGCGTACACTTTGGGCAAGTGTAATACGCGAAAACTTAAATACCCAAGGTAAGCCGTTATCGTCATCACCTGCAAACACAAAACCAAAAGCACCCGAGCCAATCATTTCAACGTTTTTGTAGCCCAGCAGTGTTAGCTGCTTAATACAAATATTAAGCCACTGGCGGTGTTTTTTAGCATCGCGGTGCGAAAGCAAATAAACAGATTGCTCTTCGTTGATATAAAAATTGCGGATTTCTTTGGCTTTCAATACGGGGTCTCTGTCTTGTTAGTGTTATACAGTCATTTAAAGCACTCGATTATTAGTTTTATGTAATAAGATTACAATAGCGTGCGGCGTAGTTTTTAAGTTACCCATCTTTACTCACCCCTAAATAATTACAAATAACCAACAAATGTTGCATCCAATAAATTATCTAAGCCGTATTTAACATAGCTGCATTAATAACAAATACATTAGATAGGGATTTTAGTCATGAGAACATTAGCAATTTTAGCGCTAGGCACTTTGTATAGTGGTTATAGCTATGCAAACATTGAAAAATTAACCGTTTATGGTCACAGAGATGGGCTAATTGGTGAGTCAATCAGCGCATCTAGCGGTATTATTGGTCAAGGTGAAATTCAGCAGCGCCCAATGTTAAGAAGCGCCGAAATGTTAGAGTTAATCCCAGGTATGGCGGTCACTCAACATAGCGGCTCTGGTAAAGCTAATCAGTACTTTATTAGGGGGTTTAATTTAGATCACGGCACCGACTTTGCCACCAGCATAGATGGCATGCCAATTAATATGCGCAGCCATGGCCACGGACAAGGTTACACCGACCTAAACTTTATAATCCCTGAGTCTATTTCAACTATTAACTATCAAAAAGGCTCATATAGCGCAAGCCAAGGTGACTTTTCAACCGCTGGTAGTGCTCAATTTCAACTTGCTGATAACCTAAAACATCACCAAGTTGAACTCAGTATAGGAGAAGATAATTATAGACGCGCTGTTGTACTGGGATCTACTAACATTGCAACAGGTAAGCTCATTGCAGCGGCAGAATGGCAAGGCTATGACGGCCCATGGGATGATATAAACGAAGATGTAAATAAAAAGAATGCCCTACTGCGCTATGTTGGTAAAGCTTTTAATGGTGACTTATCAATAAGTGCCATGGCATACGACAATACATGGAATTCAGCAGATCAAATTCCACAGCGCGCTATATCACAAAATTTAATTACTCAATTAGGCTCTCTTGACACCACACTTGGCGGTAGCTCTAGCCGTTATAGCTTATCGAGTAACTGGCAGGGCGAGCATATAAAAGCCAGCGCTTATGTAATTAATTACGATTTAAACCTGTATTCTAATTTTAGTTATTTTTTAAATGATCCAATTAATGGCGATCAGTTTAATCAGCAAGATAGCCGAAATATTTATGGAACAGATATAAGCTACCAGTTTGAAACCAAAACATCAGATATAAACATACAACATACCGTAGGTATTGAGCTTCGCCACGACGATATAGATAACGTAGGGCTTTATAACACACAAGCAAGAGAGCGACTTAGTACGGTTAGGCAAGATGAACTAAAGCAAACGAGCTACTCAAGCTTTTGGGAGTCTAAACTTTTACTTACTCCAAAACTTGAAGCAACCGTTGGCGTTAGGTACGACTATTTTGATACAAACGTGACTAGTATTACCGCCGTAAATTCAGGAAAAGCAAAGGATGATTTAGTAAGTTTTAAAGGGAGTTTAAATTACCGTTTTACAAATTTAGTAGCTGCATATGCTAATTGGGGACAATCTTTTCATTCAAATGATGCGCGCGGATCTACTATTAATATTGACCCTGTTACCGGTGAGCAAGCAGAGCAAGTTGACTTATTAGTTAAAAGTGAAGGCGCTGAAATAGGCGTCCGATTTGCTGATGAGCAAAAGTTTAATCTATCAGCTGCACTTTGGTGGCTAACACTCGAATCAGAGCTTTTATTTGTTGGCGATGCGGGTAACACAGAACCAAGTGATGCATCTAAGCGTTACGGATTAGAAATAAGCGCTTATTATTGGATTAACGACAGCTTTAGTATCGACGCAGAAGCATCGTTCACGCATTCACGTTTAGATATTAATGACAATAATGATTATATAGAAGGTGCTGTTCCGGTTGTTGCAAGTACAGGTTTAAATTGGCACTTAAGTGAGCAATGGCAGTCATCAGTTAGAGTTCGCCATATTGGCAAACGTACATTAACTAGCGATGGTGACGAGCGTTCGGAGCCTTTAACAGTAGTAAATAGCGCAATTAGCTATGAGCAGACTCACTGGAAAGTAAACTTTGAATTACTTAACTTATTTAATAGCACCGACCACGATATAGATTACTATTATGCATCGCGTTTACCTGGCGAATCAGCACAAGGCGTTGAAGATAACCACTTTCATCCAATAGAGCCAAGAACAGCGCGACTAACATTAAGCTTGTTATTTTAGTATTCATTGAGATTTACAGTGGCACTGTATATAAAAACAGTGACACTGTAAAACATACCCTTAGCCAATAAGTATCTTAGTAATTAATCCGATGCCTCAACAAGCTGGCTGATGTTACTCAACAATGCGAAGTTGATTTATTGAGTTAACAGCAACATGTGTTTGATAGTAATATTTATTGGTTTTTCTGCCTTTACTTAAAAAATCGATAGTTACCCGCTTCGCTTCACCTGTTACTTCAATTGCTTTACCAATAAAAAATGTGTCGGCTGATTGTCCGTATTTTTCTGTGAGTTTAGCAGCTACGTTTGAATCAATTGAAATTGTAATAGCACGTCGATCACGATAGTCAGCTTCGGTATTTAAAAATACGTCACCGTACTGAGAGCCTGCAGTTTTAATATAAAACTTAAATGTACCGCTAACACCTTGTGGCGCGCTCTGCTCCGAAAGAGCTATTAAATTCATATTAGCAGTAGTGCCTTCGCCAAGCGCCGGTAAGTGTTGTACAGAGCTGCAAGCACTAAGTGTTAATACACTTAAAAGAGTAAGGTATTTCAAGATATAACATCCTTTTTTATAAGTAGATGTTAATAGTAACATTTATATATTTTAAGTTTCTATAAAAGAAACAAATTTAGCCCAATCAAGGGCTAAATTTGTTATATTTTAAAAGTATTCGTTATGGGGCATTTCGCTGCGATGGATTTGATTTAAAGCTTTTTAGCATCTGCTCAGGATCCTCAACGCCACTCTGATTTTTAGCCGCTTGCGCCCACCAAACCAATTGCCCAAAAGTACGGTGAAAATAATTAAACCACGATGACTGCTCTTCACCAACTTGCACAGATCCATTATCATTAAATACTTCTTGCGCTTTTGGAACATGGATCATTGCAGATACAGGCAAACAGCCAAGCTCTGATAAAAACGAGCGCATACTAATTGCCGCTCTGAGTCCACCCCACTGCCCAGCAGAGTAAGTAACAATAGCACTGGGCTTATATGAAAATAGTGAGCTACCAAAGTGATTAAGTAAGTCAGCGAGAGCTGGGCTCATACTGTGATTATATTCAGGGCTAACCATTACATATCCATCAGCCGCTTTAATTTTATCAGCTAAAGTATTTAGCATTGAAGGCGCCTTACCTTGAGCATAGGCAAAATGTGGTTTAAAAACTTGATCACTTGGGTAATCAAGTGCATCTATAAGCTCAAACTCATGTTCGGAGAATTGCTCGTTTAAGCACTCCATGCAGGCTTTAGACACTCTCTCACCTAAGCGAGCAGGTTTTGGTGGCGTGCTGTTACGCACTGTCCCTAAGAACACTAAAAACTTCATATGTAATCCTCATATGTATTTGAATAACATCTAAACACTAACACTTTTAGCTTATGTGTATTACACATATCCGTTTTTATTAATTTTGAACACTAATAATTAAATTTAAAACTGCGCTTTAGCAACCACACACTGTTAAAGGTTTTTTATCATGTGCTTATTTTGTCGTTCTCCATACTTTTTGCACATTTAGCCAGTAATATGCCACAGTATAAGTACATCAAAACCTATACTGAAAAGGATACAAGTAATGGGCTCAAATAATTACAGCGCGTTTGCAATCATTATTACCGCAACAGTTTTAACTCTAAGTGGCTGCGACGACTCACCAACTCATAAAAATACTAAGCAAGTTAGTAGCTCCCTTAGTGAAGTACAAAAAACGAATCAAACAATAAATTTATCTATGTTTAAAAAAGGGGCCTTTTTATCTGAGCCTAACATTGTTGATTGCGAAACGGCGCAAGGAACTAAAACTAAGTGTTATGAGTTAATTACATCAGGCGCACCTGCAGGTAGAGAGCCGGGTCCATTTTGCCCGCGCACATCGACCGATGGCGCTGATGTAACTGGCAGTTGGTTTAGTAAAGAAGGTACTGGTGATTTAGTTGATTTAACAGGCCAATTTGTCCTAAAGCTTGATGAATACTACGGCGATGAAAAGTGGGTACTTTACGACACTAAAACAAATAAAATTAGATATACAGCTACAAAAGAGTCTTGCGCTGGTGCAGCTCGCCCTGATGTTGAAGAGCAATATAAACAAAATTGTATTGAGTGTGAACTTTCGTATTTAGAAGATAATTTTTCATTAACGTATTTAATTCCTGTTACACCTATTCCAGCATCTGATACTGGCCGATTAAGAACCGTAGGTATAGCACTAGACGGTACTGAGCTATCAGGGCCTGCTCCAATTAATGCAATTTTAGAGAGCTATACCATTGCGGCATTTGATGATTGTGGTGGCCATATAAATTTACACCAAGGTTATCACTATCACTCTACCACTGGTTGTACTGACTCAGCTGCTACAGAAGGTGGACATGCACCTCTTATAGGTTATGCAATAGACGGTTATGGTATTTATGCAATGCGTGATACAAGCGGTAAAGAAGAGTCACTTGATGAATGCCGAGGTAATACAGATGAAGTAAGGGGTTATCACTACCACGCAGCCAGTCCTAGCGAAAATATGTTTATAGGGTGCTTACATGGAGAATCAGTTAGGCCTGCAGGTGGGCCACCAGGTGATCACAACGGTCCACCGCCAGGCCATGATCCTGAAAAACATTAAAAAGGAGTTGTTATGTTTATAAAAAGTAGTTGTTTAAGCTTGTTTGGTATGGCTTTACTTGCAGCACCCACATTTTTAAATGCTCATTCAGGGCCGTTAAATGATGTTGCAGTTAAAGCATGCGCAGATAAAGTAAAATCTCAATCATGTAAATACGAAGGCGGCCATAACGATTTATATATTGGCAGCTGCCAGTATATGGCTGATGATTTAATGTGTGTACGAAGCCAACCGATTCAAAAAATTGATAATGAAATTTCCGCCCCTATAAAAAGCCACACTCACGAAAAAAAAAGAGTGATTTAAAAACCAACGTTAATAAAGCTATGTAAATTTAGGGCTAATTTTTATTGATAAACTCTTAATAAGCAGCACAACCATTTTATTGTGCTGCTAACTTTTAACGATATAGATAGCTCAGACCAATACCACTCCATAACACGTTTTTTAAGGTTTGATCACCCACAAAGCGCTCAGCATTTTTATTAATTGCCATGGTGTAGCTAGTATATGCGTATACTTCAAGCTGCTTAATAACTTTATACGACACGTTAGCTGTAAGCTTAAGGTTGTTAATACCATTATGGCCATCACTTACATAACCTGCATTAAATCCTAGCCCCGTTTGAAAATCGATATTAACAGCTTCATTTATCTCGTAGCCTTTATTTATCGTAAGCTCTATAAATGTGCCTTGAGAATCAAACGAATAATATGCGCTGCTAGTGAGCTGAAATTTATCATCGTAAAAATACGAAAAATCTAAGCTAACCTCATTGTCGTGAGCATTAGAGGTATTTTCACGCGATCTTAAATGGTTTAACCCATAAACATATCAACGGTATTAAATAACTGAGTTGCGTAAATAGCATTTAAGTTAAACTCGGTATAATCGCTATCAACACCCGTTGCAAGCTATTTCATTATAATTGAATTCAGTTGCGATTGAGGCAATACCTTTACCCGCTAAATTGTCACGGCCCTCACTTACATATCGGCCTTCCCAAAGTGGATGCACATGAAAATCAAAACCGTCATCAACATAAGCCGTACTTGCCTCATCTAGCTTAATATTTCCGCCAACACCTAATTCAGGCTCAAGTGCATGAACGTCTTGGGCCTGCACTTTAGCTAAAAGAGATGCACAAATAAGAGCTGCAAGCAAAGTACTCAATAACGTTTTATTCATTTATAGATACCTAAAGCCAAAATATATGCGCGTAAAAAATAGTCGCACATAGTATTTCGCAATATAAAAATAAGCTATCAGTATTTAATAATTTGAATTTAAAAGATCAGGAAATCTAGCATTCATACATTTTTTATTCGCCACAATTTAAGGGTACCAAATAAGTAAAATGACCCATAAATGCAGCAGATTATCGAGCTTATAATCCAAAATTGAATAGAATTCTGATGAACGATTTGGCTTGAAGTTAAAAAGGAATGATTAAACCCGCAATACCTCGTATTAAATACACTGCGGTTATTAATACGAGTGCAGTTTTTAAAAATGGCAGTTTTAAAATGGCGCCTGCACCAGAGAGCGCATAAAAGCCCCAAATAGCAATAATAACTGAAATAGCTAAAGTTACATAAGTAGGATACATACTGCCCTGCTCTGCCATTTGAGCCATTTGCTCACCAGCACCCAAAAGGCGATACCAATCAGGCCCTCCAAAAACACAGGCTACATGTAAAAGTGATGCTATAAAGCTTAAAATGCCTGCTGTAAATAACGTATTGTTATTCATGTAATTATAATTTAATGACTCATGTAGGCAACAAAGCCAATTAATAGCACGTAAAAGCTAAACCCGAGCACACAAATTAAATAAACATTTTTAGCTTTATTCGCCTTAAACGATACGTAATCGGTAATATCACATTTAAACTTACCAAAGGTAACTATTTTTAAAATAGTACAACCTGTTGAGTAAATAAAAAAACCTAAAATAGTCTCTACCATTAACCAAATAAACAGATCAAATGCAAAACTCATAACGTTCATCCAATAAACACTGTAAAAATAGCCTATCAAATATTTATTAGATTACAAACCTATTACCATCATTAAGGTGTAACAGTAAATTTCGTTAAACCTATTAACTGGCCTGATTCGGTGACTACTTTTACTTGCCACTTACCAACAGAGTCACTAGGGAAATTTACCTTGTGAGTCCATGCTCTGTAACCTAGCTCTCTCCCGCCGTTTATACTTAACGTGATCCGATCAACTTCTTTTTTATTATGAAGCCACACATGAAATATTTTTTCATTTAAGCCTCTTGGTGCTTTAACAGCAGTCCAACTATATAAACCTTGATGATGCAGTGTATAAGAGTCTAACTGTTTAATACTCCCTACTGGCTTTTTATGCAGTAAATCAACTTCATGAGCTAACGTAATATCGGTTAATCGCAGCGCTGCAGGAGGCACATAGCTTCTTAATTGCCACACAGCAGTGCTCAATGCACATAAAATCAATACAAGAATAGGAAAACGCCACCAGCGTGCATTAGGCATTAAATTGTTTAAACTCGGTAGAGTGACCACTACAGCCGTTACAAGGGCTGCAGCTAAACTTTGGCTCGTTGTAAGGTTTAACAAAATAGGTAAGGTAACAAGTAAAACAACGAATAAAGCAAAGTTATGAAACACACTAAATAACGTACGGTTTTTAGCAAGCTTCTTATAATAAAAGGGGTCGATTACCGATATAACCGCACATAACACAATGAGGGAGGTAAAAAACGCTTGAGGATGGTCCCACTGCGTAACCGCTAAAAAAAACGGCAAAGCAAAAAATAGACTTTCTTGTTGCACCATTTGTAGCGCAAAACGCATTACATTAGGAGATACAGCCACACCAAATTTTTCTTCTACTTTGTCTCGTAGCCAATTATCAATAATTAGCCACAACCAACTAATAAGTAAAAATATCGCAATAACTTGCGAAAAAGACTCTTTTCTGTCTACAAGTACAAAGCTAGCAACGCCCGACAAAAACGCCAATACAGCCAATAATCCAGGCCGCTTTTGCATCGCGCTTATAAATTTAGCGATTATATTTTTACAGTAATCCATGTATGAGTGTTTCCGTACGGGTACGTACTTTATTATTTTTATTCAGAGAATGATTAGTTTAACCAAGTTTAAATGAACAACAGATAGATGGATGGATTTAAACGCGCCATTTAACAGTACATCAAACTAACCATTTTTAATTAAATAAAAGCTCGGCATAGCGCGTCATTGGTACGTTTATTAATTTTTGTAACGCGTAAGCCTTAGCAAGTAATTCGTCTTCACTAAGTGCAGGTATTGTATTGTTAAAAGCAAAAACAATTTTATTACCGCCTTCAATAATAAAACTAAGAATCTTTCCTGCAAATTCTTTCTCAAGTAGTTGATCGAACGCTTCCCTCTGCCCAACTTTGGTATGGCAAATATTAAGTACTAAAACACCATCAAAAGTGAGCGCGTTTTTACAATCACGTAAGTAAGATGATTGCACCTGATCTGATTCCATCCCTTCTGAGCTATATAAATCAGAAAAAATAACGTCTGTTTTTATCTGCGTGTTTTTCATGTAGTTTGCCGCATCATCAATATGAATAAACAAACGTTCTGACACAGGAACTTCAAAATATTTTATAGCCATATCAGCAACGGCTTTACGGTATTCAACGGTATGTATAGTCAGTGCAGGAAACGCATGATAAAGACTTTTTGCTATAGAGCCCGCCCCAAGTCCCATTATCATCGCGGTTTTTAAGTGCGGAATAAAAAAAAGCGCAGCCATCATCGCTTGCGTATAAGCTAAGCTTAACCCGTTAATATTATTTAATTTAATACAGCTTTGATAAATTTTTCCGTCAAAGCTGAGAATAAGATTTTTTTTTGTTTGATATACATAAACAGGGCCATGCTCATCAATAGTTGATGCAATACAAGTGCCTTTGATATCCACGAATACTCAATAGGTGAGGTGATGAAAAACGAGTATAACTTACTTAACGTACTGCCATGGCTATTAATATGATTTATAGCCTTTTATTAATTTACAGGCATTTATATACGTACTCAGAAAAGTCGGTTTATCTTTTGAGATTAGATTAGCTAAGGTATCTACTCATATAGCTAGCTGGAACTTACCCATGACGACATTTATTATAAACAGCGACGCAATATGCTAAAAATCAACTAATACACTGATATAGCTACAAAAAACTCTTTGAATATTCCTCATGTTTAACATGAATAAAGTACACACCAACACAAAAGAAGTCTAAACGGCTAAACATCCGTCCTTTATTTTTATCGATTTATGCCTTTTTCTCGGCAATTACTACGTAATCGCATCTAACAATAATGATTAATGAATATGACTCATGTTTTATGTGAAATTAAACCGTTTTTCTTCATATACCAATCAACGTATAAATTACTCATCCCTTAGCGCTAAACACTATTGCTAACAACTTAAAGCTGCTGAATACCTAAACCAGCTAAGCCAGCTAAGTAAGTTGCAAGGTTAATAAAGCGCAAAGCATCAATCAGGTTTAAATTATAAAATTGGATATAAACACGATGAAAAAAGATTTTACATTTAATATAAAGAGCGTTTCACTCGACGAAAATTATCATCCATCAACTAATACGCGTATCACAACCAACTTTGCTAATTTAGCCAGAGGTGAATACCGCAAAGCAAACTTACGCAACGCCTTAAACATGATTAACAACCGTTTTAATGCCCTAGCCCACTGGGATAACACCAAAGGTGAGCGTTATGCTGTTGAGCTTGAAATTATCTCTGTTGAGATAGGTATTGAAGACGGCGGCGAAAGCTTCCCATCAATCGAAATATTAAAAACAAATATTGTTGACCATAAAACTAATAAGCGAATTGAAGGCATTGTAGGAAACAACTTTTCATCGTATGTGCGCGACTACGACTTTAGCGTACTCCTACAAGAGCACAATAAAGGAAAGCCTCAATTTAGTATTCCTGATGACTTTGGAGTTTTACATGGCAAGCTATTTCAGTCATTCGTAAATTCGGATACATACAAACAAAACTTTAAAAAACCACCGGTTATATGCCTAAGTGTGTCAGATAACAAAACCTACAACCGCACTGAAAACCAACACCCGGTACTTGGCGTTGAATACGAACCAAATGAATCGTCTTTAACTGAGCAATACTTCAAAAAAATGGGCTTGCAGGTACGTTACTTTATGCCGCCAAATAGTGCAGCGCCTTTGGCATTGTTTTTCTTTGGTGATTTACTTAATGATTACAGCAATCTTGAGCTTATAAGCACCATTAGTACGATGGAAACGTTTCAAAAAATCTACAGACCAGAGATTTATAATGCCAACGCAACAGCGGGTAAATCATATAAACCAAACTTAAAAAACTTGGACCACTCACTAACGCAAATTGTGTATGACCGAGAAGAGCGCGGCAAGTTAGCAAATGAACAAGGCAAGTTTGCACAAGAGCATTTTATCAAGCCGTACCAAACGGTTCTTGAGCAATTCTCTACTAGCTATCTGTCATAACAACTAATAGTAACAACCAGTAATAACGCGCTTAACGCTCCGTTTAATAATTAACTAAAATATACGGCATTATTTATTATGAAAAAATTACTACCTACATCTACCGCTGGCAGTTTACCTAAGCCTTTATGGCTTGCAGAGCCAGAAACACTTTGGTCACCTTGGAAATTACAAGGTGATGAATTAACCCAAGGAAAACACGACGCCCTACGCTTGTCATTATTCGACCAACAACAAGCAGGTATTGATATTGTTAGCGATGGTGAGCAAACAAGGCAGCATTTTGTAACTACATTTATAGAGCACCTAAACGGTGTTGACTTTGAAAAACGTAAAACAGTAAAAATTCGTGACCGATACGACGCAAGCGTGCCTACAGTTGTTGGCCCTGTTAGCCGTCAAAAGTCTGTGTTTGTTGAAGACGCTAAATTCTTACGCAAGCAAACCAAACAACCTATTAAATGGGCATTGCCAGGCCCAATGACAATGATTGACACGCTTTACGACGATCATTATAAAAGCCGCGAAAAACTAGCGTGGGAATTTGCCATAATACTCAATCAAGAAGCAAAAGAATTAGAAGCCGCAGGCGTTGATATCATCCAATTTGATGAGCCCGCGTTTAACGTATTTTTTGATGAAGTGAACGACTGGGGTATTGCCTGTTTAGAGCGCGCAATTGAAGGGCTTAAATGCGAAACCGCGGTGCATATTTGCTATGGCTACGGCATTAAAGCCAATACAGATTGGAAAAAAACACTAGGAAGCGAATGGCGACAGTACGAAGAAGCGTTCCCTAAACTTCAGCAATCTAAAATCGATATTATTTCACTAGAGTGCCATAACTCACATGTACCAATGGATTTACTAGAACTCATTCGCGGAAAAAAAGTAATGGTTGGTGCTATTGATGTAGCAAATCATACTATCGAAACGCCAGAAGAAGTAGCTAATACGCTGCGTAAAGCACTGCAATTTGTAGATGCCGACAAACTCTACCCGTGTACAAACTGCGGTATGGCTCCACTACCTCACCATATAGCTAACGGCAAATTAAATGCCTTGAGCGCTGGGGCTGAAATTATAAGAAAAGAGTTATTAGAAAAGAACTAGAAAAGTAGCTTTGAAATAAAAATTGTAAACAATAACAGCTGTCGCACCATGCCATAGTAAAATCCATAAACATGGTGCGTTAGTTAAAATCTACTAACAAAATTTAGGTTAGATATTTAATTTTTTTTATTAAAAAGCTCCAACCTGTTTTTTGAAAAATCGATAACTGCTTGGTATTGAGTAAAAAAGGAAGAGCCTAACAAGCCATGTACTCCCTTTCACCACCCGCGACCTGAACATGGTCAAGATTAAGTGAAACAAAGTCAGGACTTTCAAACAAGGCATTTCCAAACTCAATTGAATCAACTTCTATATCTCCCATAGCGTGATCCGAAGTGCCTAAGCCTGCTGCATTCTCAACATTGAGTGTTTCTTCAATGCTAAGCTCACTTAGGCATGCCCGGTCTAAAACAGATGTTCCAGCGCCAGTATCTAAAATAAAACGTAACAATTTACCGTTAATTTTAGCTTCAACAATTTGGTGGCCTGTTTCTGATATTTCAAACTCAATTACGGTTTTGTCTTCAAATATATTCATATACGTTCCTTGTTAGATTTTATTTAGGTGTTGGAAAACGAATACACCCTACGATGAATCGACTTATTTAGCGGCTTTAAAGCTCCACTATTAAAAGTTGCAATTAATAGACAAATTTTACTAATTGCCCACCTCAGGACATTTTGTTGTATGTACATTAATTCAAGTCTATTTCAGGGTGTTCTTTAATCCCGTACATTTTTTCTATTATTTTTAAGTAAAAATCTAAAGAGGGCATATTCATTTCTTCACGGCGTATATCTACATTAGTTTCATCTTCTATAGGGCTAAACACAACTTTACCTTCACTCACGTCAGCTTGAGTACCATAGATTTGTTTCTTTCCTTGTGCAATAAGAACTCTATCAGTTAAAAGAGCAACTTGTTGCCCGCTAACACCTTCGCCATTCAAATATGATTGCTTTAAATAAGGAAGCATTTTTACTTTAAATGCAACATCAGGTGAATGCTGGATGACTAAAAATGCTGCTCCAACTCCTTTAACTCCGACTAAATCTCTTGTTAACCAATGATGCTTTTTAATGATAGCTTTAAGTTTTCCTGTATTACTTTCATCTATTTTCATCATTTGTTCTAGGAGTGCTTTAGGCGGGTTTTGCCACCCAGCTTCTCCTATTTTGTTTCGAATATGCTGATCTTCAATTTCCATTTCAATTAGTTCTTTTTGCAGAGGAAGGTTAATTTCGGCAAAAGAATGAAGAGGTATTATCAACAGTAAAAATAGGTAACGCATCAACTAAACCCTCCTTGTACATATAACGAGTCTTTAGATTAACTCGCTTTTTTATTTATTTTTATTGATAAACAAACCATAGCTGAGTTCCTGTTTTGGTTCAATTTATTACTGTATTTTTACGCAGAATATAAAAAGAGTTTGGTGCTGTTTTAATTGACCAAACCAAACAGCCACTTTAATTGAACAAACAAAACTGTGCCACAAAATTAGCCCTTCAGATTCAAAATTTACCTTTTATTACTGGGTCACTTTCATTTCATCTATTAAATAAGTCACTACATTCTTAAACCCATATTACACGCATGAAAATAACTCCGTAATGGCAGTTTTAACTTTTACTGAATGGTTTTTAATTTATGCTAATAGCTTTTCGCAGTTACTGATATTCGCTCGCCGCTTTCGCTTTAAGTTTTCACAGTAACTTGCTTGTGAGGTCGGCCTGCCTACTGCGCCGTGAAATACGCGCGTAAATTGCGTAGTGAGTTTTAGCCAGTTATCTGGGGATATATTAAGCCTTTCTAGTAAAGGAAGGTTCATATTATCAATATGCCAGCGCTTATCCTCTCGTATTATTCGCCCTGTTAGCTCAACGAGTTCAAGGTACGATTTAAGCTCAAACGGCAGCCCTTTAGGCATAATCTGACGTGGCATGCCTGCAAAACGTAGTAACTGCTTAGGTTGTTTACCTTCTGCGGCGCATGTTAAGCGATTTTGTACACTGGTATGGTCTGACTCTTCTGGTGTGTTAGCCATTTTAGCTCTAATGGGATTTAAATCAACATAGGCCATACAGGCTGCAAGTGCTGCTTCATCTAGTAATGCTTGCGATTTGAATCTACCCTCCCAGAACCTCCCTGTGCAGTTATCTTCTTTATTTGCTCTGCGGGCAATGTCTTCATTTAACACCCGCATAAACCAGCTAATACTTGATAGGCGCTCTCGATATTCCTTTACTGTTTGATTAAAAAAGATAAGCTCAACTTTACTTAGCCTTTCACCCTGTATGTACTTTTGCGTTAACAATGTGCCTTTGCACAGCTTGTGCCAGTGAATAACAATCGCTTTATCATTCAGCCTGTTTGCTTTCTTATCATCTACATACAGTACTAAATGGGTGTGATTACTCATTACGGCATAAGCACATACATCAATACAAAATACTTTAGCTAATTCAAGCAGCTTATCTTCAACCCACCCTCGTCGATGCTCATAAGATTGACCAGTAAAACGATCTTCCCCACATAAAAATGCACGACGAACACAGCGTGAAATACAGTGATAGTATTTTGTATCAACCAAACTTACTTGACGCTTTCTTGCGATAGCCATAAGACACCCTGCTTATTTTTTAGACTAAACAAAACGTAGTCCTTAATTTTAAAAAGAGCAAAATTAAGGATGGGTGTCACTGTTATTTCTTTTCACTGTTATTTCTTTGTACCTCTATTCGAATTGACAAAATCTGTTGCATTATTTTTTAATAGCTTATATACATTTTTACCTGAAAAGGCTTTTTTATTGATATTTGGGCTGCCGATATACCCTTGATATAATCCATAAATAATTAAAGGTTCTTTACTATAGTTTTTATCTAAAATCCCATACTGTATGTCACTGAGACTCAACTGAAGACTACCAATATTCACTAGCTTTTTATCCAATAGTGAGTCAGGACCAGTTAATATTTTTTCTAAACTAACTATTGGATACCGCTTAACAATTTCGTTAATTAAAGTAATGTTATAAAGATTAAGCCAATAGGCCAATTGCTCTTGTTTTGAATATAAATTAAGGTTGTTTTTCTCGGGCAATGATTCTAAATATTTTTTAACATCATTGACTAAACTTTTTTGTTTAGGAGATTTTATCAACTCATATGTGAATCTGTTACTTTCATTATGGGTAGCACTGGGGAAAACATTTCTTAACCTAGTACCTATCAGAGGTTTGTCAAGTTTAGCATTTATTCTTCTGGATGGCCCCATATCAAGAACATTCGATTCTAATAATATGTTCACAGGTTCAAAGTTTATTGTTAACTTAGATTTAGGTGAATAACCGCTAAATTGAGGGTAGGCTTTATCCTCAGCATGAAGATATTTTGGGGCGCTTAAAAGCAACAACAAACAACTAAACTTGATCAATAAACTAACTAATTTAAATAAACTCATAAAAAATCCTTATTTTGAGTAGAATAGCCCACATTCTTCATGAGCAACATAACGAATCTGTAGATTAACTCGTTTTTTATTTATTTTTATTGATAAACAAACCATAGCTGAGTTCCTATTTTCGTTCAATTGATTACTGTAATTTTACGCAGAATATAAAAAAGTGTTTGATATTGTTTTAATTGGCGTTTTGGAAGGGGTTGCGGCTGGTTGAGTAGCTTTAATTTAGGGTAAAAGGGCCTCCCTTTCTTAATTTATCGTCTTTTGCAACTTTTCTATTTTATGAACAAGGCAATACAGTTGCCGCAGTGTAAAGTAAAGGCATTCACTTTTTTTGACCCCGTAAGGTCAATTTATTCATGCCTTTATTCACTGTAATATTCCGCTTTTTATTTAAAGTAAAGCGGGCTCTATACAGCCGAGTCGTTTGCCATTCTTTAATAAACAGCTATTGTCTTCCGATTCGGCTATCTATTTTTGCTTTCATTATGCCTACATGGCTCAGCTTTTTTTCGTGATTCATTATATAACAATGAAAACTTCATACTGTTTTAGTTGGCTTTTTTCGTAATAATTAGAATGGGTGTCAGCCTAATTATTCATCAGGATTTTGTTCAAGATAAATAATTGGCAGCGATAATGCTTGAGCTCCTTTAATTAACTTTTCACAGTTAGATATTAAAACATCACTTTCATGAACTAAACACGCGAGCTTGCCTTGAATATCAACAACAATAAGCCCAGTATTCTCTTTAGTTAACATATTAGCCCTTAAATTAAATATATAAGTAATAACAAGTTTATTGAAAAAGAGATCACTTATCTTCTGTGAATTTAGGTAACGCCAACTAGAATGTATCTTTATATAGTTGATAACCGTTAAGACCAAGTAAGTGTTATGCCTATTAACGCTTCACAACAAATGATAGAGGCGACTCATATGCTTACGTTGCAATTTTTATGGTAAATATACTACCTAAAAACATTCTCGCCTCAAATAATAACTCACGACGTTAATTAAATTTTTTACTATGTATTTATCATCACTACATAAAATGTTTTACTAACACATTATTTATACTTATTTTTTCATTGGAGCGGTATAGAAGATATTGTAAATTTAGTAATGAATATGCCTTTTCAATGCTTTCCACTCGCTTAAAAGTAGTACTTATAGCCACAAAACAGCCATTATTTAAAAAACCGAAAATAAAGTAGATGCCCCCCAGTTAAAGTAGAAGGCACTCTACAAGTGTTTATCTCATTGATAATTGTTAATAACAGTTTAAAAAACTCTAGATTTTTAGATTAAAAAAATAATTACAATCTATTACAGCTAAAGCGTGGTTAAAAGACAATCTAACCACACCTTGCTTTATTGTGTAATGACTTTCCAAAACTTATAGGTTGTGGTTTCTCAACCCGCCAGCAAGGGATGCGCTGATTGGCAGCAGCGGCGTTAAGGTTGCTTGAAATGCATGGTAAAGATCTTCGCGAAGTGGGTAAACCTTTTCGGTTCGCTGTCCATCGTTGTCAACCTCAGGAAGCCAACCACCCTTTTCCGAGTCAATTATCATGCTGGCAATATAATCCCAGACTTCGCGATATATTGCCTCAAACCTCATGTCATCTGTGCGTCTGATCAATAGGTATGCTGTATTAGCAGCCTCCGCCTGAACCCACCAAGGCCTATTGGCAACCGAAACTTGATTGTCCCATCCAATTGTATAAACCATTCCCTGCTTACCATCGGCATTCCAACCATAGTGCATGGCACTATCTAATAGTCTTATTGCATCTTCTAACAACCAATCTGGTGCTGCTTGCCCGCTTGCAACAAGTCCAGCCTCAACTTTCAACAACAATCCACCCCACTCTGCAAAATGACCAGGGGTTAGCCCCCACGGACGTAAATCATCTGTGGGTTTATTTGCGTTGTAATCCGTCAATATCTGCCAGTTAGTATCAAAATGCTCAGGTAAACGGTAATCATACGAGCTAGCAATGTCATGGCCGAAGCGCTCTACCAGCCCCATAGCCCGATTTAGCCATATTTCTTCACCTGTCGCATCAAACAATGCTAGGAAGGCCTCAGTTGTATGCATATTGGCATTAGCACCACGATAGCACTCGCTTTCATTCCATTTCTCATCGAAACTTGGGGCCATTACGCCTTCAGCCTCAACCCAGAAATGCTGATTAATAATCGCAACGATAGCATCAAGCAGTTCCTGTGAGCGAGGTCGCTCGGCCATACTTGCGCTCGCCGCGGCGAGCGCCACAAAAGCATGAACATATGCCTGTTTAATGCCTTTGTGGCCTTCATCCTCAAACCAACCACCCTGCTCATGGTCTCTCAATGCCCCATCTAGCAGTGCTTGCAAGCCGTGATCGACTAATTGGCTCGCGCCAGGAACACCCAGTAATGAGGCAAGACTATAGCAATGAACCATTCTAGCGGTAACGATAGTGACAGCCGAGTGGCCAGTCAATTGCCCTTTATCATTCAGCGTGCCAAAACCTCCGCTTACTTTCGCTTTTTTATAATGCTCAAGCAAATGCTGGCCTTGATTGCTCAACCAATTCCTATGAGTACTGCGTTTATACCAAGTATCTTTGTTTATTTGTTTCATAACAAAAGTCTTAACCATTGATAATCATGCCACCATTGACGTGAATAGTTTGGCCGGTAACGAAAGAGCTATCTTGACATGCTAAATAAACAAATGCGGCAGCCATTTCACGTGGTTGTCCCATTCGCTGCATTGGAGTGACCTTATCCATGTCTTTTATAATATCGTCGTCATATCCTTTGAAAGTTAGCTGAATTTCAGTCACTACAGGGCCAGGTGCGACCTCATTAACACGGATACCTTTCTGTGCTAATTGCAACGCAAGTGCACGGGTAAATCCGTTGATGGCTCCTTTGGTCGCTGTGTAAGGCACCAAATGCTTATTACCAGCAAATGCATTGACAGACGTGGTATTGATGATGCTAGCACCTTCATTTAGATGTGGCAGCGCGGCTCGCGCCAGATAGAACATACCGTGCATATTGACATCAAAATGGGCTGCCCATTGCTCATCACTAATATCAGTTAAGCTATCAAATGGCTTTTGAAAACCAGCGTTATTAACCAAAACATGCAACTCACCCCAATGATCAATCACTTTAGCCACCGCCGCATCACAGTTTGAACTTTTACCAACATTTCCCTGTATAACCAAAACCTCTGCCCCTTCGGATTCTATTGCTTTGCGGGTGTGCTCTGCAGCGTCAGCATCAGTATGGTATATAAAAGCTATCTTCGCGCCTTCACGGGCCGCATGCAATGCCACCGCACGGCCAATGCCACTATCACCGCCGCTTATTAATATTGTTTTGTCCTTCAACTTTCCTGAGCCTTGGTAGTCCTGCGCGATGAATTCTGCTTGTGGCATTGCTTTATCTATCTGCTTACTCATGGGGATCTCCATAATTTAATTAGTAGTGCGAGCACTGGATTAATTTCAGGTAATAATCATATTGATAATAACTGAACCTAGGTTTAACAAAATTGATACGTACGAGTATTTTAAATAATTCGTTATAATTTGATGTCTTAACCATCCCCAAGCTCTAGTCCAGGTACAGTCGATTACTGACTTTTTACGTAAAATTAAAAAGCCGTTTGTGCTTTTTTTTGAACGAAAGGTTAGGTTAAAGAAAAGCTTCTCTTTAATAAAACGTGTTTAGAGTTTTGGGTAAAAAAAACTATTTTTATCCCTGTTAAATTTTTTGCAAGCCTGTTGATTTAATAAATTAAGGATGGGTGTCACTGTTATTTTTTTTATTTTCCTCAAAGTGATGAGGAGGTGTCCACTAAAACGGGTCAGGAGCATTGTCCTTGTTTAACAGCTTGTTATAACTAATTACCACTTCTAAGCTGCTCTTTTAAGTTAAGGTTTTCATTTTTCAATATTTCAACTTGCTGCTTGTAAGATGCAACTTCACTTTTTAAGCTAGAAACATCAGACTGTATCTCATCTAGTTTTTCTACAATTTCTATGGAACGTGCATTCCCCAAAAAGAGAACAATTAACGCTATTACGAATAACGTGCCACCAGTTAACTTTACTTTTGATTCCATCCACTACAGCTCCTTTGGTTATAACAATTTTGTCTACGACATTTGTCGTTTTATAAACCGACAAATGTCCATATATTACAGTGCATTTATCTTAATCATCAAATAAACACCTGTAAACAATTAGTTAACTGGAAATTATTTTTAATCAATGCACAAATACACGAAATGGTGGAGCTCAGTAATATTGGACAAAACAACAAGTACTGTCTATATATACAGTTAACTTTTACTAGAGATTCATATCATGAAATCATCTTTTTTAACTATGATAGCCGAACAAATGTATCTAAAGCGTTATGCTAAAAGTACTATTAAAGCGTATTTATACTGGATAGCTTCGTTTATTTGATTTAATTCTATGAGGCACCCAACAACGATGGAGATAATGAGGTCGAACTTTTTTTAGCTTTTTAAACTCGTTTAGTCAACCAACAAAATGTTGCTCCTAACACTCAAACACAAGCCTTAAATGCGTTGAGCTTTTTATTTAAAGAAGTGATTAAAAAGCCACTCTCATTAGGTTTTATTAAGAGCAAATGAGCAACTAATTTCACAACAAATTTCCAACGCCGTTATCAGCCCTTTTTCAAGATTATAAACTCCCCGATTTAAAACAAAAAAGCACAGCCCACAAGCGCCATGCTTTTTAAATCAATCTTAATCCAGTTCGGTTTACAAACGAATGCCGCCGTCTATTTCAACAACGCGGCCGGTAAAAAAGTCGTTTTCGATTATGTATTGTGCAGTATGCGCAATTTCGTCGCTTTCGCCTAAACGCCCTACCGGCGTTACTGCAAGCATACGTTGTTTGGCTTCTGGCTTCATGGCGTCGGTCATGGCGGTGCTTATAACACCTGGTGCAATAGCGCCTACGCGTATACCAAATCGACCAAGTTCTTTAGCCCATGTGGTGGTAAGTGCCACTACGCCTGCTTTTGATGCCGCGTAGTTTGTTTGGCCTATGTTACCTGCGCGCGCTACGCTCGACATATTAACTATAACGCCGCCTTTACCAGATTCAATCATGTGGCTTGCAGCTTCCCGCCCTGCTAAAAACACACCGGTCAGGTTTACATCAATCACGGATTGAAATTGCTCAAGAGACATTTTTTTAACGACTTTGCCGTCTTTAGCCTTTATAAACATGCCGTCGCGTAAAATACCGGCGTTGTTTATAAGCACGCCAATATGGCCAAAATCGCTGTTGATGGTATTAAATACGTTTTCTACTTCGCTCTCATTTGTTACGTTTGCGGCATAACCTTTAATATTGCTAGTTACACCTTCAAGCTGCGTTAATTGCTCGCATGCGTTGTTTAATAAGTCTTGCGCCATATCTATTAAAGCAATGTTGGCACCCATAAGTGCAAACTTTTGCGCCATTGCAAAGCCTAAACCTTGTGCGCCACCGGTTATTACTACCGTGTTATTTTTAATTTCCACGCGTTGCTCCTACTTAGAAAACAGTTTAAAAATGGCACTAAAGTCATCACTACCCGCACCTTGGTGCTGTAGCATAGTGTATAAATTTTTAGCCATTGAACCCATTGGGGTTGATGAATTACTTTGCTGCGCGGCTTCCATGGCAAGTCCTAGGTCTTTAGCCATTAAATCAACCATAAAGCCTGGTTTGTAATCGTTACTAGCCGGTGCGGTATCCATTACACCTGGGCAAGGATTGTAAAGCTCAAGCGTCCAGTTACGGCCAGAGCTTGCAGTCATAATGTCGCTAAGTACTTTAGGATCGAGGCCGTTGTTAATACCCATTTGCAGTGCTTCGCTGGTACCTGCCATTAAAATGCTAAGTAGCATGTTATTACATATTTTTGCTACTTGCCCTGCTCCAATATCGCCTGCATGAAATATGTTTTTACCCATATCACTCAGCACTGTATTTGCTTTATCGAACGCTGCTTTTTCGCCACCTACAATAAAGGTAAGAGTGCCAGCAGTTGCGCCTGCAACGCCGCCCGATACCGGTGCATCCACGAAGCTTATGCCCTGCTCGCCAAGTTTACTGCCTACAATACGTGCTGATTCTGCATCTATTGTTGAGCAATCAATTACTAATGTATTGTTGCTCAGCACGTTAATTAAACCGCTGTCGTCGTTATTACCCAAATACAGCGATTTAACATGTTTGCCTGCAGGTAACATACTAATAAGTACGTCAGCATTGGTTGCGCACTGCTTTGCATCAACTGCGGCTTTTGCGCCTTTGCTTGCAAGCTCATTTACGACCGACTGGTTTAAATCAAACACGCTAACAATATGGCCTGCTTTAATTAAGTTAGCCGCCATTGGGCCGCCCATATTACCTAAGCCGATAAAACCAATATTTAGTTTAGTCATCGTCTTTCCTTTATTTGTGTGATGGCGTGTCTAAGCCATTGAGAGGGTGTTTTTCGCCAAAGCGGTTAGCAAAAAAACTGTCGATTATTGTTTGTGGTACATCACTTAGTGTTTTGTACTGCCAATTAGGCGCGCCGTCTTTATCTATTAATAACGCCCTTACACCTTCTTGAAATTCACCTACTTCGCCAGCGCGAACCGACATACTTAGCTCCATTTTAAAACACGCTAATAAGCTTTTGCCTTTGCTGGCTTTTAATTGCTCACTAACGAGTGCACAACTTAATGGGCATCCGTGTTTAAGTGATTTTTGAGCGCGTTGTAACCACTTGTCATCTGTGGTTAGCCCTAAAATATAATCAACTTGCTCCTGCAAGGTTGTAAACTCACCCAGCTTTTGAATTGTTTTTAAATTAGCTTTTATATTGCCTTTTGGCATACGCGCAGATTGGTTGTCTAAATCGGTTAATAACTTAGTTAAACGCTCATGATTTAAGCTTGCGGTTTTGCCCCAGTTAGCTGCTAAAATTTGCGCAAGCATGGAATCATATTTAGTGCTGTCGATGAAGTGATCGGCAAGTGATACAAAACGTGCGTCTTCGCAGTTAATTGATGCCGACGTTAGCCCTAAAAATAACCCGACGCTTTGTGGCATTTTATGTAAAAAGTAACTACCGCCTACATCTGGGTATAAACCAATGGTTTGCTCTGGCATGGCAATGCGAGATGTTTCGGTTACAACGCGGTGGCTAGCACCGGCCATTAGCCCTAAACCGCCGCCCATCACTATGCCGTTACCCCAAACAAGGATTGGTTTATCAAAGGTATGAATAAGGTAATCAAGCTTGTACTCAAGCGTAAAAAACTCTTCAACTAAGCTTGTTGGTTTACCTTGCGCCATTGCATGATGAAGGCTTACAACATCGCCGCCTGCACAAAATGCTTTATCGCCTGCGCCTTTTAACAACACCATTGCAATAGCATCATCGTCTTGCCAAGCTCGCAATTGCGGCTCAAGTAATTTGATCATCTCAAAATTAAGTGCATTTAAGGCTTTTGGCGCATTGAGTGTAATAAGCCCAATTAAACTGCCGTTTTCTGCGGTTGCGGTTTCAAATACCACGGGCTCATCGGCGCTATTTAATAATGTTAAAGCACTCATTAGCCATTTACCCAGTTAGCGCGGCGTTTTTCTAAAAAGGCATTTACGCCTTCTTGTTGATCTTCGGTATCAAATAAACCAACAAATAACTCGCGCTCAAGAGGCAATACACTTGCCATTGGTTGATGGCGCCCTTTTTGAATCAATGTTTTACATGCTGCAACTGAGGTGGGGCTTTGATCGGCCACTTGGTTGGCCAGTTTTAATGCCGCCGCAAAGCTTTCACCCTGTGGTACTACTTCTTCTACTAAGCCAATTTGCAGGGCTTTATCGGCTTTTAAGCGCTCGCCGCATAAAATCATGCGTTTTGCCCAGCCTTCGCCAACTAGCCATGCTAAATTTTGTGTGCCACCCGCACAGGGTAATAACCCTACTTTAGCTTCAGGCAATGCCATTTGTGCTTGCTCTTCCGCTATACGTACGTCGCACGCAAGCGCCACCTCTAAACCGCCGCCCATTGCATAGCCGTTTATGGCAGCAACCGACACGCCTCTAAAATTAGTAAGCGCTTCAAATGCTTCACCAAATACACGCGACATATCAGCAGCTACGCCTTTATCGCCACCAGCAAATACGTTTAGGTCGGCACCCGCGCTAAAAAACTTCTCGCCTTCACCAGTCAGTACTAATGCATAAATATTTTTATTATTATTAAGCGCGTTAACGGTATTTTTTAAATCAACTAGGGTGTCTTTTGTCCAGGTGTTTGCTGGCGGGTTAGACATAGTTAAAATAGCAACATGACCTTCGGTTGTAAGTTCAATACTCGGATTAGATTTAGATTCTGACATACATTGCTCCTTATAAAACGTCGCTTGCAGACTCAGCCAAAATACGGCGCGCTATAATCACACGCATAATTTCGTTAGTGCCCTCTAAAATTTGATGAACGCGTACATCACGTACATGGCGCTCAAGCGGGTATTCTTTTATGTAACCGTAACCACCATGAATTTGCAGTGCGTCGTTACACACAGTAAAGCCAACATCGGTAGCAAAGCGTTTAGCCATGGCGCAGTAAGTGGTTTTTTCAACGTCGTTATTATCAAGTTTAAATGCAGCAAGCCTTACCATTTGGCGCGCAGCTACAAGCTCGGTGTTCATATCGGCAATTTTAAATTGCAATGCTTGAAACGAAGCCAATGGTTTACCAAATTGTGTACGTTCTTTTAAATATTCACGGGCTGTATTAAGCGCCGCTTGCGCTGTACCAATTGAACATGTGGCAATGTTAATTCGACCGCCATCAAGGCCTTGCATCGCAAATTTAAAGCCTTCGCCCTCTGCGCCTAACAAGTTATGCGCAGGGATGCGCACATCTTCAAAGCTAATTAGCCGTGTTGGTTGTGCGTTCCAACCCATTTTTTCTTCAGCTTTGCCGTATTCAACGCCTTTTGCGTCGGCAGGCACTACAAATGCCGAAATACCCGCAGCGCCTTCGCCGCCTGTACGTGCCATTACCACTAATACTTCGGTTTCGCCCGCGCCTGATATAAACATTTTTGAGCCATTAATAACGTACTCATCACCCTCAAGCACGGCTTTTGTTTTAAGTGATGCGGCATCTGAGCCCGAGCCTGGCTCTGTTAAACAGTAAGAGGCAAGTAACTCGCCCATGACTAATTGCTCTACGTATTTGTCTTTAACGGCATCGGTACCAAAACTTGCTACCATCCAGGTAGCCATATTATGAATAGTTAACATGGCCGTTGTTGCTGTACAGCCCATAGCAAGCTGCTCAAAAATAATGCTCGAATCTAAACGTGATAAACCAAGGCCGCCTGCTTCCTCTGGCGTGTATAAACCACAAAAACCAAGCTCGCCCGCTGCTTTAATCGTGTCTTTAGGAAAGATATGTTCGCGATCCCATTTTGCTGCATGGGGCGCAAGTTCTGACTCGGCAAATTGACGTGCAGTTTGTGCAAAGGCTTGTTGATCTTCAGATAAGTTAAAGTCCATGGTAGACCTCTTTAATTGTGTTAGTTGTGTTGTTAGTGTTTCCCGTCACAGGGATAGTTTGTGACGAGCGGCGAAGGCTTATGTGTGTGTTGTGTGTGAAGTAGCCTTCGCGCCCATCTTTTTTATTAATTATTCTTTTATTTACTCATTTTTTAATTACGATTATTTTAAGTTAATACTCATGTTTGGGCCCGACGCAATGTCGTCTTCAAACCAACGTGATGTAATTGTTTTAGTTTCTGTGTAAAAGCGAATACCTTGCTTACCGTACGTGTGAGTATCGCCGTAAAACGAGCCTTTCCAACCAGTGAATGAAAAGAACGGAAGTGGCACCGGAATTGGCACATTAATACCTACTTGGCCTACTTCAATTTCGTGTTGGAATTTACGAGCCACTGCGCCGCTTGAGGTAAATAACGAGGTGCCGTTACCGTAAGGGCTGTCGTTAATAAGTGCGATTGCCTCATCAAGCGTGTCTACAAACATACACGCGAGTACTGGACCAAATATTTCTTCTTTGTATAAATCCATCTCTTTGGTTACATCGGTAAATAACGTCGGACCAACCCAGTTACCTTGCTCATACCCTTCAACCGTAAAGTCAGAGCCATCAATTAAACAGGTAGCGCCTTGCTCTTTACCACCAGCAATGAGTGATAAAATACGTGCCTTTGCTGCTTTTGATGTTTGTGGACCGTATGCCGCGTTTGCATCATCCCACACGCCTGGGCGTACATTTTTAAAGCCTGCTTTTATTTCATCTACCCACTGACTTGCTTGACCTACAAACACAGCAACCGAAATACCCATACAACGCTGGCCAGCAGCACCTACTGATGCGCCTACTAGGTTGTTTACAACGTGCGATTTACTTGCATCAGGCATAATAACCATGTGGTTTTTAGCGCCAACACACGCTTGCACGCGTTTAAGATTTTGTGTGCCTTTAGAATAAATATAAGCACCTACACCACACGAGCCTACAAACGAAATAGCACGCACTGCTTTATCTTCTAGTAAGCGGTCTACTTGTGGTTTTGTACCATGAACAACCTGTAATACGCCTTTTGGTGCGCCGGCTTCAATAAATAGCTCTGCTAAGCGCATTGGTGTAAGTGGATCTTGCTCAGACGGTTTTAAAATAAAGGTGTTACCACACACAATAGCCAGCGGGAACATCCAAAGTGGGATCATTGCAGGGAAGTTAAACGGGGTTACGCCCGCACATACGCCAAGTGGCTGCATGTAAGAATACGTATCGATTTTACGCGCTACGTTTTCCATTGTTTCACCCATCATTAATGATGGTGCGTTTGCTGCTTGTTCTACTACTTCAATACCACGCCAAACATCGCCTTTTGCATCTTCAAATGTTTTACCCAATTCGTGGCAAATAATGGTAGCAAGCTCATCATGATGTTCTTTTAATAGCGCAGCGTACTTCATCATAATGCGAGCACGTTCAGTAATAGGTACGTCTTTCCATGTTTTAAACGTCTCAGAAGCTGAGGCGATTGCCGCGTCCATTTCTGATTCTGTGGTACATGGCACTTGTGCAAGTACTTCTTGAGTTGCTGGGTTTATAACATCGATAAGCTCTTTTGATGCTGATTGAATAAATTCGCCATTTATAAGTAGTGGTACTTGGTGCATGATTAAATCCTAGTGTGTGAGTTGTGTGTTCTCTTTTAAAATTGGTAGCGCCGCTTTGTTAGCATTATTAGTGCAGCGCTTTTGTAGTTATTCGTACAGCTTTCTTATAACTATTTAATACCTAGTTAATACGCTTCTACGGCCATAGCAACCGCTTCACCGCCACCAATACATAAAGACGCAATGCCTTTTTTAAGACCTCGGTTTTTAAGGGCATGAATCAGCGTTACTAAAATACGCGCGCCGCTTGCACCAATTGGGTGGCCAAGTGCACATGCACCGCCGTTAACGTTTACTTTGCTTTCATCAAGTTTTAACTCGTTAATAGCCAGCATGGTTACCATGGCAAATGCTTCGTTAATTTCCCAAAGATCAACGTCGTTTACAGCCCAACCTGCTTTTTCAAGCACGCTGTTCATAGCCCCTACTGGCGCTACTGTAAATTCACTTGGTTTTTGAGAATGCGTGCTGTGCGCCACAATTTTACAAAGCGGTGTTAAGCCCTGCTCTTTTGCTTTTGATTCGCTCATTAATATAAGCGCTGCGCCACCGTCTGAAATTGACGATGAATTAGCCGCTGTAATAGTGCCGTCTTTTTTAAAAGCTGCACGTAAGGTAGGGATTTTTTCTGGGCGGGCGTTACCTGGTTGCTCATCAATCGATACTGTTACATCGCCTTTGCGTGTTTGCATTGTATGGGGTGCAACTTCGTTATCAAAGCTACCGTTTTGTATAGCGGCTTTAGCTTTACTTAATGAGCCTAATGCAAACGCATCCATTTGCTCGCGGCCAATGCCGTATTCGTCGGCGGTGTCTTGTGCAAAACAACCCATAGCTTTGTTGTCGTAAGCGTCTTCAAGGCCATCGCTCATCATGTGATCTTTTATTTCGCCATGTCCCATGCGCATACCGCCACGCGCTTTAGGTATGAAGTACGGTGCGTTTGTCATGCTTTCCATGCCACCGGCAATAGCAGATTGAATAGAGCCTGCTTTAATTAAATCGTTTGCAAGCATGGCCGCTTTTAAACCAGAGCCACATACTTTATTAATTGTTGTAGCACCAGTGCTAAGTGCAAGGCCTGCTTTTAACATTGCTTGGCGTGCGGGTGCTTGTCCAAGGCCTGCTGGTAATACACAGCCCATAATTACTTCGTCTATTGCATCATTAGCTAAACCAGTTTGTGCAAGTGCGCTTGCAATGGCGGTAGCGCCAAGCTCGGTAGGCTGCGCATCACTTAACGCTCCCATAAAACCACCCATTGGGGTGCGTTTTGCTGCTACAATTACCACTGATTCTAAAGTCATAACTAACTCCATTGTATTTATATGCAAATAGTTGTTAGTATATTTGCTCTATTAATTTAGTATTCATTTATTATTTAATACCCTTACACAATACTAACGTTTACGCCAACGTCAACTAAAAACAGCTTAATTTTTAGTTTTATAAGTGTAAGGATTATTTTCCATCGGTTAGGCTACACTGATAAAATAAAAATAACCCATTGAATATTAATAATATAAATCAATACCTCACTTAAGCATCCCTTTATAAATAGTTTCAAATCACACCAAGCTTTACCTTTACGTAAACTTCACTTATATTGGAGTTATTCGAATGAGGTAAATACAATTATGAAACCAGATAATCAAACAAACTTTGCAAGCTCAGCCAAAATGCCGGCCAGTAATGAACAAACATTTAGCATTAGCGAACTCGCTAAAGAATTTGACATTACAACCCGCTCTATTCGCTTTTACGAAGACCAAGGGTTAATAACGCCAGAACGTAATGGTCAAACCCGTATTTATTCAAAACGCGATAAAGTGCGTTTAAAACTAATATTACGTGGTAAGCGCCTTGGCTTTACATTGGCCGAAACCGGTCGTTTGTTTGAACTGTACGACGCAGATAAATCAAGCGCTAAGCAGTTGGTTACTATGCTTGACCTTATTTCAGAAAAAAAAGCAGACCTATCTCAACAAATGGACGACATTAAAGTTGTTCTTATGGAGTTGGTGACGGCCGAGCGCCGCTGTAGAGACACGCTTAATAAAATAGACGAGTAAGTTTATTTTTAAAATAAAAACACATTGACAACACACACGTCACACAGGAATGAATCATGAGCACTATTTCACAATATAAAGAAATGAACTTTGGCCTTGGCGAAACCGCCGATATGATCCGCGACCACGTAAACAGTTTTGCGAGTCAGGAGATTGCCCCGCTTGCTGAAAAAACGGACTTAGATAACGCTTTTCCAAATCAACTTTGGTCTCAAATGGGCGAAATGGGCGTACTAGGTATGACCGTATCTGAAGAACTTGGCGGCGCCGGTTTAGGTTACTTAGAACATGTTATTGCTATGGAAGAAATTAGCCGTGCCAGTGCCTCTATAGGGTTAAGCTATGGAGCACATTCAAACCTGTGCGTTAATCAAATTAACCGTAACGGCACACAAGCTCAAAAAGAAAAATACTTACCAAAGCTTATTAGTGGTGAGCACATTGGTGCCCTTGCAATGAGCGAGCCTAATGCGGGTTCTGACGTTGTATCGATGAAACTCAAAGCCGAAAAAAAAGGCGATAAGTACATTTTAAACGGCAATAAAATGTGGATCACCAATGGCCCAGACGCGCACACATTAGTTATTTACGCTAAAACAGATTTAAACGCCGGCGCTAAAGGCATTACCGCATTTATTGTTGAGAGCAACTTTCCTGGTTTTTCAACAGCGCAAAAGCTCGACAAACTGGGCATGCGCGGCTCAAATACCTGTGAGCTAGTATTTGAAAACTGCGAAGTACCCGAGGAAAACATTTTAGGTAACTTAAACGAAGGCGTTAAAGTACTTATGAGTGGCCTTGATTACGAACGCGTAGTACTTGCAGCGGGCCCGCTTGGCATAATGCAAGCGTGTATGGACATAGTGGTGCCGTACATTCATGAGCGTAAACAGTTTGATACCCCTATTGGTCAATTTCAGTTAATTCAGGGCAAAGTAGCCGACATGTATACACAAATGAATGCTGCGCGCTCATACGTATACACGGTAGCTAAAGCGTGTGACCGAGGCGAAACCACCCGTAAAGATGCCGCCGGTGCCATTTTATACGCCGCAGAGCTTGCAACTAAAATGGCGCTAGATGCAATTCAAATTTTAGGTGGTAATGGCTACATAAACGAATACGCAACGGGTCGTCTTCTTCGTGACGCTAAATTATACGAAATTGGTGCAGGTACATCCGAAATTCGTCGCATGCTTATTGGCCGCGAACTTTTCACAGAAAGCCGTTAAGGATTAAACCATGACTATTTTAAAATCGAGCGTTAATCCTCACGACCCAACGTTTGTGCAAAACCATAAAAATATGTCAGCGCTGGTGGATGATTTACGCAGTAAAGTAGCCACAATTAGCCAAGGCGGAGGCGCTGCATTAAAAGAGCGCCACGAAGGCCGTGGTAAATTATTTGTACGCGACCGCATAAATACATTAATTGACGAAGGCTCACCGTTTTTAGAAATTTCGCAATTTGCTGCCTTTGGTGTGTACGAACAAGCAATACCTTGTGCAGGCGTTGTAGCCGGTATTGGCCGTGTTAAAGGCGTTGAATGCATGATTATTGCAAACGATGCCACGGTTAAAGGCGGTACATATTTTCCGCTTACCGTTAAAAAGCATTTACGCGCACAAGATATCGCCGAGCGTTGCCACTTACCATGTATTTATTTGGTGGATTCGGGCGGTGCAAATCTGCCAGAGCAAGATGATGTATTTCCAGATAAGCTGCATTTTGGTCGTATTTTTTACAATCAAGCCCGTATGTCGGGTAAAGGCATTCCACAAATTGCTGTAGTAATGGGCTTATGTACCGCAGGTGGTGCGTACGTACCTGCAATGGCAGATGAAAGTATTATTGTAAAAGATCAAGGCACTATATTTTTAGCAGGTCCGCCCCTTGTAAAAGCAGCAACCGGCGAAGAAGTAACAGCCGAAGAGTTAGGCGGCGCCGATGTGCACTGTAAAATTTCGGGTGTTGCCGATCACTACGCTGAAAACGACGCCCATGCGCTGTCTATTGCGCGCCAATGTATTGAGCGTATTAATTATACACGCCCTACGGCCCCTCTTCTAGATGATGTAAAACCACCCCGTTACGATATAAACGAGCTTTACGGCATTGTGGGCACCGACCTTAAAAAGCCATTTGATGTACGCGAAGTAATAGCGCGCACAGTGGACGACTCATCATTTGATGAATTTAAACGTTACTTTGGTGAAACGCTGGTCACCGGTTTTGCCAGTATTTACGGCAATCCTGTTGGCATAGTGGCTAATAACGGTATTTTATTTAGTGAGTCGGCGCAAAAAGGCGCGCACTTTATTCAACTGTGTGCTCAGCGCAATATTCCTTTAGTATTTTTACAAAATATTACCGGCTTTATGGTGGGTAAAAAATACGAAGCCGAAGGTATTGCTAAGCACGGCGCTAAAATGGTGATGGCGGTTTCGTGTGCTGATGTGCCTAAATTCACAGTACTTATTGGCGGCTCATACGGCGCAGGTAACTACGGTATGTGTGGCCGCGCATTTGAACCAACCATGATGTGGATGTGGCCTAATGCCCGTATTTCGGTAATGGGCGGCGAGCAAGCAGCTGGTGTAATGGCGCAAGTTAAACAAGATGGTTTAGCACGCAAAGGCCAAACCATGAGCGAGCCAGAAATCAGTGATTTTAAAAAGCCAATTATTGAACAGTACGAAGAGCAAGGTCATCCGTATTACGCAAGCGCACGCTTGTGGGATGACGGCATTATAGACCCTGCCGATACGCGTAATGTATTAGGGCTTGCGTTAACGGCTGCGAATAACGCACCAAAACGTGATTCGAAATTTGGCGTATTTAGAATGTAACCGGAGCGCAAAATGTCAGTAACACTACAAATAACAAAATCTAATGTGGCTGTACTTGTGTTAAGTCGCCCAGAAAAAAGAAACGCATTTAACAGTGAAGTAATACATGAGCTGATCCAGTGTATTGAACATGCAAATACGCTTGATATTCGTGCTTTGGTTTTAAAAACAGAAGGTAAACACTTTTCAGCCGGTGCCGATTTAGCCTGGATGAAATCAATGGCTGATAACAATTACACCGATAACCTAGCTGATTCAATGCAATTAGCTAAATTAATGCAGGTATTGGCAAGCTCCCCGCATCCTACAATTTGTGCTGTGCAAGGTGCCGCTTTTGGTGGTGCTCTGGGCTTAATAGCCTGTTGCGACATAGCCCTTAGTAAAGACGATGCACAATTTTGTTTAAGTGAAGTAAAACTGGGTCTTATTCCGGCGGTTATTAGTCCATACGTTATTAAAGCTATTGGTGAGCGCGCTGCTCGCAGGTACTTTTTAACGGCTGAAGTGTTTGATGCACATACTGCTAAGCAACTTGGCTTAATTCATCAAGTAACCGGTAATTTAGACTGTGCGCTCGATAATATGCTGCAAACACTGATTGATAACGGACCTGTTGCAGTAAAAGCCGCAAAAGCATTAATTAACGATGTAGCAAATAAAGAAATTACCGATGAACTCATTGAGCTTACCGCAGAGCGTATTGCAAAAATTCGCGTATCTGAAGAAGGTCAAGAAGGGCTAAGTGCTTTTTTTGATAAACGCTCACCCGCTTGGCAACTGTAGGATTGATTATGAACACACAACGATTACAAAAAATACTGATTGCCAATCGTGGAGAAATTGCGTGCCGTGTAATGCGCAGCGCAAAACAAATGGGCTTAACCACAATCGCGGTTTACTCTGATGCAGACAAACATGCCCAGCACGTAAAAATGGCTGACGAGGCTTACCATATTGGTGCCGCGCCAAGTAAAGATTCGTATTTAGTAGCAGACAAAATTTTACAAGTTGCCAAAGACTGCGGCGCTGACTGTATTCACCCAGGCTATGGTTTTTTATCTGAGAACAGCGAATTTGCTAAAGCCTGCGAAGCTAATAACATCGCTTTTATAGGGCCACCAGCAAGTAGCATTGAAGCAATGGGGTCTAAAACCCGCGCTAAAGAAATAATGGCAGCTGCTAATGTGCCATTAGTACCTGGTTATTATGGTGATAAACAATACCCTGCTTTTTTACAAAGTGAAGCTGAAAAAATTGGCTACCCTGTACTCATTAAAGCGGCCTTTGGCGGCGGCGGTAAAGGCATGCGCGTTGTACAAAAAGCAAAAGACTTTATGAGCGCACTACAAGGTGCGCAACGTGAAGCGATTGCCGGTTTTGGTAACGACTTAGTGTTATTAGAGCGCTACGTTAACCAGCCTCGCCATGTTGAGGTGCAAGTATTTGCAGATAACCACGGCAACTGTGTTTATTTAGGCGATCGTGATTGTTCTTTGCAACGTCGTCATCAAAAAGTAATTGAAGAAGCCCCTGCTCCGGGTTTATCTGACGCACTACGCAAAGAAATGGGCGAAGCGGCTGTACGTTGTGCACTGGCTATAAATTATAGAGGCGCAGGTACGGTTGAGTTTTTACTTTGTGGCGATGAATTTTTCTTTATGGAAATGAATACGCGCCTTCAAGTAGAGCACCCAGTGACCGAAATGGTAACGGGTGTAGATTTAGTCAATTGGCAAATTAATATTGCGGGTGGGCAAACATTGCCACTGACACAAAGTGATATTCAATTGCAGGGTCATAGCTTTGAAGCGCGTATATACGCAGAAGATCCAGCTAACGACTTTATCCCGTGCTCGGGCACTATTGAAGCACTACACACACCCCTTAACAGCGAATTTGTACGCATTGATACAGGCATTGCACAAGGCGACGGAATCAGCCCGTTTTACGACCCGATGATTGCAAAACTTATTGTGCATGACGACAATCGCGAACAAGCACTGAGCCGCTTACAACAAGCCCTTGAGCAATTTCATTTAGCGGGTTTTAGCACTAACATTGGCTTTTTACATAATTTAGCAAGCCACCCTACCTTTAAACAAGGTGCGCCAAGCACACACTTTATTGCTGAGCAAGGTGATTCGTTAGTTGCGGTTAATGAATCGTTATTACAAGCAAGTCAGCTTATTGGTGCTTTTGCATATTTAGAATCGCTAACTAACACCCAAAATGCGCAATACAGTGCAAGCCCGTGGCAACAACTGAGTGGTTTTACACTCAATGCACCACAAGCAATTAAAGTCCCTTTTGCCGATTTACAGCTAAGCGCTATAAAAACAGCAGCGGGTTATAGTATTACGCATAACGAGCATGTATTTAAACTACAAGGCACATTAAATAATAATCTGTGCAGTGTATTTATCAACGGTGAAAAACATAGCGCGCACGTAACTACGGTAGGCAATAGTGTGACAGTGATGAATAAAGCACTGCAAACTAAGCTTGAACTAGTTGATAAACATTATATTAGTTCGCACGAAAGTGAAGCACTGCCACTTGCGGCGCCGCTTAATGGCACAGTAGTTAAGCACTTAATCGACATTGGTAGCACAATTACCAAAGGCGATGCGGTTGTTATTATCGAAGCCATGAAAATGGAATACACGCTAAACGCACCGCATGACGGCATTTTAAAAAGCTACTGTTTTGGTGAAGGCGAATTAGTAACGCATGGAGCCTTACTTGCTATTGTCGAAGATACAACTGAGGAAGGTGCATAATGAGTGCCTTTCCAAGTAAAGTACGTATTGTTGAAGTTGGCGCGCGAGACGGCCTACAAAACGAAAAAACAGTAAGCACAGCCGATAAAGTAGCGCTTATTAACGCCCTAAGTGCTGCAGGTTTAAAAGATATTGAAGCGGGCGCGTTTGTCTCCCCTAAGTGGGTGCCACAAATGGCAGACTCAGCGGATGTAATATCAGCCCTTGATTTACCCAATGTAAATTTAAGCGCCCTTACCCCTAACTTAAAAGGTGCACAAGCAGCGCACGCTGTTGGCATTAAAGAGTTTGCTATATTTACCGCTGCAAGTGAGTCGTTTTGTCAAAAAAATATCAACTGCTCAATTGAGCAAAGTATTGAACGTTTTAGCGAAGTAATGGCGTTTGCTAAAGCTAATAATATTCGTGTACGTGGTTATGTAAGCTGTGTACTCGGTTGCCCCTATGAGGGTGATATTGACCCGCAAGCAGTACTAAGTGTATCGCAAAAGCTATTAGATTTAGGCTGTTACGAAGTAAGCCTTGGCGATACCATAGGTGTTGGCACCGCAAAAAAAGTAACGCAATTAATCGAGTTACTTTTAACGCACATTGATAAAGCCAAGTTGGCCGTGCATTTTCATGATACATACGGCCAAGCGCTCACAAATATTTACGCAGCTTTAAGCCTAGGTATTGCAACGGTTGACGCGGCAGTTGCGGGCCTTGGTGGCTGTCCTTATGCTAAGGGGGCGTCAGGAAATGTTGCCACCGAAGATGTAGTTTACTTACTGCAAGGGCTTGGCATTGAACACTCAATTGATTTACAAAGGTTAAGTGACGCTGGCTGGGAGATAACCAAAGCACTTGGTAAGCAACCTGTGAGCAAAGTATCTGTGGCACTGCACACAAAATAACCTGAGCTCTGGATAATAAATCTATCTCGAGCAGCTATTTTCAGCACTAACTGCGTTGAATTTACTTGCAATAGGCCAGCTATTGACGCGTAAATTCGCCTTGTTTTCACTGAAAATCTCTGGCTAGAGAAAATAAATTTAAATATCACCCTGATTCATATGTTAGTAAATCTATTAACCAGAGTTCAGGTTAAATAGTTATCTTATGAAATAATGATTAAAGATAGTTAACAACAAATAGCACACAATGAGGAGAGACTCATGGCCGGTTTTGATAAGGTAGTTTCTAGTTACGAAGCTGCAATGGAAGGATTAAAAGACGGCGATACCATTATCGCCGGTGGTTTTGGTTTATGTGGTATTCCTGAGGGCTTAATTAAACAAATTAAGCACATGCAAACAAAAAACTTAACCGTAGTATCTAATAACTGTGGTGTTGATGACTTTGGTTTAGGTATTTTATTACAAGACAAACAAATTAAAAAAGTAGTTGCCTCGTACGTTGGCGAAAATGCCCTATTCGAGCAGCAGTTATTAAGTGGCGAAATTGATGTAGAGCTTACGCCTCAAGGTACACTAGCTGAAAAAATGCGTGCTGGTGGCGCGGGTATACCTGCGTTTTACACCGCAACCGGTTACGGTACTCCTGTGGCTGAGGGTAAAGATGTAAAAGAGTTTAATGGTCGCCCGTATATTTTAGAAGAATCTATAACGGGTGAATTTGCTATTGTTAAAGCGTGGAAAGCCGACCGCTTTGGTAATTTAGTGTTTAGACACACCGCCATGAACTTTAATCCAATGGCGGCAACAGCGGGCAAAATTACCGTTGCCGAAGTAGAAGAAATTGTAGAGCCGGGTGAGCTTGAACCAAGCCAAATTCATACCCCGGGTATTTTTGTAAATCGCGTTATTAAAGGCAGCTTTGAAAAACGCATTGAACGTGTAACAACACGAGATTAAGCAGGAGCAAAATTATGGCATTATCACGTGAACAAGTTGCAATGCGCGTTGCACAAGAACTACAAGACGGTTACTACGTAAATTTAGGCATAGGAATTCCGACACTCGTCGCAAACTATGTACCAGATGATATTGAAGTTATGTTACAGTCCGAAAATGGCCTTTTAGGCATGGGCCCTTACCCAACTAAAGCAGAGCTAGACGCCGATATGATTAACGCGGGTAAAGAAACCGTGACAGCAGCCACAGGTGCAGCCATATTTAATAGTGCAGATAGTTTTGCCATGATACGGGGTGGTCATGTAGACTTAACCGTTCTGGGTGCATTTGAAGTTGACCAGAACGGCAACATCGCTTCGTGGATGATCCCTAAAAAGCTGATTAAAGGCATGGGTGGCGCGATGGATTTAGTCGCTGGCGCGAAAAATATTATTGTTACTATGACCCATGCAAGTAAGCATGGTGACTCTAAACTATTAGAAGCCTGCTCTTTACCGCTTACTGGCGTTAATTGCGTAAAAAAAATAGTAACAGATTTAGCCGTATTAGAAGTTAAAGACGGCGCATTTCATCTATTAGAACGTGCTCCGGGCGTTACTGTTGATGAAATCATTAGTAAAACAGCAGGTAAATTACTTGTTGATGGTGAAGTTCCAGAAATGGTTTTTTAGGCTCTAGCTTAAAAATAACGCTTTACCCTGTACCGACCTCATTCCCAGTGCCAATGGCGCTGAGTTACCCAAAATCCCTCTTACGAGGGATTTTTTTTATCTTTTGTCATTATTTTTACCGTCATTCATACATCTGTAGTAAATTTTATCTATAATACAAATATAAACTAAATGTAAGCGCTTAGATTCTTTGCACTATTTTGTGGATAGCCTGCACCCTTTTTGTGAACTAGCGTTAATTTTATTTTTAACCTATTGATATTTAAACATTAAATAGTTGGTTCAAATTTTGCCTAAGTAAGGCGTCTCAATAAATTAAATAATTCTGGAAAACATGCAAACTCCTATTCGTGGCCTTCGCTCTTTTTGCTTTGCCGCAAGAAGCCTAAGTTTTAAGCATGCAGCTAATGAGCTGTACTTAACGCCGTCTGCGGTAAGCCATCAAATAAAACAACTTGAAGAACAACTTGGTATTGAGCTTTTTCAACGTAAAACGCGTTCAATTAGCTTAACCACAGCGGGTAAAAACTTTTTTGATGCTGTGTCTCCTATCATCACAATGTTAGAGAGCACCATTAATGAGTTTAGTCAGATGCAGCAAAATACAAATTTGACGATTACCCTGCCTGAATTTTTTGCCAGCGAACTACTCATGCCTAAATTAAGTGAGTGGACCTCAGAACACCCTAATATAAACCTGCAAATGGACACGCTTAAAACACGCAAAGAATTAACGCGTCATAGCGATTTATCTATTGTATTGTCCTCTGGTAAACCTACTGAAGGGTTAGCGACTGAGTTGTTTAACCTTGAATATATTCCTGCATGTAATAAAAAATTGCTCGATCAGTGGAGGGACGATCATCGTCAAGCCCTTAACCAAGTTCCGCTAATCTTGCACAAAGCTCGCCCTTGGGCTTGGCATCAGTGGGCCGAAAAAGCAGGGATTGATGATTTTTCTCCTTCGCAGATTATTCAAATAGATAGCATGTTTGGTGTAGCGCGTGCAGCGCAGCAAGGCATGGGCATTGCACTTATTCCACTGCCTATTAGCCAAAGCTGGCTAGATGAGCAATGGCTTTACAAGTTATTCGAACAGCCTTTAACAACTAAAGATAAATACTATTTAGTGCAGCACGAATCAAACACGCCTAATCACCCCCTTGATTTATTTGCGAAGTGGGTTGTAAATACGTTTAGAAAAATCCAAGAATAATCCCTATTAGACGAGTTCAGTAATACAACCTACTCTATGTTGTATTACTGAACTCGTCTAAACCTCTCTGCAAATTTAAATAATTTTTTAATTAAATACATAAACTTAGCACCATGCATTAGACTAAAGTCTATAGTTTAATTTTTTTCACTCATTGGTTTTGTTTTTATCGTTTGTCGAAAATAAAGTTAAATATTAAAGTTGCTTTATCAGCTCAAAACAACTTAGTTAAATTGTTTCTTAAGAGCAATAAATGCAACCTTTAGAGTTCTAGTAACTCAAACGTAGCAGTGAAAAGAATCTTATATTGTGTGTGTAAGATGTTGTCAGTGTGAAAAAGCGGTTCAAGTTAGGTGGTGACTTGGCTTGAACTGTTTTTATTTTTGGCGCAAACCACATGGTATGCAATACAAAGCTACCAAAGCGTAGTAAACAGAATCTTTATATTGTGTGTGAAGATGTTGTCAGTGTGAAAAAGCAGTTCAAGTTAGGTGGTGACTTGGCTTGAACTGTTTTTATTTTTGGCGCAAACCACATGATATGCAATACAAAGCTACCAACGTGTAGTAAACAGAATCTTTATATTGTGTGTGAAGATGTTGTCAGTGTGAAAAAGCGGTTCAAGTTAGGTGGTGACTTGGCTTGAACTGTTTTTATTTTTGGCACAAACCACATGATATGTAATACAAAGCTACCAAAGCGTAGTAAACAGAATCTTTATATTGTGTGTGAAGATGTTGTCAGTGTGAAAAAGCAGTTCAAGTTAGGTGGTGACTTGGCTTGAACTGTTTTTATTTTTGGCGCAAA